>NZ_CP012752.1:0-301136 GCF_001302585.1 Kibdelosporangium phytohabitans | reverse complement strand
TCGACAACGTGCGGGCACCGATCCTGGTGTGGGCCGGGGAGAACGATCCGCGCTGCCCGATCCGGCAGATCGACAACTACCTCGACCGGCTCGCCGAGCGCGGGGCGCGCTACGAGGAGTTCCGGTACGACGCCGGGCACGGCTCGCTCGTGGTCTCCGAGATGATCAAACAGGTCGGGATCGAGGTGTACTTCGTGCTGCGGGTGCTCGGCATGCGCTGACGCGGACATGGAGCTGCCCCGCGCACGTACCTCCCTGCAAGATACGCACGCGGGACAGCCATGAAACGGAGTCAGGCCTGCTGTGCCTGCCACATCCAGTGGGCCTGCTCCACGTCCTGCGCGATGGCGATCAACAAGTCCTGCGTCACGAGGTCGGACTTGTCCGTCTCGTCGATGCGTCCCCGCAGTCGCTTGACCAGCGCTTCGAGCGTCTTGACGATCGCGCCCACGGTTTGCTCGTCGGACAGCCAGCCATCCGGGTACTCCGGCATGCCGGTGCTTTCCACGACCGTCTTCGCCTTGCCGTTGGGCGAGACGCCGATCGCGTTGGCCCGCTCGGCCACCTGGTCGACGTAGGTCCTGGCGGTCGCCACGAGCTCGTCGAGTTGCGTGTGGACACTCCGGAAGTTCTTGCCGACCACGTTCCAGTGCGCCTGCTTGGCGATCAGAGACAGATCGACCAGGTCAACGAGCGTCGCCTGCAGAACCGCTCCGGTGGTCTTCTTGTCCGCCTCGGGCAACGGACTGGTGATCGGTGACTTGCTCACTGCTTCATCGCCTCCTCACCGTCAAGGCTTCCCGGGCGTCGCCGGGCTCAAACCGTGGCGATGACGGTGACTTCGATATTCCCCCGAGTGGCGTGGGAGTACGGGCAAACCTGGTGCGCCTGCGCCACCAGCTGATCGGCCATGCCCTGTTCGATGCCGGGCAGGTGAGCCTTCAGGGTGACCGACAACACGAACCGTCCACTGTCGTCCTTGTTCAGCGTCACCGACGCTGTGACAGCTGTCTCGCCGACCTCGGCCTTGGTCTGCCTGGCGACCAGTCGCAGCGCGCTGTGGAAGCACGCCGAGTAGCCCGCGGCGAACAACTGCTCGGGGTTGGTGTGCTCCCCGCCCTGTCCGCCCATCTCCTTCGGTGTGGCCAGCTTCTCGTCGATCACACCGTCCGACGACACCACTTCACCGTTCCGGCCGTCCCCTGTGGACGTCGCCTCGGCGGTGTACAGCGCTTGTGCCATGGGTTTTTGCCTCTTTCGGATCCGAGTCGTGCCGATTTGGCCAACGCTACGCGCCGGGGTCAGTGCCCCATCGCGAACTCGGCGACCTGCCGCCCGATCGTGCGCAACGAGGTGGCCACCGGCTCGCTCGAGCACTCGCCCGCGCCGTCGAACCGGACCTCGGCGGAGTTGATCGCCGCGCCGAGGGGCGTCGGCCAACCGCGCAGGGCGTGCACGATCGACCGCAGTGACGTGAGCGTGGTGACCGACGCCTGCCAGCCCTGAGCTGTGGCCACGCACCCGACCGCCCGGCCGTCGAGGTAGACGCGTTCGTCGGTGCGGAGGTCTTCGATGTAGTCCAGTGCGTTCTTGATCAGGCCGGAGATCGTTCCGTGGTAGCCGGGTGAGACGAGCACCACGCCGTCGGCGTCGCGGATGTTCTCGACGAGCCTGCGCGCGGCGTCGGAGCGCTCCGGCACGGCCGGGTCGTAGAACGGGAGCACCAGGTCGTCGCCGGTGATCACGGTGACTTTGGCACCCAGTTCCTCCGCGCCCGCCAACGCGACCCGCAGCGCACGCTCGGACTGGGAGTTCGCCCGCAAGGAGCCACCGATACCCACCACATGTATGGCCACGCTTCGAGCTTAGGACTTCAAGTTCGATTGAGTTCCAGACCTGTCAGGAAACTTACCGGCAGTAAGATCGGGTGATGCCGCTCTCGCCGAAGTCAGTGATGCTCACCGCTCAGGGCGTCGCACTGCGCACCCTGTACCGCCTTCCGGCGCGTATTCGCAGGTTGCTGGCCGGGCCGCCGATCCGGGTCGACGGGCAGGAACTGGCGTTGGACGCCCAGTTGCTGCTGCGCGCACAGCAGCTGGCCGGGATGCCGTCGCTGTTCAGCGGCGACGCGGTGCGGGACCGCCGCGTGCTGGAGGAAAGCAGTGGTCTCGTCGCCGGCCAGCCGATCGGCCCGATGCACACGCGGGACCTGACGATCGGGTCGATCCCCGCGCGGCTGTACACACCGGCAGGGCTGCCGGCGGGCTCGCCGCTGTTGGTGTACTTCCACGGTGGCGGGTTCGTGATCGGCAACATCGAGTCGCACGACACCCCCTGCCGCTTCCTGGCCAAGTACGCCAAGGTGCGGGTGCTGTCGGTGGACTACCGGCTCGCGCCGGAGCACCGGTTCCCCCATGCCGTCGAGGACGCGGTCGCCGCGTTCAAGTACGCGCACGCCAACGCGCGGGAACTCGGGGCGGACCCGTCGGTGATCGCGGTCGGCGGCGACAGCGCGGGCGGGAACCTCGCCGCGGTGGTGGCGCTGGTGACGACGCGGGAGGGCGGTCCGAAGCCCGCGTTCCAGCTGCTGCTCTACCCGACGACGGCCGGGGACAGGCCGACCCGGTCGAAGGACCTGTTCGCCAAGGGCTTCTTCCTCACCAAGACGGACATCGACTGCGTCAGCCGGCAGTACCCGGCCACCGAGCAGGACAAGCTCGACCCGCGTTACGCGCCCGCGCTCGCACCCGACCTGTCCGGGCTACCGCCCGCATACCTGGCGACGGCCGGGTTCGACCCGCTGCGCGACGAGGGCGAGCTGTACGCGGCGCTGCTGCGGGAGGCCGGCGTGCCGGTCGTGTT
Organism: Kibdelosporangium phytohabitans; assembly: GCF_001302585.1. Taxonomy (GTDB): domain Bacteria; phylum Actinomycetota; class Actinomycetes; order Mycobacteriales; family Pseudonocardiaceae; genus Kibdelosporangium; species Kibdelosporangium phytohabitans. The sequence continues at coordinate 298,274 of NZ_CP012752.1, read as the reverse complement.
GTCCCGGCACGACGACCTGATCCACGGCTACGCCAATTTCCTCACTATTGGAACTCGTTTTCGGGAAGCGATGTACGAGGCCGCGGGATCCTTGCGGACGGCCTTGGAAATGCGGTCGAAAGAATCGGTCTGAGGAATGCCGAAAGTCCGGCGCACGACAATGCGCCGGACAGTCGGTTCAATTTTTCTCAGGGAACTGGGACCGGGACCGGCAGCGGCGGCAGTGGCAGCGGAACGGGCAGCAGGCTCGTGACCAGACCGAGGAGGGTAGCGAGCAGGGTGCTCACGCCGGAGAGCAGGTCGAGGCCGGGCAGCAGCTTCTCGGTGCCGTCGGGGATCTGGGCCAGCCTGGTCGCCAGCTCGGTGTTCAGGTCCATCGCCTTGACCGGGTTGTCGCGGGTCTCAGCCCTCTTCGCCCACGCGTCCGCCCTCCCCCGTCACCGCGATCATGCTGCCGATCACCACCACTGCGAGCTTTTTGACAAATCCGATTCTCCTTCCCGACTCCTTCCCCGCTCACATGACGACGAAGCCAACAATGAGCGGATTCCGCCGGTACCGGCACATACTCACCAGCCCACCACTGGCGCACCATATTTCTCACCCAACGTGGAATTCGACGGTTTACCGCTGGTAGCCGAATTACCGGCGTAGATCCACTAGTTCCGACACCTGCCGGGGATCCTTGGCGCGGTGCCAACACCGTCCGGCGCCGGACACGGTGAACGCACGGACGCCCGGCGGCCACGACCGGGGCGAACCTTCACCTGGACGAGTGAATCTTCGAACTCGCGTGGCGAACCTCGTGACGGGGAGGGTCGTCGGTCATTCGAGGGACTGGCAGTCCGCGCACAGGCCCCAGAACACGACCTCCGCCTCGTCGACGACGAACCCGGCGGTGTGGTCGGGCGTCAAGCACGGCGCCGGACCGATCACGCAGTCGACGTCCTCCGCGCGGCCGCAGTGTCGGCAGACGAGGTGGTGGTGGTTGTCGCCGGTGCGCGTCTCGTAGCGGGCCGGGGACCCGGCCGGTTCGATCCGGCGCACCAGGTTCGTGGCCGTGAACACGTTCAGCACGTCGTACACCGCTTGGGTGGACACCGACCCCAGCAACTCACGTACCCCACCGGCGACCTGGTCGGCGGTCGAGTGCGGGTGTTCGCTCAGCAGGGCGAGCACCGCCAGCCTCGGCGCGGTCACGCGCAGCCCCGTCGAACGCAGCTGTTCACGCATCCGGGCCCGGTCCGGGGTGGTCGGTGTCGACATCGCTACCTACCCTCACCGCTCAATCTGGAATGAGTCCACCAACGACTCGACCAAGTGACAGCGGCTGTCGCTGTGTCCCCTCAGGGTGACCCACGACCGACTGGTCCAGACCTCGTCCATTCGTGTGACAGTTGCGCCCACGTACGGCGAAAGGTGCGCCGGGCACGGGAAAACTCGCTTGCCGGGTGGGGTAATCAGATGATCCCCTGACTGCTCGTGGAGCGCTATCGACGGTTGCTGGGGATGCCCGGTGTCCGAACGCTGATGATCCTGATGTTCTTCGCCAGGATCCCCGGTTCGGCCACGTCGATGGCACTGACGTTGCACGTGGCCATCGGGCTCGGCCACGGGTACGGCGCCGCGGGTCTGGTCGGAGCCGCCGCCACCGTCGGCATCGCCATCGGCGCGCCGCTGGCGGGCTGGGTAGTCGACCGGTACGGACTGCGCACCATGCTGGTGATCACCACCATCGGCGAGGCGTCGTTCTGGGTCGTCGCGCCGTGGTTGTCGTACCCGGTGCTGCTGGTGGTCGGCTTCGTCGGCGGCGTCTTCGCTGTGCCGACCATGTCGATCGGCCGCCAAGCGGTCGCCGCCCTCGTGCAGGGCGAACAACGCCGCACGGCCTACTCGCTCGACTCGATCTCCGTCGAGCTCAGCTTCATGATCGGCCCGCTCGCCGCGGTCGCGCTGGCCACGCAGGTGTCCACGTCGACAGCCTTGCGGGTGATCGGCGCCGGGTTCGCCCTGGTCGGGGTCGCACTGTTCATCGTCAACCCGCCGACCCGCGGCGACGACGAGATCGTCGGCGAGCGGCCACCGCGCCGGGAGTGGCTCAACGGCAAACTGCTCGCGGTGCTGCTGGTCGGCCTGGGCGCCGTCTTCGTACTGGCGGGCACGGAAGTGACTCTCGTCGCTGTGCTGCGCGAACACGGTCAGGTCGAATGGACGGGCGCGGCGACCGTGATCCTGTGCGTGGCGTCGGTCCTGGGCGGTCTCGTGCACGGCGCCGTACGGAAATCGTTGCCACAGGTCGTGTTGATGGCCCTGCTCGGCGCGTTGACCATCCCGGTGCTGTTCGTGGACAGCACCTGGTGGGTCGTCGCGCTCGCGCTGGGGCCCGCCAGCGCCATGTGCGCACCGACCATCGCGGCCACCGGCGAGCAGGTCAGCAAGCTCGTCCCGGTGGTCGTGCGCGGGGAAGCGACGGGGCTGCAGAGCACAGCGTTCACCCTCGGGGCGGCGCTGGGCTCACCGGTGGTCGGGTTCGTTGTGGACCACAGCGGATCACCGGGCTGGGGCTTCGTCGGCGCCGGTGCCGGCGGACTGATCGTCGCCGCGGTCGCGGCTGTGCTCATCCGCCGGTCACCGGCCCCCGCTCAGCCGATCAGCGCCTCGGCGATCTCGTAGGTGTTGAGCGCCGCGCCCTTGCGCAGGTTGTCGCCGCACACGAAGAAGTCCAGCGTGTTCGGGAAGTCCAGCGCCTGGCGGACACGGCCGACGTAGGTCGGGTCCCCGCCGACGACATCCGCCGGGGTCGGGAACTTCAGGTTCGCCGGGTCGTCGACCAGCACGACCGAAGGCTGCGCGTCGAACACCTCGTGTGCCTGCGCCACCGTCACCGGGTTGGCGAAGGTCGCGTGCACCGCGAGAGAGTGCGTGGTCACGACCGGGACGCGCACACAGGTCGCGGACACCTTCAGGTCCGGGATCCCCATGATCTTGCGCGCCTCGTTGCGGACCTTCAGCTCCTCGCTGGCCCAGCCGTCCTCCTTGAGCGACCCCGCCCACGGCACCACGTTCATCGCCAGCGGCGCGGGGAACGGCGAGTCCGCGGCCGGCAGGCCGGCGGCTTCGAGTGCCTCGGCCACGTCACCCGCGCGGTTGCCGACGTGCTTGCCCGCCACGGCTTCCAGCTCCGCGTACAGCCGGTCGATGCCGCCCTGGCCCGCGCCGGACGCCGCCTGGTAGGACGCCACCACCAGCTCGGTCAGCTGGAACTTGCGGTGCAGCGCGCCGACCGCGGCCATCATCGACAGCGTCGTGCAGTTCGGGTTCGAGATGATCCCGCGCGGCCGCTCGGCGACCTTGTCGAGGTTCACCTCGGGCACGACCAGCGGCACGTCCGCGTCCATCCGGAAAGCACCGGAGTTGTCCACGGCGACCGCGCCGCGCTCGGCCGCGATCGGCGCCCACCGGGCGGAGATCTCGTCCGGCACGTCGAACATCGCCACGTCCACGCCGTCGAACGCCTCCGGCGAGATCTCGACGACCGTCAGCTCCTGGCCGCGCACGGTCATCTTCTTGCCCGCCGAACGCGCCGAGGCGATCAGCCGGACCTCGCCCCACGGGAAAGCGGGGCGGTTGTTCATGATGTCGATCATCACGCCACCGACCGCGCCGGTGGCTCCGACGAGCGCGAGAACCGGTGCCATCAGCGACCACTCCCCGCGTACACCACGGCCTCTTCGTCGCCGCCGAGCTCGAACGCCGAGTGGATCGCGCGCACCGCCGCGTCCAGCTCGGTGTCCCTGATCAGCACCGAGATCCGGATCTCCGAGGTGTTGATGATCTCGATGTTCACGCCTGCCCTGGCCAGCGCCTCGCAGAACGTCGCCGTCACGCCGGGGTGCGAGCGCATGCCCGCGCCGACCAGCGAGACCTTGCCGATGTGGTCGTCGTAGAGGACCTGCTCGAAGCCGAGCTCGGCGCGGACCTTCTCCAGCGCCGCGACCGCGGTCGGGCCGTTGGCCTTCGACAGGGTGAACGTGATGTCGGTGCGGCCGGTGTGGGTGGACGACACGTTCTGCAGGACCATGTCGATGTCCACGCCGATGTCGGCGATCACGCGGAAGATCGCGGCCGCGACACCGAGCTTGTCCGGTACGCCGACGACAGTGACTTTCGCCTCGGAACGGTCGTGTGCGACGCCTGTGATCATCGCTTGTTCCACGGAGAGCTCCTCGATCGACCCGGTCACGACAGTGCCGGGCTTCTGGTTGAACGACGACCGGACCCGGACCGGCACCCCGTACCGCCGGGCGTATTCGACACAGCGCAGCATCAGCACCTTGGCCCCGCTCGCGGCCATCTCCAGCATCTCCTCGTAGGTGATGCGGTCGAGGTGCTGCGCGTCGGGCACGATCCGCGGGTCGGCGGTGAACACGCCATCCACGTCGGTGTAGATCTCGCAGACGTCGGCGCCGAGCGCGGCGGCCAGCGCCACCGCCGTGGTGTCCGTACCGCCGCGGCCGAGCGTGGTGATCTCGTTGGTGCCCTGGCTCACGCCCTGGAACCCCGCCACGATCGCGATGGCACCGTCGTCGAGCGCCTCCTGGATCCGGCTCGGGGTCACGTCGATGATGCGTGCGTTGCCGTGCGCCGCCGTGGTGATCACGCCCGCCTGCGAACCGGTGTACGACCGGGCCTCGAGGCCGTGCGCGTGAATGGCCATGGCCAGCAGCGACATGGAGATCCGCTCACCGGACGTGAGCAGCATGTCCAGTTCCCGGGCCGGCGGCACCGGCGCCACCTGGCCGGCCAGGTCGAGCAGTTCGTCGGTGGTGTCCCCCATCGCGGAGACCGCGACCACGACGTCGTTGCCCGCCTTCTTGGTGGCGACGATCCGCTCGGCGACCCGCTTTATCCGGTCAGCGTTCTCAACGGAGGAACCGCCGTATTTCTGGACGACGAGCGCCACGCAGCTCAACCCTCTCCTCAATCGCTTCAGACCACGTCGAGGTGAGCCTACCTGCGCCTGGTATCGGGTTTCCTTGTTCGTGTGGTGCCACCCACTCGGCCCCGCACGCTTTAGCCTGGTTGCCGTGTCCACGACGGAGGTGACCGAGCAGCCGGTGGTGACCGCGCCGGCAGAACCGCGGCCGCGGCGCAGACCCTGGACGGTGCGCAGAGTCGCCTACACGCTCGCCCCTGCCCTGATCTACCTGGGCATCCGCGAGTTCGGGCTGCTCGTGCTGTCGTGGATGAGCTACCAGACGCACTTCCCGATGGGTCAGGCGCTCACCTCGTGGGACGCGGACTGGTACCTGGGCATCGCGGCGGGCGGCTACGACAACGTGCCCGCCCGGCTGGTCGACGCCTACAGCCAGCGCAGCCCCGAGACACCGCTGGCGTTCTTCCCCGGCTACCCGAAGCTGATCAACTACCTGGCGGCGCCGCTGGGCGGCACGCACAACGCGCGGCTGTTCGCGGCGTTCACGATCACCATCGTCGCCGGGCTGTTCTGCGCGTACGCCCTCGTCCGGCTGGGCAGGCTGGTCCCCGGCGGCTCGACCAGGACCGGGCTGATCCTGGTCGCGCTGTTCGCGGCGGCGCCGATGAGCATCGTGCTGGTCATGCCCTACTCGGAGGCGTTGTTCTGCGCGTTCGCCGCGTGGTCGCTGGTGTGGGTGCTCGAACGCAACTGGGTGCTCGCCGGGCTGGCGTGCACCTGCGCCGGGCTGGTCCGGCCGACCGCGGCGGCGCTGGTCCTAGCGGTCGGGCTCGCCGCGCTGGTCGCCGTGGTCAAACGGCAGGACGGCTGGCGGCCGTGGGCCGGCGGCCTGCTGGTGCCGCTCGGCTTCTTCGGCTACCTGGGCTGGGTGGCGGTGCAGACCGGCAGCCTGTTCGGGTACTTCGAGCTGCAGGCACGCGGCTGGGACTCGCGCTTCGACGGCGGCCTGGCCACCGCGAGGTTCGCGCTGGACGCGCTCACCAGGCAGTTGTCGGTGTTCGAAGGCGTCACGATCCTGGTGATCCTCGCGTCCATCGCCCTGGTCGTGATCGGGTTCCGGATGAAGGTGCCGTGGCCGCTGATGGTGTTCGCGCTCGGCGTGCTGCTGATGGACCTCGGGTCCAACGGCATGATGGCGTCGAAGGCCAGGCTGCTGATGCCCGCGTTCGTCCTGCTGATCCCGATAGCCGTCGGCCTGGCCAAGCGGCGGACCGCTACGGTCGTGACCACGCTGACCGGACTGGCCGTGGTCACGTCGTGGTTCGGCGCCTATTCGCTGACGGTGTGGAGCTGGGCGATCTGATGCACCCGTTGATCAAGGACCGGTGGAGCCCGCGGTGGCTGGACGCGGACGCGGTGGTCACCGACGAACAACTGCGAGCGATGCTGGAGGCGGCCCGCTGGGCACCGTCCTACGGCAACTCACAACCCGCGCGATATTTCGTGGGACGCCGCGGTGACTCGACGTACCAGCGCATCTTCGACGTGCTGAGCCAGCGCAACCAGAACTGGGCGCAGCGGTCCGCGGTGCTGATGCTGGGCATCGCGATGACGGTCAACGAGAAAGGCGGACTGCCGCTCTCGGAGTACGGCCTCGGCCTGGCGACGGAGAACCTGGTGCTGCAGGCCGTGGCGGAAGGCCTGGTCGCGCACCAGATGGGCGGGTTCAACGCGGAAGGTGCGCGGATCCTGTTCGAACTGCCGCCGGAAGCCCGGCCGGTCGTGGTGATCGCGGTCGGCAGGCTCGGCGACCGCGACTCGATCCCCGACGATCTCCGAGACCGGGAGCTCGCACCTCGCAAGCGGCTCCCGCTCTCGGAGATCGCGTTCACCGGGGAATGGGGAAACCCGGTTCTCTAGAGCTGGGCAGCGATCGTCGTCTGGTAGGTGGCGATCCGGCCGTACACGCCCGGGTACCCGGCGAGCGCACACCCGCGGCCCCACGACGTGTCACCGATCAGCTTGCCGCCCGCGATCAGCGGACCGCCCGAGTCGCCCTGGCAGGTGTCCACGCCACCGTTGGGCAGGCCCGCGCACACCATCGCCGACTGGATGAACGAACTGCCGTACGCGCTGCTGCAGGACGAGTCCGAGGTCAGCGGCACAGTGGCCTTGAGCAGGTAACGCGACGCCGAACCACCGGACGAGGTCGTTCCCCAGCCGAGGATCGTGGCCTGGGTGCCCGCCGCGTACAGCGCGGTGTCGGCCGTCGTGGCCAGCGGCAGGTACGGCCCGGCCAGGCTGGTACCGAGGGTCAGCACCGACACGTCGAAACCGCGGGTGGCCGAGGTGTAGCTCGGGTGGATCCAGATCTTGGTAACCCGGGCGACCGTGCCGGCAGTGCTCTGCTTGTCCTCACGGCCCCACACCACATACGTGTTCGACGGACTGCGGTTGACGGTGCAGTGCGCCGCCGTCACCACCTTGGTCGCGCTGACAAGCGTGCCACCGCAGAACTGCCCGCTGCCGGTGGAGCCACTCGCCAGGTAGACGGTGTACTTGTGGTCGTTGATGTTGGCCCGGGTACCGCCAACGATCATCGGTGAGACGTCCGCTGATGCCACGGACACGGACGACAGTGTCGCCGCGACGGTCGCTAAAGCGACCAAGCAAGCGCGCACCAGGCGGGGCAGGGTAACCGCCATGGATGTCTCCATTCTCTAGTGCCCCTCGGCGAAGGGCCTGATCCATGAGTAACGGGACGACCACAGCGCGTGCAACCGCTGATCGGTTCATGACATTGCCAAACCCAAACCGAAGCCGAAGCGAGTCATGGCAGGGCAGGGCGAAACGCGAGCGAAGGCGGGACTGGATGAAGCGGTGAGGCGGGCCAAGGCTGAACCAGGTAAAGCGGGTGGGTGAAGCCAGTGAGGCGAATGAGAGGAAGCGAGGAAGTCGGCAAAGCGAGGCACGCTGTCCGGCGAGCCCGCGCCGAGCCGAGTCGTGCCCGGCCAGGACCGCAAGCGCGGCCCAGCCCAACCCAACAAGCAAAACAACCAAAGCAACGAGCAAAGTGCCCAGCGCTGGGTCGAAAGAAACCGCACCGTGGGGGGCTTGGGGGGCTCGGCCCCCCCAAACCAGGCTTTCCGACCCGGCGAAGCTTGCGAAGCAACGAGCAAAGTGCCCAGCGCTGGGTCGAAAGAAACCGCACCGTGGGGGGCTTGGGGGGCTCGGCCCCCCCAAACCAGGCTTTCCGACCCGGCGAAGCTTGCGAAGCAACGAGCAAAGTGCCCAGCGCTGGGTCGAAAGAAACCGCACCGTGGGGGGCTTGGGGGGCTCGGCCCCCCAAAACCAGGCTTTCCGACCCGGCGAAGCTTGCGAAGCAACGAGCAAAGTGCCCAGCGCTGGGTCGAAAGAAACCGCACCGTGGGGGGCTTGGGGGGCTCGGCCCCCCAAACAAGGCTTTCCGACCCGGCGAAGGTTGCGAAGCAACCGAGCAGGGGTCGGTGAGGAAAGCGGATCCCATGCACCCGTCAGAGCCCGCTTATCCTTGCTGCCTTCCGGCCCTGGGGAGGTTCACGAGATGGACGCCGCATGGGATCCGCTGTCAGTGTAGCCGACTCTCGCCGGGGCGGTCGGCGGCCCCGGCTGGTCCTGGCGCCTGGTTTGTCAGACCCCTTGGGTAGGGTCTTTCTCGTGGCGCTCGCCCTTTACCGCAAGTACCGTCCGGCGACCTTCGCTGAGGTGGTCGGTCAGGAGCACGTCACCGACCCGTTGCGCGTCGCGCTGTCGGCGGGTCGGGTGAATCACGCGTATCTTTTCTCCGGCCCTCGTGGCTGCGGGAAGACCTCCAGCGCGCGGATCATGGCCAGGTCGCTCAACTGCGTGCAGGGGCCGACTCCTGATCCGTGCGGCGAGTGCGAGTCGTGCGTCTCGCTGGCTCCCAACGGGCCTGGCAGCGTCGATGTGGTCGAGTTGGACGCGGCGAGTCACGGTGGTGTCGACGACACGCGTGAGCTGCGGGACCGCGCGTTCTTCGCGCCGGCCATCTCGCGCTACCGCATCTTCATCATCGACGAGGCCCACATGGTCACCACGCAGGGCTTCAACGCTCTGCTGAAGATCGTGGAGGAGCCGCCGGAGCACCTCATCTTCATCTTCGCGACCACCGAGCCGGACAAGGTGCTGACCACCATCCGCTCGCGGACGCACCATTACCCGTTCCGGCTGATCCCGCCGGGCATCATGCGGGAGTTGCTCGAGCGCAACTGCGCCGCGGAGGGTGTCGCGGTCGAGCCGTCGGTGTTCCCGTTGGTGATCCGGGCCGGCGGTGGTTCGGCGCGTGACACGCAGTCGGTGATGGACCAGTTGTTGTCAGGCGCCGGGGCGGACGGCGTCACGTACGAGCGAGCCGTGTCGCTGCTCGGCGTCACGGATATCGCGTTGATCAACGACATGGTCGACGGGCTGGCGACGAGTGACGCCGCTGCCGTGTACGGCACGATCGAGCGCCTCGTCGACGCCGGGCACGATCCGCGGCGGTTCGCCTCGGATTTGCTCGACCGGTTGCGTGACCTCGTTCTGCTCAGCGCTGTCCCGGATTCGGGGGCGCGCGGGCTGGTGAACGTGCCGGGCGACGAGTTGTCGCGGATGTCGGCGCAGGCCGACCGGCTCGGCCCGGCCACGTTGTCCCGGTTCGCCGAAATCGTCCACACCGGACTCATCGAGATGCGTGGTGCGACGTCGCCGCGGCTGGTGATGGAGTTGCTGTGCGCGCGGATGCTCCTGCCCGCGGCGGTGCCAAGCGATCCCGCGCTGGATTCCGCTGTGCTGCAACGGCTTGAGCAGTTGGAGAGGCGCGCGTCGGTCGCGCCGGTCGCCGCTGCCGCCGTCCCCGCCCTCGCCCAACCGGCTCCTGCGCCGGCCCCCGCGCCGGTGCAGGCACAAGCACCGACGCCCACTGCCGCTCCGCCTCCGCCGCCACGGCAGTCCGCACCTGAACCGGCACCAGCGCCCGCACCCGCACCAGCGCCTGCCCCCGTGCAGCAAGCGCCCGCCCCGCCCGTGGAGCCCGGTGCGATGGACGCCGCGGCTGTGCGCCGGATCTGGCCGGAACTGCTGGCGGAAGTGCGCAGGCAGCCCGGTGGCCGCAGCACCGAGGCGATGCTGACCAACGCGACCGTGCAGAGCATCGAAGGCGACATGGTCGTCATCGCGCACGCCGCCGCCCCACTTGCCAGGCGGTTGGGGGAAGCACGGAACGTCGACCTGATCAGCACGGCGTTGAACAACGTGATCGGCGGGAAGTGGCGGGTCACGTGCGTGCACGGGACCGCGACGGCAGCGCCTCAGGCAGTGCAGGCCGCGCCGCAGCCGCGTCCGCAGCCGACGCGCCCGAGCCAGGCGGCCGCTCCCGCGCCGCCGCAGCGCCAGGCTCCGCGTCCGGCCACGGACCACGACGACATCCCGCCGCCGCCGGAGCCGCCCGAGCCCGACGACCCCCTCCCGCCCCCTCCTCCGCCGCCGCCCAAAACCGAGGCGGAGGAAGAAGAGGAGATGCTCGCCGAGGCTTCGCAGAAGCCGGGCGAGGGTGAGCGGATCGTGGCTCGCGACCCGGAGGAAGTGGCGATCGAGCTGCTGGCCCAGGAGCTCGGCGCCCGCAAGATCTAGTGGCCCGTCCCGAGCCGCCGGTTCCCTGCTCCAGCCGACGGCCAGGTACGGCTAGCCCAGGTATTCCACGATCGAAGCCGCGATGGCGTCGGCGTAACGCTGGCGTCCCTGTGGGCTGGACAACACGGCTGCTTCGTCCGCGTTGCGCATGTTGCCGCATTCGACCAGTGCTGCCGGGCGTTCCGAGAGGTTCAGTCCACCGAGGTCGGCGCGCGGCGACAGGCCGTTGGTCCCGATGTACGTGGACGTGGCGAAACCCGCTGTGCGCAAGCCATCCCGCAGTGCCGTGGCGAGGTTCTTCGCCGGTTCGCCCTGCGCCGCGTTCAGCGGCGGAGCCGAGTAGGCGATGTGGAAGCCGTGTGCGCCAGGGGAAGTGGAGCCGTCGGCGTGGATGGACACGACAGCCGCGGCGCCCGACTGGTTGCCGATCGCGGCGCGTTTGTCCACGCACGGGCCGACGCCGGTGTCGTCGTCCCTGGTCATCACGACCTTGATTCCCTTTGCCGCCAACAACTCCCGCACCCGGACCGAGACGTCCCACGTGAACGCGTGCTCGGTGTAGCCCGCGTTGGTCGCCGTTCCGGTTGTGTTGCACGCCTTGGTCTGCCCGCGCCCGGCGGGCACCTTTTTGTTGATCTCGGCGGGGTTGGCCGAGTTGCCGCCGTTGTGCCCGGGGTCGATGACCACGACTTTGCCCGCCACCGGCGGGGTGGCCGGCGAGGTGGCGGGCGGCGCCGACGACGCCGGTGGCGGTGACGGCGGAACCTGGCTCGGCGGGAGGTGCGGCGTCGTCGTCCCGGCCGGTGACGGCGCGGGCGGCACCGCGATGGGCGTACCCGGCTCGGTCGTGCCGCACGCGACGAGGAAGGCCACTGCGGCGGCGAACGCGAAACAGGCGCGGCGAGGCGAGGACGTCACACCGAGAGACTAGTCTTGACAATGCAAGCCAGGACGCGAACTCGAGGAGTGGCGGTGCAACCCGGACCCGGCGGAATGCCGAACATTCAGGACATCCTGCAGCAGGCGCAGGCCATGCAGGAGAAGCTCGCGTCCGCGCAGCAGGAGCTCGAGGACGTCGAGGTGACCGGCACGGCCGGTGGCGGGATGGTCACCGCGACCGTCTCCGGCGCCGGTGAGCTGGTCGCGCTGACCATCGACCCGAAGGTGATCGACCCCGAAGACGGCGAGACCCTGGCCGACCTGGTCATCGCCGCGGTCAGGGACGCGAACAGCAACGCGCAGAAACTGGCCGAGGAGAAGATGGGTGGCCTCGCCGGTGGCTTCGGCGGCGCGCTCGGGCTGCCCGGTTTCTGATGTACGAGGGCCCGGTACAGGACCTGATCGACGAGCTCGGCCGACTGCCGGGCGTCGGTCCCAAGAGCGCGCAGCGAATCGCCTTCCACCTGCTGGCCGCGGAGCCCGCGGACATCGGCCGCCTGCAGGACGCGCTGCAGAAGGTCAAGGAAGGTGTGCAGTTCTGCGACATCTGCGGCAACGTCGCCGAGCAGGCGACGTGCCGCATCTGCCGGGATGCCCGGCGCGACGCGCAGAAGGTGTGCGTGGTCGAGGAGCCGAAGGACGTGCTGGCGATCGAGCGGACCCGTGAGTTCAAGGGCCGCTACCACGTGCTCGGCGGCGCGCTGGACCCGTTGTCCGGCATCGGTCCCGACCAGCTGCGGATCCGCCAGCTGCTGGGCCGGATCGGCGAGCACGACGTGACCGAGGTGATCCTGGCGACCGACCCGAACACCGAGGGCGAGGCCACCGCCACGTACCTGATCCGGTTGCTGCGCGACTTCCCCGGCCTGACGGTGACCAGGCTGGCGTCCGGTCTGCCGATGGGCGGCGACCTGGAGTTCGCCGACGAGCTGACGTTGACCCGCGCGCTGTCCGGACGTCGTGCCGTCTGACGACGTCACCGAGGTCGTCGAAGCTGTTCTGGCGGCGCCGCCGAGGCTCGGCGGCGTCCGCCTGCTGGCGATCGACGGCCCGTCGGGGTCGGGCAAGTCCACTCTGGCCCGCCGGGTCGTCGAGCGGCTCGGCGGATCACCGGGGGCCGCCCTGATATCCACCGACGAGTTCGCGACGTGGGACGACCCCGTCGCGTGGTGGCCACGCCTCGAAGAGGGCGTTCTGCGGCCGTTGGCCGGCAACCGCGCGGGGTGTTATCGGCGCACCGAGTGGGTGCGTGACAAACCGACGCCCGGTGAATTGGTCGCTGTCGGCGTTCCGGAAGTTCTCGTTCTCGAAGGCGTGTCCGCTGGGCGCACGGCCGTTCACGCGCGGCTTTCATCCCTCGTTTGGGTGGAATTCGCCGACGCGCCTGCCCGACTTGAACGCTCTGTCACGCGCGATGGTGAGAGATACCGCACACACCTGTTGCGTTGGCAGCTGTTCGAGACGGGGTGGTTCGAAGTCGACAATCCGTCGGCTCGCGCGGGCCCAAAATTTCACACTGGGTAATCGTGCGCATGTTGATGCGTGTTTTTTGGGAAACGACGTGGCCCGATTGTGACCTCCGGTGGTTCGGACAGCACCGTTGACCGACTAGATTCGGCGACCACACAGTGAGACCCGGACAACATCCGGACGGTTTCCTAGGGAGTGCGTGATGGCTTACCCGCGATCCGCGCGTCCGATGCAGCGTGCTGCTTCTGACGCGTCGCGGCGACCGCTGAGTGTCACCGGCGTTGACCGTTCGACCCGCACTCCGATCTCGTGACCGCGCCACTCGAAGCCTCCCCCGGCTCGTCCGAGGCCCAGCCGGAGGCAGCGCTCAAGGGGATGGGCAAGAAGGCCATCCAGGGCCGCTCGCTCGGACAGATCGCGTGGATGCGGCTCAAGCGCGACCGCGTGGCGATGGTCAGCGGAGTACTGATCGCGGTGATGGTCGTCGCCGCCATCGTCGCGCTGCTGCTCGACCGCGTGTTCGGCGTGATCGACCCGAACGCCTTCCACCAGGAGCTGATCGACCCCGAACGGGGCATCCCGACCGGTCCGCTCGGCGGGGTCAGCGTCGAGCACCCGTTCGGTGTCGAGCCGATCAACGGGCGTGACCTGCTCACCCGGATCTTCGCCGGGTCGTGGATCTCGCTGCTGATCGGTTTCGCGGCCACGCTGGTCTCCGTGGTGATCGGCACGGTCATGGGTGTCATCGCCGGCTACTTCCGCGGCTGGGTGGACACGGTGATCAGCCGCATCATGGACGTCTTCCTGGCGTTCCCGCTGCTGCTGTTCGCCATCGCGCTGGTCGGTGTGGTGCCGGACAGCGCGTTCGGCCTCGGCCGGGACGGCTCACGGATCGCCGTGCTGATCTTCGTGATCGGGTTCTTCAGCTGGCCCTACATCGGCCGGATCATCCGTGCGCAGACGCTCTCGCTGCGTGAACGCGAGTTCGTCGACGCGTCCCGCAGCCTCGGCGCGAAGGCGCCGCACGTGCTGTTCAAGGAACTCCTGCCGAACCTGGTCGCACCGATCCTGGTCTACTCGACGCTGCTGATCCCGACGAACATCCTGTTCGAGGCGGCGCTGTCGTTCCTCGGTGTCGGTATCCAGCCACCCTCGGCGACCTGGGGCACGATGCTGTCCGAGGCCTCCAGGTGGTACCAGGTCGACGCGTGGTTCATGGTTTTCCCAGGTTTGGCCATCTTCATCACCGTGCTGGCCTTCAACCTCTTCGGCGACGGACTGCGTGACGCATTGGACCCGCGGGCGCGTTAGCCATCGGATAAGCCGCCGAACCGGTGGCTGCTAGCAACCTAAAAGGGGTGCAACTGTAGATGAGGAAGCAACGTTTGGTCACGATGGTTGCCGCGGGCGCGGCTGCCGTCATGACACTCTCCGCGTGTGGTGGCGGAGGGGGCAGCAGCAACAACAACAACAAAGGTGGCGGCAACCCGTCGGCCACCGGCCCCAACGCAGCCATCGGCAAGGTCTTCAACCCTTCTGACAAGAAGGGCGGCACCCTGCGGATGGCCAACGCGGGTGACTGGGACTCCCTCGACCCGGGTGACACGTACTACGCGTACTCGTGGAACTTCATCCGGCTCTACGGCCGCTCGCTGATGATGTTCGCCTCGGCTCCCGGCCAGGACGGCGCCAAGCTGACGCCCGACCTCGCCGAGTCGAAGGGCGTGCCGAGCGAGGACCTGAAGACCTGGACGTACAAGATCCGCAAGGGCGTCAAGTTCGACGACGGCACCCCCGTCACCTCGAAGGACGTCAAGTACGGCGTTTCCCGGTCGCTGGACAAGGACACGTTCCCCAACGGCCCCACGTACTTCAACGAGTTCCTCGACCTGCAGGGCTACACCTCGCCCTACAAGGACAGCGACCCCAACGGCCTCGGCCTGAAGGCCATCGAGACGCCGGACGACCAGACGATCGTGTTCAAGTTGAAGAAGCCGTTCGCGGACTTCGACTACTTCGCGGGCATGCCCGCCACGATGCCGGTCCCGAAGGCCAAGGACGACGGCACGAAGTACAAGGAGCACGTGGTCTCCACGGGCCCGTACAAGTTCGAGAAGGTCGAGCTCGGCAAGAGCTTCACGCTGGTCCGCAACACCAACTGGGACCAGGCGACCGACCCGAACCGCAAGGCGCTGCCGGACAAGATCACGATGCAGCTCAACGTCAACGCCGACGACCTCGACAACCGGCTGATGTCCGGTGACCTGGACGTCGACGTGGTCGGCAGCGGTGTGCAGCCCGCGGCGCAGGCGAAGATCCTCGCGGACCCGAACCTGAAGAACGCCTCGGACAACCCGCTGTCCGCGCGCCTCTGGTACACCAACATCAACGGTGAAGTGGCCCCGCTGGACAACATCGAGTGCCGCAAGGCAGTCGAGTACGCCGCCGACCGCACCGGTTACCAGCGTGCCTACGGTGGCAACGCGGGTGGCGAGATCGCGTCCAGCCTGCTGCCCCCGATCATCCCGGGTGCCGAGAAGATCGACCTGTACCCGAGCAAGGACAGCGCCGGTGACGTCGACAAGGCCAAGGAAGCACTGACCAAGTGCGGCCAGCCCAACGGCTTCGAGACCAACATCTCCTACCGGGCCGAGCGCCCGAAGGAGAAGGCGACCGCGGAGTCGCTGCAGCAGTCCCTCGGCCGGGTCGGCATCAAGCTGAACATCAAGCCCTACCCGACCGGTGACTACGCCAAGCTGTACGCGGGCAAGCCGGACTTCGCCAAGAGCAACAACCTCGGCCTGATGGTCTTCGGCTGGGCCGCCGACTGGCCCAACGGCTTCGGCTTCCTCAAGGAGATCACCGACAGCCGCAACATCAAGGCCGCCGGTAACACCAACTTCTCGATCAAGGACCCGAAGGTCAACGACGCGATCGACAAGGCCATGACCGAGAAGGACGAGAACGCGCGCCAGAAGGCGTGGGTCGACGTCGACCGCAAGGCCATGGAGAGCGCGTACGCACTGCCCGGCGTGGTCGCCAAGGGTCTGTACTACCGGCCGAAGAACCTGACCAACGTGTTCATCACGGACGGTTTCTCGGAGTACGACTACCTCGCCCTGGGCGTCTCGGGCTGAGTTGGACCAGCGACCAGATAAAAGGTAGGTGAAGGCAGCTGGTGGCCGGGTCGCCTGAGGATTCTCGGGCGACCCGGCCACCAAGGCCGAGTACGGTGTTCGCTTACATCATCCGAAGGCTGATCGGGGCAGTGATCCTGCTCTTCGTCGTCAGCCTGGTCACGTTCTCGATCTTCTTCCTGGTCCCGCGGATCGCAGGCGCGTCCGTCGAGGACATGGCCTCGCGGTATGTCGGCAAGACCGCCGACGCGGAGACCATCCGCCAGATGGCGGAGAAGCTCGGGTTCACCGACCCGCTGCTGACGCAGTACGGGCGGTTCATTTCGGCAATCTTCGTCGGCGCCGACTACAGCACCGGTCCCACGACCGTGCACTGCCCGGCACCGTGTCTCGGCTATTCCTTCATCACCCAGAACCCGGTGTGGCCGGACCTGGTCGACCGGATGGGCGTGACGATCTCGCTGGCCGTCGGCGCGGCTGTGATCTGGCTGCTGCTCGGCATCAGCACCGGTGTGCTGTCGGCACTTCGCCGCGGGACGGTCTTCGACCGGGCCGCGATGGGTGTCGCGCTGGCCGGTGTGTCGCTGCCGATCTTCTTCACCGGTCTGCTGTCGCTGACGATCTTCAGCTACGGCCTCGGCTGGGCGGTCCCCGGTGGTACGTACGTCAACTTCGCTGACGACCCGTTGGCGTGGGCGGGTGCGCTGATCCTGCCGTGGGTCACGCTGGCGTTCCTGAACGCGGCCGGGTACGCCCGGCTGACCAGGGCCACCATGCTCGAGACGATGAACGAGGACTTCATCCGCACCGCGCGGGCCAAGGGGCTCAACGAGCGCACTGTGGTCGTCAAACACGGCCTGCGGTCCGTGCTCACTCCGATCATCACGATCTTCGGTCTGGACCTCGGCATCCTGCTCGGTGGCGCGGTGCTGACCGAGAGCGCGTACTCACTGCCGGGACTCGGCGCCTACGCCATCAACGCGATCGTGAACAACGACCTGCCGAAGGTGCTGGGCGTGACGCTGGTCGGCGCGACCTTCATCATCATCGCGAACCTGGTCGTTGACCTGTTGTACGCCGTCGTCGACCCGAGGGTGAAGTACTCGTGAAACATTCCCAAGAGGACTTGCTGGCCGGCGGCGCAGCCCGCCCGTCGGAGCGGCCGAACGAGGCGTTCCTCCAGGTTCGCGATCTGAAGGTGCACTTCCCGACCGACGACGGCATCGTCAAGTCGGTCGACGGGCTGACGTTCTCCTTGCAGCGGGGCAAAACCCTCGGCATCGTGGGTGAGTCCGGCTCCGGCAAGAGCGTGACCAGCCTGTCGATCATGGGCCTGCACAAACGGGGCACCGCGAACATCTCCGGTCAGATCCTGCTGGACGGCCAGGACCTGGTCACGGCGACGCCGGAGCAGGTGCGGTCGTTGCGCGGCAAGCGGATGGCGATGATCTTCCAGGACCCGCTGACCGCGATGCACCCGTACTACACGGTGGGCAACCAGATCGTCGAGGCCTACCGGGTGCACCACGACGTGTCCAAGGCGGTGGCCAAGAAGCACGCGATCGAGATGCTCGACCGCGTGGGCATCCCGCAGCCGGACAAGCGGGTCGACGACTACCCCCACCAGTTCTCCGGTGGTATGCGGCAGCGCGCGATGATCGCGATGGCGCTGTCGTGCGACCCGGAGCTGCTGATCGCGGACGAGCCGACCACCGCGCTCGACGTGACCGTGCAGGCGCAGATCCTCGACCTGATCGTGGACCTGCAGAAGGACTTCAACTCCGCGGTCGTCATCATCACCCACGACCTCGGCGTGGTCGCCGAGCTGGCCGACGACATCATGGTGATGTACGCGGGCCGCTCGGTGGAGTACGGCACGTCGCACGAGATCTTCTCGGCGCCGCAGCACCCGTACACGTGGGGTCTGCTCGGTTCGATGCCCCGGCTCGACCGGGAACGCAGCGAGCGGCTGCAGCCGATCAAGGGCACACCGCCCAGCCTGATCAACGTGCCTGAGGGGTGTCCGTTCAACCCGCGCTGCGCCTTCGCGGGACTCAACGGCGACCTGTCCACGACCGAGCGCCCGGAGTTCAGGGAAGTGAGCCCCGGCCACCACATCGCGTGCCACTTGTCCGGCGAACAGCGCCACCACTTGTGGACCACCGAGATCAAGCCGAAGTTGTGAGCTGATGAGTGAACTGACCACCACCCCCACCCGGACCGAGACGCTGCTCGAGGCGAGCGGTCTGCAGAAGTACTTCCCGATCCGCAAGGGCTTGCTGCAGCGCGTCAAGGGCAACGTGCAGGCCGTGGACGGGTTGAGCTTCACGGTGCAGAAGGGCGAGACGCTCTCACTGGTCGGCGAGTCCGGCTGCGGCAAGACCACGACCGGGCGGCTGCTGACGCGCTTGCTCGAGCCGACCGCGGGAAAGGTGATCTTCGAGGGACGGGACATCACGCACCTGTCGCAGGGGGCCATGCGCCCGCTGCGCCGGGACGTGCAGATGATCTTCCAGGACCCGTACTCGTCGCTGAACCCGCGGCACACCGTCGGTGCGATCGTCGGAGCGCCGTTCAACCTGCAGAAGGTCAAGCCCGAGAAGGGCGTGAAGAAGTCCGTCCAGGAGCTGCTGGAACTGGTCGGCCTGAACCCCGAGCACTACAACCGCTACCCGCACGAGTTCTCCGGCGGCCAGCGGCAGCGCATCGGGATCGCCCGCACGCTCGCACTGAAGCCGAAGCTGATCATCGCGGACGAGCCGGTGTCCGCGCTGGACGTCTCGATCCAGGCGCAGGTGGTGAACCTGCTGGAGGACCTGCAGAACGAGCTCGACCTGACGTACGTGATGATCGCGCACGACCTGTCGGTGGTGCGGCACGTGTCCGACCGCGTCGCGGTGATGTACCTCGGCAAGATCGTCGAGCTGGCCGACCGGACCAGCCTGTACGAGCGGCCGATGCACCCGTACACCGTCGCGTTGCTGTCCGCGGTGCCGGTGCCGGACCCGGAGCGCAAGGCCAAGCGGGAGCGGATCCGGTTGAAGGGTGACGTGCCGTCGCCGATCAACCCGCCGTCCGGCTGCCGCTTCCACACCCGCTGCTGGAAGGCGCAGGACATCTGCAAGACCCAGGAGCCGCAGCTGGTGGAGCTGGCGCCGGGCCGTCAGGCCGCGTGCCACTTCCCGGAGAACACCTCGGAGCAGACCATCAAGGTGGTCTGACCCTTTCGTCCTCGATTCGGCCCCGGCAGCGCTCGTCGCCGCCGGGGCCGAGTCGTGTGCGGACGAGCACACCGGGTCCAAAGATACTGTTGTGAAAAGCCCTGGTCACGAGAGGATCTCCACACTATGGAGCTCGGACAGGGACATCTGAGGACGATCATCGCGGTGGCCGAGTGCGGCAGCATCGGCCGGGCGGCCATCCGCCTGGGCCAGAGCCAGCCCGCCGTCAGCGGCAACGTCAGGCGGATCGAGAAGTACTTCGGCGGGGAGCTGTTCCACCGGTCGGCCAGCGGTGTGCGGACCACGCCGTTGGGCGACTGGGTACTGGTGAAAGCTCGCACGCTGGCCGCCGACATGGACCAGTTGGTCTCCTCGGCCCGCAGCGTCGCGGGCGGCACCGGCGGGCTCACGGTCGCGGGCCAGCCGTGCGCCACGATGGTCGCGTTGATCCCGCAGCTGCCGCGTACGGCCGAGGTGCGGGTGGACCATTCGGCGAGTTGGCTGCTGCAGCAGTTGTCCACTGACGCACTGGACGTGTGCGTGCTGACCGAACCGGCCGGGTCCGAACTGCCCGTGCCGGCTGGCGTGCACAGGCGGGTGATCGCACGCGAGTCGCGCCCGGTCGGAATCTCGGCGGAGCACCCGTTGGCGGACAAGGAAACGGTTGAGCTCGCCGATTTCGCCGACGACGACTGGGTGGACAACCCGTTCAGCGACAGCGGCCTGCGCGCGGCCTGCCTGCGGGCGGGATTCGAGCCGCGCGTCCGGTACTGGATCGCCGACCCCGGCGTGTACTGGCCACTGGTTCGTTCCGGTCGCGCCGCCGGCTTGTTCACCGGCGCGACACGTGCCCGTCAGGGGGTTGTTTTCCGTTCACCGCAAGGAGATCCCCTGGCCAACCGGATCGTGTTGTGCTGGCGCGACCGCACCGAGTCACACGCGGCCTTGATCCATCGGTTAACGGACGTTACTATGATCAACGGCACAGAAAGCCCTTTACAGTAAGCTATCTGCGATTTCCCATCATCGCATCGTCTTATGAGCAAGGGTTTCCTCCCGATCGGCGGATTCGGCGCGGGTTCGGTGCGGCTAGCTTCGGCCACATGCTGAACAGACGAAGACTGTTGATGACCAGCGCGGTCGCCATCGCCGGCGGGGCCACCCTCGGCTGGAACGTGCTGGTCGCCAACGCCGACCAGGAATTCGACGAGACCTACGGCGGCCGCCGGATCAACGGCAAGGCGGACCTGCTGTTCATCGACGGCGACCTCGTGCACGTGATGCGCAACGCCGACGGCACGTACACCACCTCGATCAACCACTACGAGTCGTTCACGTCGTTGCGCGACGCGGCCGAACGAGCTGTCGACACGCTCGGCGGCCTGCGTCCTGTCGTCCACGCGCACTGAAGGGGGAGCAACCATGGGGGTTCGCAAGAACCAGCAGAACCTGACGGCGGACGAGAAAACCCGCCTGGTCGACGCCATGCTGGCACTCAAACGCTCGGGAACGTACGACACCTTTGTCCGCCAGCACATCGAACGGCTCAACGGCGACAGCGACAACAGCACCAGAATCGGCCACCGGTCGCCGTCCTTCCTGCCGTGGCACCGCAAGTACCTGGTCGAGTTCGAACGGGCGCTGCAGGCGGTCGACGCGTCGGTCAGCCTGCCCTACTGGGACTGGACCACCGCGGGCGCCTCGTCCACCCTGTGGGCGAACAGCTTCATGGGCCCGGACGGCAGCCGCACCCAGAACGGGCGGGTCACCAGCGGCCCGTTCACCGCGGCGAACTGGCCGCTGTCGGTGCGCAGCGACTCGGCGACCTACCTGCGCCGCAGTTTCGGGTCCGGCGGGGTGTCCCTGCCGACCGCCCGTGACGTGCAGAGCGTGCTCGGCATCAGGACGTACGACACGGCGCCGTGGAACAGCACGTCGGCGGGGAGCTTCCGCAACAGCCTCGAAGGCTTCCGCGGCCCGAACCTGCACAACCGGGTGCACGTGTGGGTGAACGGCACCATGGCAGGCGCGGGATCACCGAATGATCCGGTGTTCTGGCTGCACCACTGCCACGTGGACAAGCTCTGGTCGGACTGGCAGGCCGTGAACGGCCCGGCGAACTACGTCCCGGCCGCGGGCACCACCGACGTGGTCGACGCCGACGAGCCGATGATCCCCTGGGGTGACGTGACACCGCGGGACATGTTCGATCACTCCGCGATCTACACCTACGGCTGAAACCGGGCGGAATCGGTCAAGTCACAACGCTGTGCGATGAGTCGTACACAGGGTGTCTTTCCTTGTACGCCAATAGGTTGACGTGGGCATTCAGCGGTAACACGAACGCGGATAACGGCGATTTATGGGCAAGCGTCGAGCCCACGGGAGCTGCCCATGAGCGCCGCGATCCGGCCGCCAGAGGCCGCAACGCCGATCTTCCGCAATGGCTTCGCCACGACCGCCCTCGCACTGGGCATCGTCGGCGTCGGATTTGGCCTGACCGTGTTGTTCGGGCTGCTCGCGACCGTGTTCGGGGCGTTAGCCGTGCTGTTCGGCGTCGTCGGCGTCGTGCGGGCCCGCAAGGGCCGGGCAACCGATGGCGGGATGGCCGCCATCGGTGTCGTCGCCGGCCTGATCGCGGTGGCGCTCGGGATAGCGGGCATGGTGACCATGCCCGACCAGCCCGACTCGCTGAGCTCTACCGGTTTGCTCGGTTGATCGCCGACACGACGGCCCGCAGCGAAGCCGTCACGATCGACGAGTCGACGCCGACTCCCCAGAGCACACGCTCACCCACCGCGCACTCGACGTAGGCGGCGGCGCGCGCGTCGTCGCCTGCCGTGAGGGCGTGCTCGGTGTAGTCCAGGACGCGGACGTCGAAGCCGACGCTCGCCAACGCGTCCACGAACGCCGCGATGGGGCCGTTGCCGTTACCCGTGACCTCGTGCGCGTCGCCTTCGACGTGCACGAGCGCGGAGATCTCGTCGTGGCCGTTGCCGTCGTCGGCCAGCCGGTGCCGTTGCAAGGTCAGCGGCGCCGCGGCCGTCAGGTACTCGGCGGAGAACATGTCCCACATCTGCGCCGGGCTGACCTCGCCGCCCTCGCTGTCGGTCATCCGCTGCACCACGCCGGAGAACTCGATCTGCAGCCTGCGCGGCAGCTCCAGCTGGTGCTCGGTCTTCATCACGTAGGCCACGCCGCCCTTGCCGGACTGCGAGTTGACCCGGATCACGGCCTCGTACGTGCGGCCGACGTCCTTCGGGTCGATGGGCAGGTACGGGACCTCCCACTCGAACTGGTCGACCGGGGTGCCCGCCTTGTCGGCGGAGTCGCGCAACGCGTCGAGGCCCTTGTTGATGGCGTCCTGGTGGCTGCCGGAGAACGCCGTGAACACCAGGTCGCCGCCGTAGGGGTGGCGCTCGGGTACCGGCAACTGGTTGCAGTACTCGACCGTGCGGCGGACCTCGTCGATGTCGGAGAAGTCGATCTGCGGGTCGATGCCCTGGCTGAACATGTTCATGCCCAGCGTGACCAGGCAGACGTTGCCGGTGCGCTCGCCGTTGCCGAACAGGCAGCCCTCGATGCGGTCGGCGCCCGCCTGGTAGCCCAGCTCGGCGGCGGCCACCCCGGTGCCGCGGTCGTTGTGCGGGTGCAGCGACAGGATCACCGAGTCGCGGCGCTCCAGGTTGCGGTGCATCCACTCGATCGAGTCCGCGTACACGTTGGGTGTGGCCATCTCGACGGTCGCGGGCAGGTTCAGGATCACCGGCCGCTGCGGCGTCGGCTTCCAGATCTCGGTGACCGCGTTGCAGACCTCGGCGGCGTACGACAGTTCCGTGCCGGTGTAGGACTCGGGCGAGTACTGGAAGCGGAAATCCGTGTCGGTGTACTTGTCCGCCAGCTCGGCGACCATTTCCGCGGCGGACGTGGCGATCTTCTTGATGCCCTCGCGCTCCTCGCGGAACACCACCCGGCGCTGCAGGATCGAGGTCGAGTTGTAGATGTGGACGATCGCCTTGCTCGCGCCCTGCAGGGCCTCGAACGTGCGCTCGATCAGTTCGGGACGGCACTGCGACAGCACCTGGATGCGTACGTCGTCGGGCACCGCGCCCTCGGTGATGATCTCGCGGACGAAGTCGAAGTCGGTCTGGCTGGCCGCCGGGAAACCGACCTCGATCTCCTTGTAGCCCATCTTGACCAGCAGGTCGAACATCCGCCGCTTGCGGGCGGGCGACATCGGGTCGATCAGCGCCTGGTTGCCGTCACGCAGGTCCACCGCGCACCACAGCGGGGCCGTGGTGATCTTGCGGTCCGGCCACGTGCGACCGGCGAGGGACACGTCCTCGACCAGTTCGGCGAACGGCCGGTAGCGGTGCACCGGCATCGACGAGCCGAGCTGGGCGTTCCACTCCGCCTGCCCGGCAGGCGCCGGACGCGCGGGCTTGCGGATGCGGGACGTGCGGAAGTCGGGATTCGTGGTCATCGAAAGGGGTCTCCAGCTTCATCAGCGGACGACCGGCGGCAACGCTGAGCTCCGCGGCGGGGAGCCGGTCTGGAAGTCAGGCCCCGTCGCGGCAGCGAAGCAGGAGGGATCGAGCCACGAGCACACAGTAGCGAGCCGACCCGGGTCGGCGGAAACCAGGCGTCCCACATCCTGGACGAGCCGGTTACTCCGAACGGCCGGGTTTCCGAATGCTTCCCGAGGTCAATCCATGGATATGACTACTCGCAGATGGCATGTGTCGAGCGGGCGGGGGACGGCGGCTCGGGTCGTGTTCGGGGTCACGGCGATCTTCGCGCTGATCGAGGCCGTCTACATCTTGTTGATCGTGCTCGGCGCAAACACCGCGAACGGGTTCTACACGTTCATCCAGTCACTGGCTGAGCCGCTCGCGCTGTTCTTCCCCGGCCTGTTCGCCACGGGGAACTACAACCTCGACGTGATCCTCAACTACGGTCTCGCAGCGGTGTTCTGGCTGGTCATCGGCTCGATCATCGCCCGGATCATCGGCCGGTAACGGTTGGTTACTCGGAAGTAGCCAAACTGGCTGGGCCGTGCCAGACTCGCAGGCATGGCCCAGCATGCCGACTCGTCCAAGAGCTCCGGCGCCGCGCGTGCACAGGTCGTCGGCGTGATCGCGGCCGTGATCAAGTGGATCGGCCTGATCTGCACGCTGGTGCTGGTGATCCACGTCCTGCTCACCGTTGGCAGCGCGAATCCCGCGAACGGGATCACGAGCTTCTTCGCCGACGTGGCGGACCCGATCGCCCTCGGCTTCAAGGACCTGTTCACGCCGAGCGACCCGAAGCTGCTCGTGCTGGTCAACTACGGCATCGCGGCACTGTTCTGGCTGATCGTGTCCAGCGTCGTGGCCAGGATCGTGCGCCGCTTCGGCTGAGGAGCTACAGCTGCGCGATGTTGGCGGCCTCGTCCGGATCCGGTTCGCTGACCCCGAGAAACGCCTTCGCCACCTCGACGGCGACGTCCGGCGCGAGCCGTTTCAGGCTCATCGCAAGGACATTGGCGTCATTCCACTTGCGAGCGCCCTCGGCGATCCACGCGTCCCACGCCAGCGCGGCCCGCACGCCGGGGACCTTGTTGGCCGCGATCGCCGTGCCCGTTCCGGTCCAGCACATCACGACGCCGAAGTCCGCGTCGCCGTCGACCACGGCCCGGCCCACCGCGGCTCCCAGCTGCGGCCAGGACTCGGACCGCGCGGGACGGATCAGCTCGTGCTCGGCCGTGAGGTAGGCGACGACCGCCCTGGTGGTCTCGTTCTCGTCGTCTGCCGCGAACGCGATTCGCATGGCCTCGACGGTACTCCCCTTCCCAGTATCCACCTTTTGTGCACGTCAGGAATTGCCCCCGTTCGGTGAATTGCCGGACGGGTCATCGGTGCGCGAAGTTCGGTGTATGCGCACCGCAGCTCTGCGCGCGACCGTGGTCGCGCTTGCACTCGTGACGACGACGGTGGCCGCACCACAGGTGACGGCGAAAACAAACAGCGTTCCCGCGATAACCGATTCACTCGCCAAGGCGATATCGCTCGAGTTGACCGGCAAAGCCACCCGCGACACACTGGCGAGAATCGCCACAGTCGACGCGACCGACCCGGCCGAGCTGGCGACCACAGCCAGCCTGACCAGGTCCGTTGCCCAGGCCAACGCGGACCTGCTCGTCGCGAAAGGGCTCCCTGCTGGTTCCGCCCGGCTGGCCAGAATTCGTCTCGGCCACGATTCCATGGCGCGGTCGCTGCGCGAGGGCGCCGAGCCCGTGGTGGCTGCGGCACCGAACGACGACAACGCGCGAGAATTCACCGGCTATTTTCCCGGCGGCAAGCCATTGACACTGTCCACCGGGACAATCCCGACTCGGCCGGTCGTGTTCGCCGAAGTGGATGTGACCACCGCGGTCCGGCTCGGTACGGAAATGATCCAGCGGCAGACCGGCAAACCCGTCGTCACCGAAGCGGGCGGCTACCGGGCGACACAGGTCACCAGCATCCGCTTCGGCAACGTGCAGGAGCCTTGGTTCAAGGGCGACGCGGAGATCTTCGCGATCACCGGCGGCTTCGACCACAACGGCGACGTCCGCGCGGACACGTTGACGCTGCCGTACCTCGACGACGAGAACACGACGTACTACCCGAACCAGATTGTCCTGCACTGGAACCGCTACAAGTACAGCGCGGCGGACATCGTGTTCATGGAAGACGACGGCGACACGAACTACCTGAACCTGGCCAAGGCTCTGGTGGCCGCGCTGGCGTACATCCTGGACAGCGGTGTGTACGTTCCGCTCGTCAACGCCATCCTGGACGCGATGCCGGGGAGCTGGTGGACGGACGACCCGGACTTCGTCGACGCCTGCTACACCATCACACGCGACACCAACGCCACGCTGACCTGCGCGGGCGGCAACGGAACCGTTGGCGTGCGGCCGTTCTGGGTCAACGAGCGGTGAGCGGCGAAACCACCGGAGGAGTCGTCCTCCGGTGGTTTCCGTTCCGGGGTCAGGCGAACAGCCCGGCGAGGACTCCGCCGAACATGGTCGCGGACAGCGGCGGCAAGCCGCTGTCCCGCAGGTGGCTGGCGAGGGTCTGCTTCGCGGTGGACTCGTCGACGCCCTCGATCTCGATCGACTCGATCAGGTCGGCCAGGATCGGCGCGCCCTTCCCGATCAGCAACGCGATCGGCGGCGCGAGGATCGCGACGATCGGGGCGAACGCGTTGAGACTGGGGATGAGCGGGACGATCAGCGGCAGGGCTGCGACGAACGCGGCGGCGACCGGACCGCCGTACCGGATGCCGGCCACGATGATCGGCTGCGCGAACTTCGCGAACTTCTTCAGCTCGGCGATGACGTCGATGTCCTGTGCGCGCTGACCTTCCTGCGCCGCCAGCTCGGCACGCGCGGCGGTCAGCTGCTTCACCGTGGCGGGGTCGTCGACCCGGGTCAGCAGCTCGTCGACGTTCTGCGTGGTGACGATCTGGCGCAAGGCAGCGAGCTTCGTCTGGGCCTGGTCGTTCGAGACGCGTGTGGTGGCGGGCGCTTCGGCCGAGGCGGTCGCGGCCGGGCCGAAGCCGAGGGTGAGGACACCGGCGGCGAGGACCGCGGCGACGGACTTGCGGAACTTGGTCATGGATCTTCCCTTGCAGGCGGCGGGACATTGCTGAAAAGCGCGCGCGTGTTCACGGCCGACGGGGAATTGGCCGACGGGTTTTCAACAGCTGTTCAAAGCAAGATCACGTGTGCCAGGGAGCTAACCACCCGAACACGACCGGCGACAGTGGGTAATCCCGTGTCATGGGCCACAGGACCTAATGCGACCCGATGAGCTCCTGCCGGGAGCGGACAATGCCGCTGAGAATGATGTGGAGTCCGCGATCCTCGGAATGCAGGACGTGCATGCAACCGGGCGAAACCTCCATGACATATCCGAGCACAGGCCCCTCAGTGGTTTCGATTTTCTCCAACGGAACCCACGGCGTGCGCACGACAGCGGCCGCACACAACAGCGTCACCACCGCGACCAACCCGACCCGCGGCACCAGGAAGCCGACCGCCCCGCCCAGCCGACCAGCCCGCCGAGCACGCCGAGCACGACCGTGATCACAACCGCCGACACCGGCAACCACCAGGCATGATTGGTGATCGTG
The DNA here is from genome assembly GCF_001302585.1 of Kibdelosporangium phytohabitans. Lineage (GTDB taxonomy): Bacteria > Actinomycetota > Actinomycetes > Mycobacteriales > Pseudonocardiaceae > Kibdelosporangium > Kibdelosporangium phytohabitans. Next base: position 270,741 of record NZ_CP012752.1, on the reverse strand, counting down.
TACGCGACAGCCGCAGCGACCAGCAAGGCGACCACCAGCCACGTCCCCTGCGGACCATGCGACTCCCGCGCCCGCACAAGCTGCGCGGCACTCAACGGCAGAAGGACAGCCGGCACAACCCCGGCGACAACCGAATCAGCCATCACCGTCCCGACGAAAATGGCGATCCCGTCCTTCGGGTTCAGGGTGTTCACCACAGCGAAAGCCGTGTGCCAGTCGTAATCCGACACGGCGAACAAACGCAGCAGCAGAAACAGCAGCGGCAGCACCCAAGGTGATCCCGGTCCGCAACGACTCGGGCTTCGCGGTTTCCTGTTCCATCCGCCCATTCCACAATTCATGCACGACCCGAATTTTTCCGGGTCACGCGACAGGGATCCGAGCCCGCGCGCCCGCCTCCGGTCGGCCCGCGGCGCCCGGCTGTCCGGCGCCGTGCGCGTTTGCCCTCGTCGCACGCCCGTGAGACCCCCGTTTGGGGAGGTCAGGACCACCTCCGGTAAGCTCTCCGACGGAGGATTCGCATAGTGGCCTAGTGCGCACGATTGGAAATCGTGTTGGGTGTTAAAGCCCTCAGGGGTTCAAATCCCCTATCCTCCGCACGGACTCGGGCGACCTGTGTCTGCGGAACGCGCAGACCGGGTCGTCCGTAGTCATTTTGGGGGGACGACCCCCCAAGCCCCCCGGCCTCTCTCGCGCGGGCCTTCGGCCCTGTCGCTCTTTCGAACTGCGCCCTCTCGTCGCCTTGGCGTCGGCTCTGCGTGCGCGAACGCCGGGCCTGGGATGTGCCAGACCCGGCGTTCGTTCGCTGTTCGTCTCAGTTCGCGTCTTCGTTGTCTGGCTTCGCGTGGTCCGCTACGCCCGGGTGCGGGTCACGGGAGAGGTCTATCAGCGGGTGTGGGCCGTCCGCGTCGTCCGGCAGCGCGTGGCTTGGCCTACGCTTGGTTGCCTTGTCCTGATTGTCCGAAGTCATCTACACGCCTCCTCTTCGTGTCAAAGTGGACACTACCCACGGGGCGCTCGGAGCTGCTCGATGAGGTCCAGGAGGTCCAGCAGGGCGTCCAGGAGGTCGTCGCCGGTGCTCGGCCGCAGGCGGACCACCTGCGGGTCGTGGTCGCTGGCCTGACCGGCGAACTCCGCGTTGATGTGAACCACGTCATAGTCCACGCCGCGCGGTGCCTTGCTCGTCAGCGTGTGGTCCAGGACCTGTGAGTTGCCTTCGAACACGTAGGTGTAGCGCTGGTTGGCGGGCAACGTGTCGATCAGGTCCTTGACCGCGCCGCCGCGGGTCAGCTCCGCCAGCGCCGGCGAGAACTGGTAGTCGTTCAGGTCACCGGCGAGCACGATGTTCGCCTTGCGGTCCACCGCGAGCACGCTGTCGACGAACCCGCGCAACGCGATGGCCTGCTTGATCCGCTGCTGCTCGCTGACCCGGCTGGGCGGCTGGAAGCGGCCGTGCGCGGACTGGTCGCCGCCCTTGGAGTTGAAGTGGTTGGCCACCACGAAGACCTTGCGGCCCTGGAACAGGAACTCGCCGGCCAGCGGCTTGCGCGAGCTGTTCCACGCTTCGCTGGCCGGGTCGATCCGGCCGGGTGACACCGAAAGCGCCGGCCTGCCGCGCTGGGTGACGACCTGGACCGGCGTGGTCGCGTCACCGCCAGCTCGATCCACAAAGGACACGCGGGCGGGGTTGAAGATGAACGCCACCCGGATGTTCCCGCCCGGTTCACCGCCGTCGGTGTTGTTCACCGGGTTGATCTGGCGCCATTCGTAGCGCGGGCCGCCCTTGGCGACGATCGCGTCGGTGAACTTGCGCAGCGTCTGGTCCGCCGACACGGTGCCGTCGTTCGTGCCGCCGTTGTCGTCCTGGATCTCCTCCAGTGCGACGACGTCCGGGTTCGCCAGGTTGGTCACGATCCCGTCGGCCAGCCGGTCGAACTTGGTCTGCTCGTCGCCCGGGTCGAGGTTCTCCACGTTGTAGGTGCCGATCGCGAGTTCACCGCTGCGTTGCTTGCGGGTCTTCTCCGGCTGCAACCCGCCGCCCGCGACCTCGCCGAGCGTGGTGGCCTGCAGCGTGTATCCACCGAAGTTCGAGTACTCCAGCGGGCCCTCGGTCAGACCGGTGAGCTTGTCGTTCACATTGACCTTCGGGAAAGGCCGCTGCGAGAACGGGATCAGCGACATGACCTTCAAGCGGCCGGGATTGGGCTGGTCGTAACCGGTGTACAGGGTTCCGCCGCGGGCCGTCGGGTTCTCGTTCGGCCGCAGGGTCACGTAGAACTCGTTGAACTCCGTCGTCGGCCCGACGACGCGCACATCGGACACGGCAACGCGCATGTTCTCGCGCGACTCGAAGTAGTCCAATGTGTACTCGGCCGGCCGGAGTTCGAGCGTGTCGATGTTGCCGCCCGACGGCACGTAACCGGCCGGGAGCGAACCGATGGTTTCGGCCTGCGGCAAGGCATTCCCTGCCGAGGAGACGGTCCACGTCGCGCCGGTCAGCTCGGTCACCGACTGGAAGGCGGAGTTCGCGTCGTCGTTGGGCAGCGCTTCCTTCACCGTCCCCGCCACCGCGACCGCGTCACCGACCTTGATGTTCGGTGTCGCCGTACCGGTCAGCACGAAAAGACCTTCGCTGGTGCGCGGATCGGCGTCCACGGCGGTGTCCTGGAACCAGAAACCGCGCTGCGGACCGAAGGCGCGGATCGCGGTGACCACACCGGTGACGTCCGCGACCTTCTTGCCCGCCAACGGGGACACGCGGGTGACGCCCTGGATGTCGTGGATCTTCGCGGAAACCGGCGGAATTCCACCGCCGGGGCCCTGGCCCGCCGCGTTGAGCGGGCTCGGTGCGCCGGTCGCGAAGTCCACCGAGTTGTTGTCGGTGTCCGTGCTGTTGACGCGGGCGGACGACGTCGTGCTGGCCGTGCCCGGCGCGGGCGCGGTTTCACGGACAGTAGCGTTGCCGTACCCGACCAGGTCATGGATCCGGGCGTCAGCGGCACAGTCGGCGGCGGTCAGGCACGTCAGCAACTCGGTGCTCTTCACCAGCGCGACCGTGCCCGCACCCGCGGCCATCGCGATCGAGCCGACGGCGTCCGGGGTGGGCAGTTCGACCGATCCGCCCGCCCCCTTCGACTCGCTGACCAGGTACGCCCTGCCCGGCTGGACGCTGCCCGACAGAGCCGTGGCCTGCCAGCGACTCGACGCGCTCGGCGCGGCAGGCAGGTACTGCACGCTCCACCCGGCCAGCGAGACCGGCGCGGACCCGGCGTTGGTCAGTTCGACGAAGTCCTGGGTCAACGTGGCACCGGAGTTGCCGCCACCACCGTAGACCTCGCCGATCAGGACGTCCTGGCTCGGCGCGGCGCTCGCGCCCGGCACCGCGACCAGCATGGTCAGTCCGACCGACGCCGCCACGGCGAGACCGCGTAAGAATGAGGTCACGCTCTGTCCTCCCTCGTGAAATCAACCGAGGCATCGTCCCCCGGCGGAGTGAACGAGGGAAGTACGGGGAGGCAACTGTTAGGCCTCTTCACTGGTGGCAGTCGATGTGCGACCATGGGTCGCTCCCGCCGCCTGGGTAGTGACGACCAGGAGGCAGTTCTATGCGCCGAACGCAGCGCATCCTGACGACTTTGACTGTCCTGGCGACGGCGGTGGCGCTTGCCCCGGCCGTCCAGGCAGCGCAGTCGTTCACAGTCATGACAACGGCGACCGAGGTCGCGTCCCGGTCCGACCGCAGACCGGTCGCGGGTGGCATCCACGACGCCAAGGCAGGCAAGACATTCATCTCGTGGTCGGGCAAGGACGCCGACACCTACGTGCAGGCGTACGACCACCGGGCCAAGAACTGGTCGGCGCCCAAGTTCATCGCCAAGGGCGAGTCCGACTCGCACAACTACCCGACGATGATCCAGGCCAACGACGGGCACGTGCTGCTGGTGCGCGGCATGCACAACACGGCGACGGTGATCAGCCGCTCGGCCAAGCCGCACTCCCTCGACGGGGACTGGTCCACGTACGAGGTGGACGCGGGCAAGGCAGCCAGCTACCCGATGCCGTTCAAGGCGTTCGACGGAACACTCTTCGTGTTCTACCGCGAGACCACGCGTGACATCGACAAGGTCACTCCGACCGACACGCGGCCGATGAAGTACCTGGTGTCCAAGGACAACGGGCGTACGTGGCGCAATTCGGCCGAACTGACCGGCAAGCCGTTCGCGATCGGCTCGACCGCGCGGCCGGACAACATGAACGAGATCTACATCGGACAGTTGCGCCAGGACCCGCTGACCGGCCTGGTGCACATCGTGTACACGCTCGCGGGCGGCGGACCGACCCAGCACGTGCACGACTACTACCACCGCAACATCTACTACGCGGTCTTCAACCCGTACAACCTCCACTTCTACTCGGCGAGCTGGCGTGACCTCGGCCACGACATCGACGACGCCGACCAGGAAACGCACCTGAAGGTCGCGGAAACGCCGTTGGAGCGGCCAACCGGCACGCTGAAGTCACCGGACTACATCCAGCAGGTCGGCGGCAGCGTCGGCAGGCCGTTCCTGCTGTGGTTCACGTTCGACAACACCACCGGCACCCCGCTGAACCAGGCGAGCGTGTGGAACGGCCGCGCATGGGAGACCAAGCAGGTCGCCAGCGGCGTGCGGACAAGGGAGATCGAACCGGTCGGCCTGGCGACGTGGCGCGTGTACGCGACCAGGGACGGCCAGCCGAACATCGAGGCCTACCTGACGACACTCGGCAGGGACTGGCACGCGGAGACCGTGATCCCGACCCGCAAGCCCGTGCAGCGCGTCGAGGTGATCGGCAACTTCCGCGACCCGGCGCGGATCCTGGCCAGCGGCGCGTCCAGCGCCCGTGACGTGGCCATCGCCGACGGTGACATCTACGTCGCAGGCCGGTAGGAGCACAGCGCACACGCCACCGGAACTTTTTCGGTGGCGTGTGTCGATCCGCTGTCGGCTCGCTCGACGCGTGGGCAAAGACCGAGATCGAGCGGAAGCGAGCAGGACATGAAGAAGATCGCCGCTGCTGTCATCACTGCCTTGACAGGGGCTGTCCTCACCATCAGCCCGGCCGCACACGGCGACGCGGAGCCGGCGGGCGGACGCGGGCACTACGCGGACGTCAACGGGCTGCGCATGTACTACGAGGTGCACGGCAAGGACCGCGGCAAGCCACCGGTCGTGCTGATCCACGGGGCGTTCTCCGCGACCGGCACCTCATGGGACGAGCTGATCGGCGGCATCGCGAAGACCCGCAAGGTCATCTCGGTCGAACAGCAGGGCCACGGCCACACGGCTGACATCGTGAACCGCCCGTTGCGCCTGGACCAGATGGCGAAGGACACCGCTGACCTGCTCGGCAAGATCGGCGTGCGGAAGGCCGACGTCTGGGGCTACAGCATGGGCGCGGGCGTGGCGATGCAAATGGCCGTCCACCACCCGGACAAGGTGAACAAGCTCGTCTTCATGTCCGCGACGATCAACAACACCGGCTTCCACCCCGGCCACCTGGAGATGATGGACCAGATCCAGCCGGAAAACCTCTACGGAACCCCGTTCCACGACGAGTACAAGCGAATCAACCCGCGCCCCGAGAACTTCGACCTGCTCGTGACCAAGATCAAGGACATGGTCCGCGCCACCCCGGCCGTCCCGGACAACGCGATCAAGGCCCTGCGCGCCCCAGTCCTCACGATCATCGGCGACTCCGACATCGTCCGCCCGGAGCACGCGGTGGAACTCTTCCGCCTCACCGGTGGCGGCGTGAACGGCGACATCGCAGGCCTGCCCTCATCAGAACTCGCCGTCCTGCCCGGCACCACCCACATCACCACCGCCCACCACCAGGCCCTCACCACCCTCGTCCCCACCTTCCTCGACCGCCCCGCCGCATAACAATCCGACACAACAACGCCGGACAGCCCTCAGGCTCGTCCGGCACCCACACGCAACGAAAGCGACGCCCGCCCCGCGGGCATCGCTGGTAAAAACGACACACACCCAGCACTGATCCAGAAGAAGCCCGCACCATGGGGCTCGGCCCCAAGACCCCCCAAGACGCCCGCCCCGCGAGCACCGCTGGTAAAAACGAAACGCGCCCAGCGCTGGTCCAGAAGGAGCTCGCACCGTGGGGGGGATTGGGGGGCTCGGCCCCCCAAAACGAAACCAGCCGACGAGGTCCACGTTTTCCGTGGACACACGTCGGCTGAGGCTGGCGGTAGCGGTGGGATTTGAACCCACGGAGGGCGTGAACCCTCACACGCTTTCGAGGCGTGCTCCTTAGGCCGCTCGGACACGCTACCGCCGGAGAGCTTACCGGACGGCTTCGTGCGGCTTGCCAGGACGTCCCCGTTAACCGTGCGAGGGCTGGTCGTGTCACCGCTTGTCGTCGCGCAGGGCGTCCTTCGCGTCCTTCACCGCGCCTGCCGCCTTGTCGCGTACGTCGTGGCCGGTTTCCTTGACCTCGCCCTTGAGCTGGTCGCGCTTGCCCGCCGCTTCCAGGTCTTCGTTGTCGGTCGTCTGGCCGAGTTTTTCCTTGCCCTTGCCGATCAGCTGTTCGGCCTTGTCCTTCATCTTGTCGAAGCCACTCATGGCTACGGAGTTCCCGCCCACCGGCCGCACACACCGTAATGTGATCTGCGTCACATACGATGTGACCTGAAGAACTCCGCCATCAGGTCCGCGGCCTGCTGCTCCAGCACTCCGCCGACCACTTCCGGCCGGTGGTTGAGCCGCCGGTCCCTGACCACGTCCCACAGCGAGCCCGCCGCCCCGGTCTTCGGCTCCCACGCGCCGAACACCACCCGTTCGATCCTGGCCAGCACCAACGCGCCCGCGCACATCGTGCACGGCTCGACGGTCACGACCAGGGTGCAGCCGGTCAGGCGCCAGCTGTCGCCCAGTTCACGGGCTGCCGCGCGCAGGGCGAGGATCTCCGCGTGGGCTGTCGGGTCGCCGAGGGCTTCACGCGCGTTGCAGGCCCGTGCCAGCTCCTCGCCGGACGGGTCGAGCACGATCGCGCCTATCGGCACGTCGCCGGTTCTGGTGGCCTCCGTCGCCACGACCAGCGCGGACGCCATCAGGTGCTCGTCGGCGACCGTCACTGCTGGATGCGGTCGAGCAGCGTGTTGAACTCTCCCGCGAAGCCGCAGCGCTGGGCGATCATCTGCAGCTGCTGGTCCGGGTAGAGGTCGACCTCGGCCGTGATCACCTGCAGCTCCGGCGCGGGCAGGCCGAGGTCGGCGAGGATGTCGAGTGAGCCCTCCGGCCACAGCTCGTCGTCCTCCTCGTCCGGTGGGTCCACGCGCAGCAGGTCGAGCGCGTCCGCCGCGACGTCGTAGTCCAGTGCGGCGGCCGCGTCCGACAGCAGCAGCGCCATACCAGCTGGACTGGGCCTGATCAGCAGGAAGAACTCGTCGTCGACGGCGAGCATGCCGAACACCGCCCCGGTCGAGCGGAGTTTGCGCAGTTCGGTGATGGCTGAGTCGAGTTCGCGCAGGGCGTCGGCGCCCATGGAGTCGCACCGCCACTTGCCGTCCTCCCGGACGACCGCTACCGCGAAGCCGGCGACTGGCTCCTGGAGAGACATGTGCACACCGTATTCCGGTTGGCGTTCACCCGGAAGAACCAGCACCCATCGGCGCGCCCGCAATGTCACTATCGAAGACATGAACGCCCAACGTTCGACCCAGTCACCGTCCGTTTCCGAGCTGGCTACCGACCCGAGGTTCAGCGGTCTCGTCGAAGCGGCCCGTGCACTGCAACCGCGGACGGTGGCGTTGCGCCGCAAAATCCACATGCACCCCGAGCAGGGGTTGAACCTGCCGAAGACCCAGGCGGCGGTGGTGCACGCGCTGGACGGCCTCGGTCTGCACGTGATGACCGGCAAGTCGTGCAGCTCGGTCACCGCCGTGCTCAACGGCGCGAAGCCCGGTCCGACGGTGCTGCTGCGCGGCGACATGGACGCCCTCCCCCTCCAGGAGGACAGCGGACTGTCGTACACCTCCGAAGTAGACGGTTCGATGCACGCGTGCGGCCACGACACGCACACCGCGATGCTCGTGTCGGCCGCGCGGCTGCTGTGCAGCCGCAAGGACGCGCTCGCCGGGCGAGTGGTTTTCATGTTCCAGCCCGGTGAGGAGGGCTACCACGGCGCCAAGCACATGATCGAGGAAGGCGTGCTGGACGCGGGCGGACGGCCGATCGAGCGGGCGTTCGCCCTGCACATCACCGCGACGGGCACGTCCGGTGTGGTCCGCAGCAAAGCGGGCGCGATGCTGGCCGCAGCCGACCAGTTCGTGGTCCGGGTCATCGGCCGCGGCGGGCACGGCGCGATCCCGCACGACGCGCTCGACCCGGTGCCCGCCGCCGCGGCGATCGTCGGCGCGCTGCAGACCCTGGTGACCAGGCGGATCAGCGTGTTCGAGCCGGTCGTGGCCACCGTCGGGCGGATCACCGCCGGCACCACGTGGAACATCATCCCCGAGTCGGCCGAGCTCGAAGGCACGTTCCGCTCCCTGTCCGAGGCGAGCAGGGCGACGATGCGGGAGGAGCTGCCCAAGCTCTGCCACCAGATCGCCGCCGCGTACGGCTGCCGCGCGGAGGTCGACCTGATGCCGGGCTATCCCGTGACGGTCAACGACGACGAGATCGGGCCGCACGTGGTCGACCTGGCCGGCGCGGTTCTCGGTCAGCGGTACGCCGAACCGATGCCCGCGCCGATGATGGGCGCCGAGGACTTCTCCTATGTGTTGCAGAAAGTTCCCGGTGCGTTCGCCTTCATCGGCGCCTGCCCGCCCGGTGTCGAGCCCGCCGACGCCGACCCGAACCACTCCAACCGTGTCCATTTCGACGAGTCCGCGCTGGCCAACGGAGTAGCGATGTACGCCGCGTTTGCCTTGGACACGCTGCGATAGGGCAGGATGTGGTCCGTGCGGCCATTGTGCGTGATCGGACTAGGGCTCATCGGTGGTTCCCTGCTGCGCGCGGCGCGTGAATCGGGCAGACAGGTCTGGGGATTCACCACGTCCTCTGTGGATGCCGAAGCCGCCACAGTGGACGGGTTCACCGTCGAGTCCGGAGTGGATGGCGCGCTGCGGCTGGCCAGGGAGCGGGACGCGATCGTGGTGATCGCGGTCCCGTTGCCCGCAGTGGACAAGACACTGGCCGCCGTCGCCGCGCACGCACCGGAATGCGTGCTGACCGACGTGGTGAGCGTGAAGGCACCTGTGGAGATGGCCGTCCGGCAGACCGCCTCCCGTGCTCGCTACGTCGGCGGGCATCCGATGGCGGGGACGACTTCGTCCGGCTGGGCCGCCGGGTCCGCGGACTTGTTCCGTGACGCGTCGTGGGTGCTGACCGTCGAGGACGAAACCGACGTGGCGGCATGGCGTGACGTGGCCCAGCTCGTCCTGGACTGCGGCGCCCGGATCGTGCCCGCGAGCGCCGCGGGACACGATGACGCGGTCGCACGGATCTCGCACCTGCCGCATCTGCTGGCTGCCGTGCTCGCCGCGGTCGGTGCTGACGGCGGGGACCTCGCGCTGGCATTGGCCGCGGGCTCGTACTCCGACGGCACTCGTGTCGCCGGGACGCGCCCGGAATTGGTTCGTGCGATGTGTGAAGGCAACCGTGGACCGTTGCTCGACGCGGTCGACGACGCGCTGGGCAGGCTCGGCGCGGCGCGTGGGGCGTTGGCGTCGACGGGTTCGCTGGGGGCGACCGTGGAAGCCGGGCACCGGGGTTGGCAGACGCTGCAGGACCACCGCGGCGCACCCCGTGAACCCGGCAGGATCGACCTGACAGCGCCGGACGTGCGCGAGGCGCTGCTCGGGCTCGGCGCGGGAGGCGGCCGGATCGTCGGTTTGGACGGGGATTTCGCGCTGACGGTGTAGGCGCGGGGTTCGGTATCGACCAGGCAACGAAATGTGAACCAAGGCACATCCCCGCCTAGCTTGGGTGGGTGGAGCGTCGTGTGTTGCGCCGGGCCGGTTACGCGGCCGGGGGGCTGGTTGTGGTCGCGGGCGCCGTGATCGCGTTGCGTGCTGCCGACACGCGGACCGAAGGCAGGCCACCGCCTGCTCCGCCGGTCCAGACCACTGTCAAGGAGTTCGCGGGCGACAGCGCGCTGGTGCCGAAACCCGGGCCACGGCCGGAGAAACCGAGCGGACTGGTGGTCGTCCCCGGGCCGCACCGATTACAGGCGACGTGGTCGGGCAAGGACCCCGGCTACGACGTCCAGTTGCGCGGCGAAGGCGGAGTCGTGCACAACCAGTTGGTCGCCGACAACGCCGTGCAGTTCGACGGTCTCGAGGACGGCGTCGACTACCAGGTCGAAGTCCGGGCCGTCGACTCATACGGCCAGCGGTCGCAACCGTCGACGGCACGCGAACGGCCGTCGACCGCCCGGCCCGACGAAAGCCGGTACGCGCTGGTCGACCACTTCGACGGCACGGTCGTGCCCGATCCCGCGCGCTGGCGGCTGGCGAACAACGCCGCGTGCGCCCGGATGTCGCGTGGCGTCGGTGACGACACCCGCAGGCTGGTGATCAGCGCCGCGTGTGGCAGCGAATCCGTGGCGCTGCGGTCACGCACTCCCTTGCAGCTCAAGGACAACGGCGGCGAACTCGGCCGGATGATGATCGAGACCGACTACCCGGCGCGGGACGGCCAGCTGCTGCTCGGCCTCGTGCCGGGACCCGCCGACCTGATCGACAGCTCGATGCCGCCGGGAACGCTGCGGGTGAAGATCACCGCGGAAACGGTCACCCTGCCCGGCGCCGAGCCGGTCGCGATCACCCGCCGCACCAGCCTCAGCTCCCGCTGGGAGCTCGTCCTGCGCACCGACGGCCTGTCGTTGTGGCGCAACGGGGCCAGGATCGCGAGCAGCGCGTACGTACCACCGTGGACCTCCGCGACGCCGTTGTTCGAGTTCGTCGGGCCGCCCAACGGGTTGAGCTACGTGGGGATCGACACGATCGGGCTGTCCAGCGCGGAGACGCCAGCGTTCGTGCCGCCGCCGCGGATCACCGCGACCAACCCCGCCAGGGACTCGAAAACCGAGCTGATGAAAGGCGTTCTCGGCGGGCAGCTGCGGATGACGGTCCGCACGACGCTCCGTGAACCCATGACCCCGTTCACCGTCGAGGTCGACGGGCGGGTGTTCCCGGCACGGCCCGCGGTCGACGGGCACGTGTTCGCGCCGAGCTTCCGGTTCCCGATCGTCGCCGACCTGCCCGCCGACGCCCTCGTGCTGTCCGGTGAACGCAAGGAGCTGCGGATCACCGTCCGCGGTGTCACACCGGCGGTCTCCCCGGTCGTGCAGCACGTCGACCTCGAACTGGTCCCGGACCCGGCCACGCGGCCGTCGCGGGAACAGGCCGACCCTGCACCGGGACCGGCCACCCGTCCGCCGCTGACGCTCGCGGCGATGAGCACGACGTTCCTCGACGCGTCCGGTCAGGCGATCAAGGACAACCGGTTCGTCACCCGCGGCCGGGTCGTGCTCGAGGTCGCGGCGGTCGGCGCCGAGACGCAGGCGGGGCTCGCCGGGCTCGAGGTGTACATCGACACCGAACGGGTCGCGGGCATCCCGACCGCGGTGGACGGCCCCGGCATCGCCGGCCAGTGGCGGATCGCGCTCAACAGCGGCGCGTTCACCTCGGGGCCGCACAGCCTCGAGGTGAGGTCCCTCAGCACCGACCCGAACGTCGCTCCCGGCTACGCGTCGGCGACGTGGTCGGTTCCCGGTTAGCGCCGGTCAGACGCGGCGCACCAGCGGTGGGCACTCCACGACGAACCCGGTGCCGTCCACGGTCATGTCGGCGGTGAACTCCTCGTGGGTGTAGTTGATCACCGAGGTGTCGTCGCCGACGGACACCGTCGTGTACGTCTGCTGCGAGACGCGGACCGACAGGTCCGGCAGTGACACGTACACGACCGGCAGTTCGTGCCGCCCGGCTTCCCGGTGCAGGCCGAGCCTGCGGATCGGCAGGGAGTTGAACAGCACCGATCCGGCGACGTCCACCTCCAGCGCGCCGCCGCACGCCGAGCGCTCGGTGCCCTGGCCCCGGTCGATCAGCCAGGTCCCGTCCTCGGTGCGGTTGACCGAGATCTGGCGCTCCTCCTCGGCCGTGGTCGCCCTGATCAGCAGGCGGTGGAAGCCGCCGGACTGGTCGGTGGCGGCCTCGTAGGAGGCGCTGTAGGCCTCGGTGCCCGCCGTCGCCGCGGCGATCATCCGGCCGGAAGCCCGTAAGCGGCTGTCGGCGACCAGGAGGCGGACCGACTCCAGCCTGGCCGAGCCGATGCCCTGCCAGGTCAGGATCGTGGGTTTGCGCGTGATGGTCGTCGTCACGCGTTGTCCTGCTTGGGCTTGTCCGGAATCATGTCCTGGATCTTGTCGACGACCGAGTCGACCTTGTCCTCGTGCCCGAACTTCTTCTTGGCGAACTCGCCGACCTTCTCGACGCCGTCCTCGATCTTGTCGCCGTGCTCCTTGACCAGGTCCTGCGCCTTGTTCTTGAGCTCGTCGAAGTTGATTCCCATGTTTCATCTCCCTTTACAGGCCCGCTCCGCAGGCTATCCGACCCGGCGCACCGGCTGCAGCAACCGCCGCACGATCTGCCCACCCGTCCGGGTGTACCAGTCCGGTCCGCGCAGCGTGGCCAGCACCGACACCAGCTCGGTGACCAGGCGCGACAGCCGGTCCACGTCCGGCATCGGCATCCGCTGCGGCGGACGTTCCTCCTTGATGGACGCGACCGCCTCGGCGACCGCGTCGGTCAGCGTCTCGATCGCGTCGGCCGTGATCGGCTCGGCGCCGCGCTGGATCCCGACGGCGAGGCCGGTCACCGCGTCGGCGGCGCGTTCGAGCGTCACGATCACCGGCCACCACGCCGCCGCCTGCAGGCCCGCCGCGGACGGCTCGACAACGGCCTGCTGGAAGGCGTTGCGCAGGTCCGACAGCTGCTGGTAGGTGTCCCTGCGCAACTTGGACCGGTTGTCCGAACCGGACAGGCCGTGCTCGATGTACGCGCTGAGCGACTCCAATGTGCTCAGCAGCTGGGTGCCGACTCGCGGGCGCAGGCTGCCGGGCCACAGCAGGTAGCCGAAGACGAGCACGATCGCGCAGCCGACCGCGGTGTCGACGAGCCTGGCCGCGACCAGGCCCCAGTCGTTGGCGTGCGCCAGGTCGAGCTGGACGATCACGAGCGGCGTGACGAACGTGGAGAACATGCCGTAGTTGCGGTCACGTCCATACGGCAGCGCCCCGGCGATCACCGCGACCAGCAGCACGAGCACCCAGCCGCGTGGGTCGAACGCCAGCACGAGCGCGCCGAGCAGGACTCCGAGCAATGTGCCGAGACCGCGCAGGACCGCACGGCCGAACACCGAGCCGAAGTCCGGTTTCAGCACGATCGCGACCGTCAACGCGACCCAGTACGGGTATTCGAGCTTCAACACCCAGCCGAGAAACTCCGCCACCGCCATGCACAGCATCAGGCGCAACGCGTGTGACCACGCGACTCGGCCCATGAAGACCGTTTCCAGCCGTTCGCGGAACGGCACGTGGTCCTGGGGGTCGCGGTGGTCGCGTTTGCCGCTGGGGGACGACAGACCTTCCAGTCCGGCGCGCAGCGCGGCCAGGCCACGGGTGGCCTCTTCGAACTCCGGTGCCTGGGGCAGTCGCTTGTCCAGCCGGATCGCTTCGGCGACCGCGGTCATGTGCATGACCACTTCGGCCGGTGGCTGGCGGCCGACGTTCACCAGCGCCACGCTCGCTTCCACGACGGGCGTGGTGTCCGCCAGGAGCGTCATCAGCCTGCGGTACGCCATGTCGCGCCCGGAGAGGCGTGAACGGGCCGTCAGGAGGGCGTCGTAGGCGTTGTTGAGGGCCGTGGTGAGGTCACGCCTCGCCGTGCGGGCTCCCGCGGTTCCTGACGCCGCGAGCATCACGGCCATCTCGTCGTAGACCTCGGCGACCGCGGCTCGTTCCGGGCCTGTTGCCTTGAACGGCCACGCGGCCAGCGCCAGCAGCCACACCATCGCGGCGCCGGCGAGGAACCAGAGAGTGGCGATGACGGTGTCCCTCGGCTGGCCCGCGCCGAGGGCGGCGAACACCAGCAGCTGCAGGGCCGCCAGCGAGGCGATGTTGCCGCTCGTGCTGATCAGCGCGGAGGCCCCGGCGATGCCGACGATGACCGCGGCCGACCACCAGCCGTGCCCACCGGCGAGGCTGCCGAGGAAGAACCCGATCGCTCCGCCGAACGCCGCCCAGCCGATCCGCCGTGCGCGATAGCGGTACGGGCCGTCCGCGTCGGCGAGGGTCGAGCACAGCGCGCCCATCGAGACGATCACGCCGATGTCGAGCCTGCCGAGCGCCAGTCCGATCCCGATCGGCCCGGTGATCGCGAAGGCCGCCCTGGCGATCCGCCGCCACGGCACCGGCAGTGCGCTCGGCCGCACCAGTTGCACGAGCCAATGTGGAGCGGCGACGGGCTTGCCATCCACATTCGACTTGGGCACAAGACCATCTAAACAAAACAGGCCCCGGTGGCTAGTCCACCGGGGCCTGTTGGTGCTGCTCAGCTCACGCGCGGCGGCGGCGCTGGAAGATCAGCGCACCCACACCGCCACCGACGAGCACGATGCCGATGATCAGCGGCATCAGGATCGACGCGCCGGTGTTGGCCAGCTCGTTGTCGTTGTTCTTCGCCTGCGGCTTCGGGGTCTCGGTCGGCTGGGTGGTCGGCGCGGCGCCGCCCCACTCGGCGGCACCCGGTGCGGACAGCCGGACCTTCTCGGACTTCGCCAGGATCAGCGACTGCGACTTCTTGTCGGCGTCCTTGGAGATGAACAGACGGCCGAGCGAGAACTCGGTGTCACCGGAGACGGTGAACTCGACCTTGCCGGTGGCCAGCGTGGCAGGCACCTTCAGGTAGAACTCGTACTTGTCCAGCTGCTGGATCTTCGCGGCGACGTCGGCCTTCGGCAGTTCCTTGCCGTCCTTGTCGCTGAAGATGACGCCCTCGGGCAGCTTGGCCGCGATGGTCACGCCGCTGGCCGAGGTGGTGACGACGAACGGGCCGACGAGCGCGCCCGGCTTGCCGCTGAGCTTGTTCGGCTCGAGCTTGAGCACCGGCTTCGGCTCGGTCGGCAGACCGTTGCCGACGTTCTTGACCAGGTAGTCGTAGACGGCGAAGACGTCCTTCTTGTCAGCCTTCGCGTGCTCCTTGGGGTCCTGCGGGTCCAGCACGTCCTTGAGGTTGCGGTTGTCGCTGAAGTGCCAGACCGCTGCCTGGGTGGCGGCGATGGCCTCGGCGTCGCTGAGCCCCTCGGTGAACTGGCCGCCGACCTTCTTGGCGAGGGCCTCCGCCTTGATCTGCGGGAAGCCGTTGTTCAGCACCCAGTTGATCTTCGCCGAGTTCTTGTGGAAGAACGAGTCGCGCTTGGGGTGCTTGTTCCAGTCGGCCTCGACGTAGCCGGGTCCCTTGTCGTCGATGGCCTGGGCGATGTCGACGCAGTAGGTCTGGATCTGGTCGCCCTTGTCGCCATCGAGCTTGAGGCCGATGAGCTTGGTGACGACCTTCATGTCGTCCATCATCACCAAGGGGCCCTTGGTGTCCGCGCTCTTGTCGATCTTGCCGGTGACCGAACCGGTCGCCGCAGCGGGCGTCACCGAAGCCAGCAAGGCCGTGACAGTCACTCCAGCAAGGGCGGCGCCGATGCGCAGCTTGTTCACCCGACTCACGTTTGGTGCTCCCTCATTTTTCGGTTAGTGCCCCAGCTACCCCGTGGACTTCTCGCAGCTGTTGATGACACACGCTCGCCCTGGTTCCCTCTAACGAGTGTCATGATCAACCACCTGGCGTACATCTACCGATCAGCGGCGTGACTCTATCCAGGGTGTAAAAGGCGTGTGATACCGGGTTGTGTTTACCGAGTCACCCATTCGGTGACCACCTGGTCAAGGACAGTCAGCGGGAGCGGACCGCTGCCGATGACAAGATCGTGGAACACGCGGATGTCGAACCGGGAGCCGAGCGCCTTTTCCGCCGCCGCCCTGACCCGCTGGATCTCCAGCCTGCCGACCATGTAGGACAACGCCTGGCCCGGGTAGGCGATGTAGCGGTCGACCTCGTTGACGATCTCCAGCCGCGGCATGGGCACGTTCTCCACCATGAAGTCGATCGCCTGCTGCCGTGACCAGCCCTTGGCGTGCAACCCGGTGTCCACCACCAGCCGCCCGGCGCGGGTGGCGTCCAGCGCCAGCATGCCGAGCCTGGCGACGTCGCCGGAGTACAGGCCCATCTCGTCGGCCAGCCGTTCGCAGTACAGGCCCCAGCCCTCGACGTACGAGTTGACGTCCGCCAGACGGCGCAGCAACGGCAGGTTGTCCAGCTCGCCCGCGATGGTCAGCTGGAAGTGGTGCCCCGGAACGGCCTCGTGGTACGCCGTGGCCTCGGAGATGTGTTTGTAGCGTTCACCCGGCTGATATGTATTGGTGAAATAAGTACCGGCACGCTGGCCGTCCAGCGAAGGCGGCATGTAATAGGCCATCGGCGCGCCCGGCGCTTCCGCGGGCGGAACTGGTTCGACCTTGCAACTGTGCGACGGCACCCGGCCGAACCATTTCGGCGCCTCCGCCTCGGCGCGTTCGATCGCCGTTCGCGCGGCGGACACCATTTCCTCTTCCGAGCTCCAGCGCAGCGCCGGGTCCTCCCGCAGCCGGGAGTAGATCTCCTGGACGTCCGTCGTCGCGAAAACCCTCGACCCGATCTCGGCGAACTGCTCGAACAGCCCGTCGATCAGGTCAAGCCCGGTCTGGTGCAGCTCGTCGGCCGAGCGGTCGGTGGTGGTGTGCACCCTCGACAGCCGGGCGTAGAGCTCGTCGCCGTCGGGCAGCCAGGTCAGGCCCGGCTTGTCGTCGGCACGGCCGTGCGGGGCGATCTCGTCGGCCAGCACCGCGCGGTACTCGGCGAACGCGGGCCGCACGACCTCGTCGAGGACACGGTCACGCTCGGCGGCGAAGGTCTCGGCGGCGTCGGCGGGTGGCTGCGGCCTGCGCAGCGCGTCGTTCTCGGCCGACGCGCCGAGGTGGCGGTCGAGGTGGGCGATGGCCGACTGCACCAGGTGCGCGACCGGGACACGACCGGCGGCGACGCCTTCGCGGTGCCGGTTGGCGTACTCCGCGAGGTAGCCCGGCAGTGCGCGCAGCCTGGTCAGGTAGTCGCTCGCGTGCTGCCCGGTCGGCAGCGCCGTCATCGGCAGCAGCGTCAGCAGGCCGGACGCCGGCGCGACGAACAGGTCGGTGATCGTGTACTCGGCGCTCTTCGAGTCGATCCGGTCGACCATGGCCCGCGCCTGCTGGGACACCACGGCCAGGGTGATCGCGCCGGACGCGTCCACCGCGCCGGGGTCGACGGCGTCCGCGCGGGCCGCGATGTCGACGGCCTGCCGCCGGGTGGTCTCGTCCGCCGCCGCGGACGGGTCGCCGATCAACGCGTCGTAGCCCGGGATCCCGTGCAGTGATGCGCCGATCGGCTCGCGGTCGAAGCCCAGCCGGATCAGTTCGTCCGCCAGCGCGTCGGCCTGGCTCGAAGAGGTCGTCATACCCCGAAACTAGTCGGTCAAACCCCACTTCCGGTGCAGCTCAGCCCGGCGTTGCCGCCATTCCAGCAGCACGTCGGGCAGCCGCTCGTGCAGGAAGGTGTAGAACTCCAGCGTCTCCTTCCAGCGCAAGCCGGCCGGCGTGTTCTCGCCGAGCAGTTCCATCCCCTCCTGCATGGTCGACGTCCAGCGCTGGATGAACTGCTCACGCCGGGTGATCACGTCGTACCAGAGGTCGTCGCTCTGGATGACGTAGTAGTCGCGCCGCGAACCGGGTTCACGTTCCCGTTCGATCATGTTGGCCTGGCCGAGGTAGCGCACCGCGCCGGAGATGGCGGCCGGGCTGACCTGGAGCTTCTCGGCCATGTCGGTGGCGGTCATCCGGCCGGAGTCCTGACACAGCAACGCCACGAACACCCTCGCGGCCATCCGTTGCATCCCCGCGTCGGCCAGGTGCCCGGCATACCGCTCGATGAACCTGAGGATGGCGGCCTGATCCCGCTGTGTCTCCTGCACCTCACTCACCGCGCCATCCTCTCGTGGAGTTGGTTGCTACAGGTAACTTTATACGCTTTCTTAACTTCATGATTTTGTGAAGCGAGTGTAGCTTCAGGTCCATGACACACGCGATATCCGTGTCCGGCCTGGTCAAAACGTTCGGCCGGACGCGCGCGCTCGACGGTCTCGACCTGACCGTGAGCGAGGGGGAGGTGCACGGCTTCCTGGGCCCCAACGGCGCAGGCAAGTCGACGACCATCCGTGTTCTGCTGGGCCTGCTGCGCGCCGACGCGGGCGCCGCCCAGTTGCTCGGCGGCGACCCCTGGGGGCAAGCCGCCGAACTGCACCGCCGCCTGGCCTACGTGCCCGGCGACGTCACACTCTGGCCGAACCTGTCCGGCGGCGAGGTCATCGACCTGCTGGGCAGGCTGCGGGGCGGCCTCGACCCGAAGCGCAAAGCCGTGCTGCTCGAGCGCTTCGAACTCGACCCGACCAAGAAGGGGCGCACCTACTCGAAGGGCAACCGGCAGAAGGTCGCGCTCGTCGCGGCGCTGTCGTCGGACGTCGAACTGCTCGTGCTGGACGAGCCGACGTCGGGCTTCGACCCGTTGATGGAGGCGATGTTCCGCGAGTCCATCGAGGAGGAGAAGGAACGCAACCGGACAGTGCTGCTGTCCAGCCACATCCTCTCCGAGGTGGAGGCGCTGTGCGACCGGGTGAGCATCATCCGCAACGGCCGCACCGTCGAAACGGGGACGCTGAGCCAGTTGCGGCACCTGACGAGGACGTCGATCCAGGCCGAACTGGTGACCGCGCCGACCGGCCTGGCCGACCTGCCCGGCGTGCACGACCTGCAGACCCGTGACGGCCACGTCAAGTTCGAAGTGGACACGGCGGAGCTCGACGGCGCCCTCAGGCACCTGACCACGTTCGGCGTCCGGTCGCTGACCAGCCAGCCACCGACGCTGGAGGAGCTGTTCCTGCGCCACTACGAGGACGATCTCAAATGAGCACACTGGTTGGCACCGGATCGCTGATCCGGCTGGCGCTGCGGCTCGACCGGGTCCGGTTGCCCGTCTGGATCCTGGTGACCGTCGGACTCGTGCTGGCGACCGCGACCTCGGTCGCCGACCTGTACCCCGACGAGGCGTCACGGCGGCAGGTCGCGGCCACCATCGGCAGCAACCCGGCGATGACCGCGATCTACGGCACGGTCTACGACACGTCCATCGGCGCCGTGGTGATGTGGCGGCTGGCGATCACCGGCGCGCTGCTGATCACGTTGATGAGCATCATGACCGTCAACCGGCACACCCGTCAGGACGAGGAAGCCGGTCGGCTGGAGCTGATCGGTGCGACCGTGGTGGGCAGGCACGCGCCGATGGCGGCCGCGCTGATCGTCACCACGGGCGCGAACGTCCTCGTGGCGCTGCTGATCGCGCTCGGCCTGGACGGACAGGGCCTGCCCGTCGACGGGTCGCTGCTGGCCGGGTTCGCCTTCGGCACGCTGGGGATCGCGTTCGCCGCGGTGGCGGCCGTCGCCGCGCAGCTCGCCGAGAACACCAGGACGGTCACGGGGATCGCGACGCTGGTCCTCGCGGTCGCGTTCGTGCTGCGGCTGATCGGTGACGCGGGCTCGGCGACGTGGCTGAGCTGGCTCTCACCCATCGGGTGGGTGCAGCAGGCCCACCCGTACGCCGAAAACCGTTGGTGGATCCTGGCTCTGCTGCTCGCCGTCGCTGTTGTGCTTGTGGGCGTGGCGTTCGGGCTCGTCAGCAGGCGCGACCACGGCGCCGGCCTGATCCGGCCGCGGCCCGGCCCGCCCGAGGCGAGCGCGTCGCTCAGCGGCCCGTTCGGTCTGGCGTGGCGGCTGCACCGGTGGTCGATGACCGGGTGGCTCGTCGGATTCCTGTTGCTGGGCACGATGTTCGGCGCGATCGCGAACAGCGCGACGGAGCTGGTCGAGGACAACCCGCAGGTCGCCAAGATCGTCGAGCAGATGGGCGGGAAGTCCGCGCTGGTCGACGCGTTCATGACGGCGATCCTCGGCATCATCGCGTTGGTCGCGTCGATCTACGCGGTCCAGGCGACGTTGCGGCTGCGCACGGAGGAGACCTCGGTCCGCGCCGAGCCGGTGCTGGCCACAGGCGTCAGCCGGTGGCGATGGGCGTTGAGCCACTTGGTGTTCGCGGCGATCGGCGCGACCGCGATGCTCATCGCCGCCGGTGTCGCGATGGGACTGGCGTACGGCATCTCGGTCGGCGACATCAGCGGCCAGTTCGGCAACGTGATGCAGGCGGCGCTGGTGCAACTGCCCGCGACACTCGTGGTCGCCGGGATCGCCATGGCCCTCTTCGGGCTGGCGCCGCGGTACGTGATCGGCAGCTGGGCGGCGCTGACGGTGTTCTGGCTGCTCGGCCAGCTCGGGCCGATGCTGCGGGTGCCGCAGTGGCTGATGAACGTCTCGCCGTTCACGCACGTGCCGAAGCTGCTCAACGACATCAGCGCCACGCCGTTGGTCTGGTTGTCCGTGGTGGCAGCGGTTCTGATGGCCGCCGGGCTCGCGGGGTTCCGCCGCAGGGACATCGGTTAGTTGTGTGGGGACGGACGCACGGACCCGTCCCCACCAGCACCTCACACATGTTGCTCCACACACCCGCCGTACCGGGCAGCGTCCTCGCAGGGATTCGAACCCCGGACCTCAGCGTTCGTAGCGCTGCGCTCTATCCAGCTGAGCTACAAGGACAGAATGAAAGAGCCGCCGGACCGGTAATCCAGTCGGGCGACTCTCCGCACATTTACTTCAGCGCTGAGAGCCGTCCTGACCTGCGCGGAAGCACATGTCGCGGTCGTCTTCACTGTGACGCCATGCGTTCATTTTCGCTTCCTCCTTCCTCGGTTTGACTGGAATTACTATGACTGATTCCAGCGCGCCGGTCCAACGATTATTCGCCCCCGACGTGCCCTCAGCCGAGGAGGCCTTCAGGGCGACGCGCTCGCGGCGGGCGCGTCGGAAGGCCTGTGGGAGAAGGCAATCGACCATGCCGGGCCGGTTCCCGGGCGATTTCGGGGCAGCAGTGCGGAAACCCGCGCGGCGGACGCGGAAACTGGCTGCCGGCAACGGTTCCGGTACGTGATCCTGCCGGTGCCGCGGTTCGTCAATCCGACGCAGCGCGTGACGAGGGTGCGGGAGTCA
The DNA here is from genome assembly GCF_001302585.1 of Kibdelosporangium phytohabitans. Classification (GTDB taxonomy): domain Bacteria; phylum Actinomycetota; class Actinomycetes; order Mycobacteriales; family Pseudonocardiaceae; genus Kibdelosporangium; species Kibdelosporangium phytohabitans. The sequence goes on along the minus strand of NZ_CP012752.1, from coordinate 249,411 downwards.
CAGGCCGGTTGGCGCCGGGCCACGGCTCGAACCGCTCGCCGTCGGCCTGCAGCTTCTCCACGTGCTCCTCGACCTGGTACACGGTCAAGCCGCGGGCCTTGTAGTTGTTCAGCGCCTGCGCGCTGTCCAGGGTGTTGGTGTGCAGCCACACCCTCGTCGTCCCAGGGACGGCCCACGCCACCTCCAGGACGCGGGTGAGCAGGTATCCGCCGAGGCCGCGGCCCATGAAGGACGGCACAAGCCCGAAGTTCTCGATCTCCACGTCGCCGCCGTCGCGCCGGGTGAGCTCCGCGTACCCGGCCGGGGTGCCGCGGACCCACACCACCCACGTCTCGTGGCCCGGCTCGGTCAGCCAGTCCATCCACTGCTGCCAGTCCCAGTCCACCCGGTGAGCCCAGTACCAGTCGCTGCCGACGGCGGCGTACAGGTACCGGTTGAACTCCGGCGACGGCTCCTCCGCCCGCGCGAACCGGACGTCGCCGCCGGGATCCTTCGCGGGTTTGATCTGGCCGGGACTGGTCTGCTGGAGGTAGTACCTGGTCGCGAGCACGTGATCAGTCCATCACGGATCGATCAGGACGGCACGCGATTTGCGCCGTCCCAAGGCCCCCTGGCCACGCCGTCCTTCTCCGGGCGCTCCTCCTGCTGAGTCTTGTACTGGACGAACCCGCGCGCCAGGTAGTTCTGCACCGCGTGCGGGCCGTCCAGGCTGCACGTGTTCAGCCGGACCCGTTTCGTGCCGTCGATCGCCCACGCCCGCCGGACCACCTCGGTAAGCAGGTACCCGCCGAGGCCGCGGCCGATGAACGACGGCAGCAGGCCGAAGTTCTCGATCTCCACTTCGCCGTCGTGGGCACGCAGCGCGCCGTAGCCCGCCGGGGTGCCCCGCACCCACAGCACCCACAGCTCGACGCCCGGCCTGGCCACGTGGGCCTGCCACTGGTCCCACGTCCAGTCCCGGCGGCCGTTCCAGTGCCAGTCGCCGCCGACGGACAGGTAGAAGTACCGGTGGAACTCCGGCGACGGTTCCCCGGCGAGCACGACCCGTGCGTCACCGTCGGGCGCGGCGGCGGGTTTCAGGTCGTCCGGGCTGGTCTGCTGAAGGTAGGTGATGGTCACGAGCACGGCCCGAAGTCCATCACGTCCCGGTGGCGGGCCAGAACTGGGCTGTGAACCGCCGCCGGTGCTCGTCCGCCTTCACCCGCACCCGGTAGTCGCCGGGTGGCGGCGTGAAGAACCCCGGAATGGCGCCGCCTCGGCGTTCCCCGACGTCCGCCGAGGTCGATCGCAGGTGGGTCACCCCGACCGAGCCGGTCGGCACGGCCAGCGGGAACTCGGGCCCGCCGGTACCCGGCGGCGGCCCGTCCCACAGCTCGAACTGCAGCGTCGGGCGTTCCCGCTGGTCGGCGACTTCGACGACCGCCACCGCGGCCGTCGTGCCGAGCCATTGCGGTCCTGGTGACGGAAGTGCCGTGGTGTACACGTGTTCCTCGTCGGCGAACGCGAACATCGGGTAGTTCTCGTCGATCACCAGCGCGATCGACTTGACCAGCCTGGCCGTCGGCGCCGCGAGCCAGAGCTGGACGAGGTAGCGCTCCTGGCCTTCCAGCGCGGCCGCGGCCCGCTCGTACTCCGGGGTGTCCCACTCGGCTTCGATCGCGTTGTGGTCGGCGCGGGTTTTCTCCCTGTCCCACGCGGTGATCCGCACGTGGTAGCGGCCGGGATCCACGTCCGGCAGACCGTACGACCAGCCGCCGGTGATCTCGTCGACGCCCAGTTCACCGGTCGGCAGCAGCAGTTCGACGGTTTTCCGCACCTCGTGGCCCGGTGCGGTGTCCGGTGGTGGGCCGTCCCAGACCTCCAGCCGCAGGTTCGGCGAAACCAGCTGCTCACCGACCCGGATCAGCACGCCCATCGTCCCGACGCCGAGCCAGTCCTCGGCGGGAGCCGGCGTCGAATCGCCCGTCCAGCCCCGGTCCTGGATGCCGAACATGTGGTGGTCGGGGTTCACCGCCCGCTCGGTACTCGCGATCAGCTCGCTCATGACAGCACACTACCCACTGTCCGCTGTGGACAGTGGGTAGTGTTGTGGTATATCAGGCGCCTGACAGCGACCACAGCGCGTACGCGATCACGTCGCTGTGCCGGTCGAGTGACGTGGCGTTGATGTTGCTGGTGGTGTCACAGGCCTGGTGGTAGCAGCGGTCGAACGCGACGTTCGCCTGGCCACCCCACTTCTGGGCCTGCGCCGCGGTCTTGCGGACCTCGGCACCGCTGAACGTGCCGCCGACGGGGATGCCGGCGCGGGCGAACGCGGCGTGGTCGGACCGGCCGCCGACGCTGGTCAGCTCGGTCGGCACGCTCCTGCTCGCGAACCCGGCTTCGAGCAGGTCCTCGATCGCCTTCGACCCGGTGGGCTGGCCGGACGCGGAGTAGACGAAGTACGCCGGGTTCGGCGAGCCGGTCATGTCGAAGTTGACGTACGCCTTGATCACGGCGCGCTGCGCGGCGGTCAGGCTGTTGACGTACGCGGTCGAACCCAGCAGACCGAGCTCCTCAGCACCCCACCAGCCGAAACGCAACTGCTTGGCGGGACGCAGGTTCTGCCGCGACACGGTCAGCGCGGTCTCGAGCAGCCCGGCCGATCCCGAGCCGTTGTCGTTGATGCCGGGCCCGCGGCTGACGCTGTCGAGGTGACCGCCGGCCATGATCACGTTGTTGGCGTCGCCGTGCGGCCAGTCGGCGATCAGGTTGTAGCCGACCGCGCCGCTCGCGGTGAACTGGTGGATCCTCGTCGTGAACCCGGCAGCGTCCAATTTGGACTTGACGTAGTCGAGTGACGCGCGGAAGCCCGGCCTGCCGTGCGCGCGGTTGCCACCGTTGGCGTTCGCGATCCGCTGGAACTCCGACAGGTGGGCCTGCACGCTGGCCACCGGGATGTCCGGCGCGGCCTGCACTGCCTGCGCCTGGACCGGGGTCACGGCCATACCGGCGACGAGCAGCAGGGACGCGAGGAGTTTCATGGTTCCTCCTGAATGTGCCGTTTGCAGGGGATGGGACGGCATGTCTTATTCAGGGGGATGCATGGATGCGGCGGTACCCGCCGGAAGTTGGTCGCGCACCCTGGTGTCGAACCAGGCGTCCCAGGAATATGAGCCCCGGGTGGCCACCGGACCGTGCGCGTTCGTGTGAAAACCACACCGCTCCCGCGCCAGGATTCGAACCTGGCCTTACCGATTAACAGTCGGTCGTGCTGCCGCTGACACCACGCGGGAAAAACAAAAGCCGCCGGTCGCAATGCGACGGGCGGCTCCCAGCCTCTCGGGTGACGTTTGGGGATGCGTCACGGCGGGGAACCACCACAGTGCATGCGATCGCGATTCGTCATGGCTAGAGCGTCGCACGCCGGTCAACGGGGTTTTCCACCTGTGGACAACCCTGTGGATGACTGCCCTGGCCTGTGGACAACCTCCCTCCTGTCCGCAGGCCGGGGCCGCGCGCGGTGTGGATGGGCCGCCCGCCCGTCCCCTGTGGACAACCGAATCAGCCGCAGTCGCCGCGACACTGTCACCCGGTTGGTTCAAATCGGCTGTGACCTGTGGATTCGCCAGCGAGAAGATCCCCACAAGGGCGATCCTGTTCAGCCGTGGTTCACGGCGCACACCCGACGCCCTACGATGCGTATCCACGTGGGGGCCGGGAAAGGAGCAGGCGAGGGTGCCTAGGAAAGTCAATGACCTGTTCAACCTGGAGAACGTCAAGCGCGCCGTGCGCGACAAGGCGGTCAGCGTGGTCGACCAGGTGGTCGCCCGCTACCACAGGGAACAGGCCGAGCACATCGCTCGCCTCGAGCAGCAGGTGACCGAGCTGCGCGCGGAGATCGTGCACCAGGGCGACCGGACGCGTGACCGGGTGCTGGAGTTCGAGATCCGGCACCGCCGCGACATCCCGTTCGCCGCCGATCACGAGGCCGCGCAGGAGAGCGCCCGGTTCGTGCACGAGCAGATGCCGACCAAGCAGGCCTTCCCGCACGCCCACGACACGCTGGAGCACGCGCTGTCACTGGCTCCGCGCGGCGGCCTGTCGCTGGAGTTCGGCGTGTGGCAGGGCACCACGCTCAAGATCATCGCCACCGACCGCGCCGGCGACGGCGAGGACGTGTACGGCTTCGACTCGTTCGAAGGCCTGCCCGAGGACTGGCGAAGCGGTTTCCCCGCCGGTCACTTCACCGTCGACGGCCTGCCCGACGTGCCCGGCGCGGAGCTGGTCGTCGGCTGGTTCGACGACACGCTGCCCGGCTTCCTCGACACCCACCCCGGCGTCGTGGACTTCCTGCACGTCGACGGGGACCTGTACAGCTCCGCGAAGACCGTGCTCGACCTGGTCGGGCCGCGGCTGCGCGAAGGCAGCGTGATCCTCTTCGACGAGTTCTTCAACTTCCCCGGCTGGCAGAACCACGAGTACAAGGCCTGGCTGGAGTACGTGGAACGGACCGGCGTCGAATTCACCTACGAGGGCTACACCTGGAACAACGAGCAGGTCATCGTGAAGGTGACCAAGCCGGGCGAACACTGAGACAACCATTTGCACCCGGGCCGCGTCTGATTCATGGGCGCGGCCTGTTCGTTTGTGCCGCGCCCGGGCCGCGTATTGTGGGCCTCACGCGGCGTCACAGCCGCGGCGGAGCAGGTCAACTCAATGCGCCCGCCGAGGCGGCCCGCTGGCGCGGGCGCCGCGACGACGCGGCGCGGCCGCCCAGTCAGGTGGTGGCATCACCGATGTCATCGCGCAGATCGCACTGGTCCTGACGCACGCGGGACCGCATGACGAGAGAAATCCGAGGAGCAGGAAACCGCATGCCGACCCAGCAGGAGCAGAAGGCGGCCAAGCCCCAGAAGACAGCCGGCTCCCCATCGAGCATCCGCGGCGTGGTTCAGCGAATCCGGTTCGCCTCCCCCAGCCCGCAGGCGCCGAACGAGCTGTACTCGCTGGGTGTTGTCGGTGCTGTCCGCCCGGAGCGGCACCGCGTCGTCGTCGAACCGGACGCCCGGCTGACCACGAACACGTACTTCGGTCGCCTTCCCGCGAGTTACCTGCAGCGTTGGACCCAGATCCGTGAGCTGGAGGCGGTCTTCCGCGTCCGCGGCACCGGCAGGCTGGAGATCCACGCGTCGGACGCCGAGGGCGAGCCCCGGATCCTGTCGACGGCCGACGTCAGCGCACCGGCCGAGCAGGAGATCCGGCTGACGGTCGCGCTCGACCGGTTCATGGACGGCGGCTCGATCTGGATCGAGGCCGTGACCACGGCCGAGGAGCTGACGATCGAGGACTGCCGCTGGGTGATCGGCGAGCCGCTGCGCGACCGGCTGACCTCGGTGGTCATCTGCACGTTCAACCGCGCCGACGACTGCCTGAACACCATGCGCGCGCTCGGCGAGGACACCGAGCTGCTGGCGGCGCTCGAGCACGTCTACGTGGTCGACCAGGGCACCGACACGGTGCAGAGCCGTGAGGACTTCGACAAGGTCGTCGCGCTGTACGACGGCAAGCTGCGCTACCTGCGGCAGCCGAACCTGGGCGGCGCGGGCGGCTTCACCCGTGGCATGTTCGAGATCAGCGGCGCGGGCGGCAAGCACGCCAACGTCCTGCTGATGGACGACGACGTGCTGCTGGAGCCGGAGACGGTGCTGCGGATGAGCGCGTTCGCCAACAACGCGACCGACCCGGTCATCGTCGGCGGCCAGATGCTGTACCTGTACCACCCGAACCGCCTGCACATCGGCGCGGAGACCACGGACCTCGCCCTGCTCAAGCCGGGTGTGCCGGTCGCGGGCGCGCTGCACAACGTGGACCTGACCAAGAAGCTGCCGCACCGCCGCGTGACGGCCGGTTACAACGCGTGGTGGTCCTGCTTGATCCCCGCCGAGGTGATCGAGCGCTGCGGCCTGCCGTTGCCGATGTTCTTCCAGTGGGACGACATCGAGTACGGCACCCGCGCGGGCAGGCACGGCTTCGCCACGGTCACGCTGCCCGGTGCGGCCGTGTGGCACGCCGACTTCGCGTGGAAGGACTGGGATGACTGGGCCCGGTACTTCAGCCTGCGCAACTCGCTGATCACCTCCGCGCTGCACTTCGACGGCTTCGACGGCAAGACCGCGGCGAAGGTGCTGGCCAAGCAGCTGGCGGAGTACCTCGTGTCGATGCAGTACGGCATGGCGGCGACGCTGCTGACGGCGCTGGAGGACTTCCTGACCGGCCCGTCGGTGCTGACCGACGGCGGTGTCGCGGCGGCGGCCAACATCCGCAAGCTGCGCAACGACTACCCGGACACCCACCGCAAGCAGCCGTCCGACCTCGAGGTCGACGGGGCCGCGACGCTGCCGATCATCGACGACTCCGGCATCCCGTCGCTGCCCAAGGCCGTGATGGTCAAGCGCGTGCTCAACATCCTGCGGGGCCGCAACGGCGGCGCGGCGCAGATCATGGCCCGCGACGCGAAGTGGTGGCACGTGTCGCTGTTCAAGTCGGTGATCGTCACGGACTCGGCGCAGGACGCGTTCCGCGTGCGCCACTTCGACCGCGATGTGGTCGTGGAGCTCGCCAAGCGCGGCACGAAGACGCTGTCCCGCCTGGCCAAGGAAGGCGCGACCGCTCGTGAGGAGTGGCGGGCCGCGATGGGTGACCTGACCACCCGCGAGAACTGGGACCGCCTGTTCAAGTCCTGATTCCAGTCCGGAACTGAAAGCCGGGCCGGCATCGCCGGCCCGGCTTTGTCATTTCAAGTGGACGGTCCGGGTGAACGTCGACAAGCCGCTAGTGGCCCGTCTCCAGTCAACGCACGGAATCGGATCCGCTTGTGGCGGCGGTGGCGTTGCCGATGGTGACGGTGCCTGCGGCTGCGCGCTCTCCACCGGTTGCTCTTGCTGTTTCCTGACGGGCGGGTCGACGATTCCGGCGACCCGCCCTGCGGACTTTGTGCTGGTCGACGATGTTGATGCTTTCGCTGTCCACGGTTTGGGTGTGCTCGATCGGCAGGGTCTGGAAAAGCCAGTTCACCGCCGGTCAGATTCGACGTGCGCAGCGCGGAATCGAACAGTTCCACGCCCTCGTCGACAACGACGTTCTGCTTGGCGACGTCGACGAGGCCGGGCAGCGCCGACGCGCCCTGCGCGCGGATCTTGTGCGTCACGGACGCGATGAAGGCCTGCTGCCGCCGTGTGCGGAAGACGTGGTCGGCTGGGTGTTCGGGGTGTGGGTCGCGGCGGTGCAACCGGTGTGGGACAACGCGAAGGAGATCGTCGCGGAGTTCGCGCCTCCGTATCTCCACGGATTCCCGTGGCTCGCGGCCGCCATCGGTGTCGGCATCGCGGTGGCAGTACTGAGAAACGTGCGGCGCGGGAAGCCGCGGCGCTGAGAGTTCCGGCAATGGGGGAAACGCAGGACACCGACAGGCCGGTGTTCGCTTCGGCGGGCCGGGCACGCCGGTTCCTCCGGCTGACCGGCAGACTGCTGGCAGTCGGCATGATCGCGCTCGTGGTCGTGCTGGTCGCGGCGACGTTCGCTTCGGTTCACGACGACGACACGGCCACGCCACGGCCCGTCACCGTTCGGAGTAGGCCGGATTCCCTGGGCGCACTGGATCACACTGGCCGTAGCACTGCTGCTCCTGCTGATGACGCTGGTGATCCATGCGTACAGCATGACGACGTCACCACAGTCCGGCACCGAACACGCCGACGGCGCAACGGAAGTCGCGGACAACACCATCGCGCTGGTGATCCACGACAGTCCCAATCCGAAGTGGACGCCGAGGCTGCTCGACGCGCTGCGCGCGCACCGGGCGCACGCGACGTTCATGCTGGTCGGAACACGGATCAATGAGCACCCCGAGCTGGTGGGGCGGATGCTGGCCGAGGGCCACGACGTGGGCATCACCGGGTGCCGGTCCGGTGACGTCAAACAGTCGCCCGGCTGGCAACGCGATCTGGAGCTCTCGCTCGCCCAGCAGGCGCTCGCGTCGGCCGCTTGTGTCCACACGCGACTCTTCGGTCGGGCGTACGACATGCCGGCGGACACGCTCGGCGCGCTCCGGCGCGACGGCTACCTCGTCGTCGAACCGGCCGCGGACGCGTTGTCGCGGGATCAGCGCGCAAACCCTCGCCGAGGACACCGACCTGACCATCGCGATCACCCGCGCGGGCTGGCGCGTGACGTACACGCCCGACGCGCGTGCGTGGACAGAGGTGCCCGTGACGCTGGGAGTCTTGTCCCGCCAGCGCTACCGCTGGTCGTTCGGGACCTTCCAGTCGATGTGGAAACACCGCAGCAGTTGGCGTGACCGCGGCCCGGCGGGCCGGATCGGCCGCTACGGCCTGATCTACCTCTTCGCGTTCCAACTGGTACTGCCGTTGCTGGGCCCGGCGATGGACGTGTTCCTGCTGTACGGCATGTTCGTCGCGGACGCACCCCACGCGATCACGATCTGGCTGCTGTTCCTGGCGATCCAGACCGCGGGCGCGGGCTACGCCCTGCACCTGGACGGTGGGGTCCTTGCGTCCACTGTGGGGCTGCCGTTGCAGCAAGTGGTCCACCGGCAGCTGACGTATCCGGTGGTGATCCAGTCGGTGGTCACCGCGATCCACGGCGCCCAGCTGAAGTAGCAGAGCAACGCCCGTTCCGGCCAGGCAGCGCGAATGCTGACCCACCCGGCGAAACCACCCCGGAAACCGCGGCCCCTACCGGGAACCGAACACCGAGGTCCTGGCCGAGACCACGGTCGAAATCCCCAGAATCCCCTCATGAACTCGCACCGCCAAATCCCGCCACCAGGGGAGCCCCTGATCTTTATTCAACACCAGGGGTACGACAGTTTCGGGCGGCGAGCTCCGCGGACTGGTGGGTGTTTCCGGCGGAAACACCCACCAGCGACCGCCTAGGAGCGGGAAACGACCCCGCACGCGATACGACCGCCCGCGTCACCGGTCGCCAGTGTGGTGGCATCCGGCCCAGCGGGCGCGTAACGAGGGGGAATGTGCGCGAAGTTGTCGGGCAACGCATGGATGATGATGGCGCTGCCGTCGGCGTCGAACAGGGCGGCAGCGTTGAGCTGGTCGTTCTCGGTGACGCTGACAGCCGTCCCATCAGCGGAAACCCGCAGGGAAGGCAGGTCACCGGCATGTGCGCCGTGTGACGTGCCACCGGTGTTGAGGTGCCCACCGGCGGTCAGGAACGGCACGACAACTCCGTTGGGATCAGTGGAGTTGGGATCACAAACACCGACGGCGTGGACGTGGAAGCCGTGGAAACCGGGTGCGATCCCGCTCAGCCGACCGGTGACGAGGATCTTGCGGTTGCTCACCTCGAACCGAACCGACCCGAGTACCGCCCCGGTGACGCTGCGAACGGTGGCCCGGCCGACGCCGTGCGAGGCAACATCACCAGCGGTGGCTGAAGCGACAGCAGGGCTCACAGCAGCCAGAACAACAAAACCGACAAGGACTCTGGAAATCCTGGGTTGACGCATGGGCGCCTCCTAACCCCCCAAGTCCTACCAAATCCCCACCCCCACCCGGCATAGCAAGTGTCCCCTAATCCACCTTATTCACACCACTCCCGCAATAACCATCAAAGAACCCAAAAAAGTCAAGACAATCTCCCCGGCAATAACTGTCCTTTTCCAGCCCCACCCAAGCACCACGCCACCCAGGGCAGCGCTCCACGGTGTCCTGTCTCCCCGAGCTGTTCCGGGCAGGGTGCCACTGACCTGCTGCCCGAACGGTTCAGGTTGTGTTGCCCGGGACTACTTCTCGGATTGTGTGCCGCGGGGGTGGTCAGGTGCCTGGTGACCAGGTAGCCCGAAGTGGGATGGTCGAGAACGCTTGATCCGGTCTGATCGCCGGGCTGAGGCTGCCGTGGTGCTGGTTTCAGAGGAAGCTGGCGAGATGCCAGAGCCCGCAATCACCGAAAACGAGACGGCTTTCCCGCGCACAGGCCAGACTGTCACCGACCCCGTCACCAGGATCGCGCATTGAGCGCTGAACCAGCGCTCAACATCATCGGCAGTTGCCAGCGCCCACTCAAGCCCCGAAAGCACCACCGCCCACCCCAGGAAAAGCTTCGCGGGGCGGGCGCCTCCGCCACCCAGGGCAACGCGGCGCCTCCGGCGCCGTCCCAATGTTGGTAGAAACCCAAAGCACCCAGCGCTGGATCAAAAGGAACAAGCACCGTGGGGGCCTGGGGGCTCGGCCCTCCAAAAAATGAAAAGGACGACCCGGCAAGCTTGCAAAGCAAGCGAGCAGGGTCATCCTGAGGACGCGCACCCGAAGGGATTCGAACCCCTAACCTTCTGATCCGTAGTCAGATGCTCTATCCGTTGAGCTACGGGTGCTTGTTCAGTTGTTCAGTTCGTTCAGCCGGAGCTGAACGCCCTGCGGAGGCTCCGGGATTTGAACCCGGGAGGGGTGTTATCCCCAACCGCATTAGCAGTGCGGCGCCATAGACCAGACTAGGCGAAGCCTCCCGGGGCCCTCGGCCGCTTCGAGGTGGAAGAGTACTACATGGGTTGCCGGTCCCCGTTCAGGCACCCCCTCATTCGTTCTTGGCCGCCAGGGTCACGAAGGGTTCCAGCGCTGCCGGGTTGGCCAGTGCGTCCCTGCTCACGGCCTTGTCGGGGCTCAGGCCTGCCAGGATCTTCTTGACCGGGACCTCGCATTTCTTGCCGTTGAGGGTTCTGGGGACCTCGGCCACTTCGATGAACCTGTTGGGGACGTGCCGGGGCGACAGGGCTGTCCTGAGCTCGGCTTTCAGGCGGGGTTCGACGTCGGCCAGCGCCGTGCCGGGGGTGAGGACGAGGAAGCAGAGGAGCTCTCCTTCTTCTTTGCCGACCGCCGTGGTGTCGATCACAAGGGAGTCCGCTACTTCCGGGTAGCCCTCGACCACGCGGTAGAACTCGCTCGTGCCCATCCTGACTCCGCCTCGGTTGAGGGTCGAGTCGCTCCTGCCGTAGATCACCGCCGAGCCCCTCGGGGTGATCCTGATCCAGTCGCCGTGCCGCCAGATGCCGGGGTACTGCTCGAAGTAGGACGATTTCAGCCGCGAGCCGTCGGGGTCGTTCCAGAACGACACGGGCATCGACGGCATCGGCTGGGTGATCACGAGTTCGCCCACTTCGTCCGTGACGTCGTTGCCGTCGTCGTCGAAGGCCGCCACGGCCGCGCCGAGTGCGCGGCAGGACAGTTCGCCCAGCCAGACCGGGACTTCGGGGGCCGCGGTCACGAAGGCCGTGCACAGGTCGGTCCCGCCGGAGACCGAGCAGATCTGCACGTCGCCGCCGATCTCGTCGACCAGCCAGCGGAAGCCGTCCGGGGACAGCGGCGCCCCGGTGGAGCCGAGTGCCCGCAACGCCGTCAGGTCGAACTCGGCCGCCGGTTTGATGCCTTTCTTCAGGCAGGACTGGATGTACGGCGCCGAAGTGCCGAAGTAGGTCACCTTGTGCTGTTCGGCCAGTTTCCACAGCACTGTCAGGTCAGGGTGGCCGGGGTTGCCGTCGTACAGCACGATCGTGCTGCCGACCATCAGGCCGGAGATCAGGAAGTTCCACATCATCCAGCCGGTGGTGGTGAACCAGAAGAAGCGCTCCCCTGGTCCCAGATCGCTGTGCAGGGCGAGCATCTTGAGGTGTTCGACGACGATGCCGCCGTGGCCCTGCACGATTCCCTTCGGCAGGCCGGTGGTTCCCGACGAGTACAGGACCCACAGCGGGTGGTCGAACGGCACCGGGTCGAACTCGAGGGCCGCGTCGGTCTGCAACAGCGTCGACCACGGCACTGTGTCCGGCAGGGTCGCGCCGTTGTCCAGGTAGTCGATCAGCACGGTCGCGCGCAGGCTGGGGATGTCCGCGCGGAGCGTGTCGATTGTCGGGCGGATGTCGAACGCGCGGCCGCCGTAGACGTAGCCGTTCACCGCGACGAGCACGGTCGGCTCGATCTGGGCGAACCGGTCGGCGATCGCGCGTGGCCCGAAGTCCGGGGAACACGACGACCAGGTCGCGCCGAGGCTCGCCGCGGCGAGGAACGCCACGAGTGTCTCCGGGCTGTTGGGCGCCAGCGCCACCACCCGGTCGCCGCGCCGCACCCCCAGCGACACCAGGGCGGCCCGGATCGCCGCGACCTGGGTGCGCAGTTGTCCGTACGTCAGTTCCGCCGACTTGCCGTCCTCGCGGTGGAAGATCACCGCGAGGTCGTCGGTGGGCTGGCCTGTCAACGCCTGTTCGGCGTAGTTCAGCGTCGCGCCGGGGAACCACGAGGCACCCGGCATCCGGCTCGATCCGAGTACGCCAGTCGGCTGCGAGTGGAAGATCACGCCGAGGAATTCGGCGAGTGCGCCCCAGAAGCCGGCCAGGTCCGTGGTCGACCAGCGCCACAAGGCGTCGTAGTCGGGCAGGTCGAGATCACGGTTGGCGCGCAGCCAGGCACGGAACTCCGCCAGCCGGGTCTCGGCGGCGGGGTCCGGTTGCCACAACAGCTCTGGGGTGGTCATGCCCTGTTCTTAGCTCATGGCCGCCCCGGAAACCACCTACCGCAGGTGCGCGTCGAACCAGTTGAGGGTGCGGTGCCACGCCTCGGTCGCGGCGCCGGGGTCCGAGTCGAACCTGTGGCCCGCGCCCGGATAGCGGACGACGTTGGTCGCCACGCCCGCGCCGACTGTCGCGTCCCTGAGTTTCTCGACCTCACTGGGGTCGATGACGTCGTCCTGCTCGCCGTAGATGCCCAGCCACGGGCACTTCAGGTCGCCCGCGATCTCCACGAGCGGCGGTAAAGCCGCGGAGATGGGCTGGACGATGCCCGCCGCTCCCACGCTCACGGCCGCGCCGATGGACCGTTTGGCCGCGACCACCATGGCCGCGGTCGCACCGAGGTCGAACCCGACCACACCCATCAGGTCGGCGGTGACGCCGCGTTCGGCGAGCACGGCGAAGGCGATGTCGGTGTCGGCCAGCACCGCGTCGCCGGAAAGCTGTCTGACCTGTTCTTCCTGCGGCAACGCCTCGTGGTAGAGGTGCGGGGCCACCGCGAGCCAGCCTTCGGCGGCGAGCGAGCTCACCAGCAGGCGTACGGTGTCGGTCACACCGCCGGCCTCGTGCAACACCACCAGGCCGCCCCGGACCACCTGTTCCGGCTCCGCGACGGTCAGCACTGCCGACCTGCCGTCCTTGAGCTGGAACTCCTCGGTGCGTGTTTCGGTCATGGCTCCACCCAATCACGTAGGGGTGAACATCAGTCAACGTGACCAACCAGACGAGGCAATCACGATAGACCGTCCAGCAAGAGGCCGGAATATCGGCTCCGGGTCCAAATCGTGGCGCCGGTCCGGTCGCGGTGGTTACCGTTCTGGTGTGCCTGAACCCGAAGTGAGCTACGTCCAGCCAAGGGCCGACCTGGCGAGCCTGCCGTCCTACGTACCAGGCCGGACGATCCCCGGTGCGATCAAGCTGGCCAGCAACGAGGTGCCCGCCGGTCCTCTGCCGAGTGTCACGAAGGCGATCGCGGACGCCGCCGCGCACGCCCACCGCTACCCGGACAGCGGCGCCGGTGAGCTGACCGCGCGGCTCGCCGCGAAACTCGGTGTGCCCGAGTCCCGGATCGCCGTCGGTTGCGGTTCGGTGAGCCTGTGCCAGCAGTTGATCCAGGCCACCTGCACCGAACGCGACGAGGTCCTGTTCGCCTGGCGGTCGTTCGAGGCGTACCCGATCGTGACGCACGTGGTCGGTGCGAAGCAGGTCCGCGTGCCGCTGACGGACGACCACGCGCTCGACCTGGACGCGATGCTCGCCGCGATCACCCCGCGGACGCGGCTGGTTTTCGTGTGCACGCCGAACAACCCGACTGGGACGCTTGTCCGCAAAGCGGAGTTGGACAGGTTCATCGAGGCGGTGCCGTCGAACGTGCTCGTGGTGCTCGACGAGGCCTACTTCGAGTTCGTCACAGACCCGGACGCCACCGACGGCATCGACTACCTGCGCGAGCGTGACAACGTCGCTGTGCTGCGTACGTTCTCCAAGGCGTACGGCCTCGCTGGGCTGCGTGTCGGGTACTGCGTGACGTCCGAGGAGGTCGCCACCGCGGTTCGCAAGGTCTACGTGCCGTTCAGCGTCAACCACCTCGCCCAGGCGGCTGCCATCGCGTCGCTGGACGCGGAGCAGGAGCTGTTCGAGCGGGTGCTCGAGATCAAGGACGAGCGGATCCGCGTGCGCGACGAGCTGGTCGCCGCAGGCTACGACGTGCCTGAGACGCAGGCGAACTTCGTGTGGCTGCCGCTGGGTGACCGGACCGCGGCGTTCAACGAGCACTGCTTGGCGAACAAGCTCGTGGTGCGCGCGTTCGCCGGTGAGGGTGCGCGGGTCACGATCAGCACGGCGGAGGAGAACGACCTGTTCCTGGCCGCGGCGAAGTCGTTCAGTCGATAAGCAGTTTGGTCACGGCGACCAGCCCGACCACCACGATCACCCCGCGCAGCACCGTCGGCGGCAGCCTCCGGCCGATCTTGGCCCCGAGGACGCCGCCGACGGTCGATCCCGCCGCGATCAGCAGCACGACCTGCCAGTCGATCTCCGCGACGGCCACGAAGACGATGCCCGCGACCATGTTCACGCCCGCGGTCAGCACGTTCTTGAGCGCGTTCAGCCGCTGCAGCCGCTCGTCCATCAGGATGCCGAGCATGCCGACGAGCAGCACGCCCTGTGCCGCGCCGAAGTAGCCGCCGTAGATGCCCGCGCCGAACGTCGCCGCGATCGCGCTGGCGCCGCCGTGTTCGTGGCGTTCCATCGACGCGAGACGGCGTGACAGCCAGGGCTGCAGCACGACCAGGATCAACGCGATGATGATCAGCACCGGCACGACCGCTTCGAACACGTCCGGGTCCAGGATGAGCAGCAGCGACGCGCCGACGGCCCCGCCGAGCAGCGACGCCCCACCCAGGCGGAGCAAACGCTTGCCTTGCCCGGCCAGTTCGCTGCGGTAGCCGAACGCGCCCGTGATGCCACCCGGCACCAGCCCGATGCTGTTGGACGCGTTGGCCACTACCGGCGGGTAGCCGAGCGCGAGCAGAACGGGGAACGTGATCAGCGTTCCGGACCCGACCACGGTGTTGATCGCTCCGGCGCACACGCCTGCCACTGCGACCAGGGTTGCCTCGATGGGAGTCATCGCCCGGATCGTGACACGCGGCCGGTGCGTTCGAGTGGCCGAGGTCGTGGAGATCACCGAAGATGGGCCCAGACCTACACGGAGAGTGACTATCGGGAAGTGATCTGCATGCGTGCGTCGATCGCAGCTGTGGGCGTGCTCACGCTCGCCGCCACGCTGACCAGCCCGGCGAATGCGACAGCCGAACGGACAGTCAGCTACCGGGGTTACGAATTGAGCGTGCCCGCAGACTGGCCCGTGATCGACCTGACCGCCGACCCGACCCAGTGCGTCCGGTTCGACCACAACGCGGTCTACCTGGGTAAACCCGGCGCCGACCAGCGGTGCGCGGTGCGGACCGGACCGACGACGGACGCCGTCCTGGTCGAGCCCGTCGGCGAGCGGACCAGGGTGACCGTGAGCGGCGAGAAGTACGCGTCGCTGGCCACGCGGGTCGACGAGAACGTGGCGCCGGCCAAGGTCCGCAGCGTCCAGCCCGGTGTCTACTCAGGACTCGGCTTCGACGCGTGCGCGGCCCCGTCGCAGGCGGCGATGGACGCGTGGCTCGGCTCAGGGCACCGGACGGTCGGGGTGTACATCGGCGGCGTCCACC
Source organism: Kibdelosporangium phytohabitans (assembly GCF_001302585.1). Lineage (GTDB taxonomy): Bacteria > Actinomycetota > Actinomycetes > Mycobacteriales > Pseudonocardiaceae > Kibdelosporangium > Kibdelosporangium phytohabitans. The sequence continues at coordinate 233,616 of NZ_CP012752.1, read as the reverse complement.
GCGCGTGCGCCCAGCCCAACCTGACCCCCGGCTGGGTCGGCGCGCAGGTCAAGAAGGGCTGGCACCTGATCCCGACCTACGTCGGCCTGCAAGCGCCGTGCACGTCGTTCCAGTACCGGATCGAACCCGACCTGAACAGGGCGCGCACGCAGGGCCGTGAAGCCGCGGCCGACGCCATCGCGCAGGCGGCGAGGCTCGGGATGGACCCGGGAAGCGTGATCTACAACGACATGGAGGCCTACAACATCGGCGATCCGCCGTGCAGCGCCGCTGTGCTGGCTTTCCTCAGCGGCTGGACCGACCAGCTGCGGGAGCGCAACTACCGGTCGGGCGTGTACAGCAGCGCCAGTTCGGGCATCACCGATCTGGTCCGCAACCACGACAACCGGGCGTACAGCAGGCCGGACCACGTCTGGTTCGCCTGGTGGAACGGTCAGGCGAATGTGGACGGTGGCCGGTTCCTGCCCGGCGACCGGTGGGCCGGGCAGCGGATCCACCAGTTCCTCGGCGGCCACGACGAGTCGTACAACGGCGTCACCATCAACGTCGACAGCAACTTCCTCGACCTCAGGTAGTTCTGCGGGTGACGAAGTCGCACAACGCGAAAAGCGCGTCACGGGCGGGAATGGGCGGCAGGTCGTGCAGGACGTCCTTGGCGCGCTGGGCATGCCGGTCGGCTTCCCGGCGCGCCCGCTCGAGCCCTGGTGACGCGCGCAGGACGCCGATGACCTCGGCGCGGCGCGTCTCGTCGGCGATCGGTCCGGCGACGAGGTCCGCGACGCGCGGGTCGTGTTCGATCGCGTAGAGCACGGGCAACGTCACGATTCCCTCGCGCAGGTCGGTCCCCGGTGCTTTGCCGAGGTCGCGCTCGTCCGCTTCGATGTCGAGGATGTCGTCGCAGATCTGGAAGGCCACGCCGATCAGCTCGCCGTAGACCTCCAGCGCGTCGGCGACGTGGTCGTCCGCACCGGCGACGACCGCGCCGATCCGGGCGGACATGCTGATCAGTGAGGCCGATTTGTCCGACATCACCCGCAGGCAGTGCCCGATCCGGTCGGCACCCGGCTGCGGGCCGGTGGTTTCGGCCATCTGGCCGCGAACCAGTCGGCTGAGCGTACGAATCTGCAGGCGCAGCGCGGCATCGCCGAGCCCGGCGCCCAGTTGCGCGGCCTTGGCGAGCAGGTAGTCGCCGAGCAGGACCGCGACTGTGTTGCTCCACCTGGTGTTCGCCGTGACGGCACCGTGCCTGACCTCGGCCTCGTCCATCACGTCGTCGTGGTAGAGCGTGGCGACGTGCACCAGTTCGGCCAGAACCGCCGCGTCCAGCACGTTTTCCGTGCGCGGGCCACCGAACCGCGCCCCCAGCAACACCATCATCGGGCGCAACCGCTTGCCGCCCGCGTCGATCAGGTGCGTCGCCGCGCGGCCGAGGAACTCGTTGCCGGGGTCGCGCAGGGTTTCCCGCAGCCTGGTCTCGATCTCGCCGAGTTCGGCGCTCGTCGCCGCGGCCAGTTCGGCGTCGACGGCGTCGACGACCGCTCCCGCGCTGAACGGCCGTGCCCCCGTTGATGTGTTCATAGTGTCCACGGTCGCTTCGCCGCAGGTCCCGGCACATCGATCGGTGGAGCGATGGGGATCCCTCCCAGGAGGGAGATCCGCTCGGTAACGCCGGGACCCCCGGTGGGGATGTGTCCGGTAACCGAAGTGGTTAGGACTTGCTATGGGTGGTGGCAGACCGTGGCACTGGCTCGCCGCGGGCACGGCCGCAGTCGCAGTGGTCGTCGCGGTCATGGTGAACGACACGTCAGGTGTCAGCAGCCTCATCTCCAAGCCGTACTCGGCCATCGAGTACACCCCTGACGTCGGCAACCCGGTCCTCGCGACGCCGACGATGGACGCGACAACGGTGACGCAAACCACAACCACCCCGCCCGCGCCGCCACCGGCCAAACCGACACCGCCGTCGAACAAACCGCCTGCCAGGACACCGCAGCACCGGCACCAGCCGCCACCGCAGACGAAATGGACCATCACCATTCCGGTGCCCGGATTCCCGTGGTACTTCCCGGACTGCGAGACGGCGAAGGTCTTCGGCGCGGCACCGTTGCGACGCGGCCATCCGAGTTACCGGGACGACCTCGACAACGACCATGACGGCGTTGCGTGCGATCGATAGACGTATAGCGGCACTACTTATGTAACACGCCCCCGCGTACCGGCTACATGCAGGTGTCCGGAGGTGATCGCTGGCATGACAACGGAATCGAAGACGACGGCGTGGGCGCTGAGTCTCATCGCCACGGCCGCGATATTCCTGACCTTCTTCTTCGACGACAGCAATCCCCAGTCGACCGTCCCCGGCGACCTGCCCGGCAAGAGCGCGATCACGGCGGACAACCAGTTGCGGCGACTGGGATTCGCCAACATCATGTACCTCTCCGAACTCGGCGGCTCGGCGACCGTTCGTCCCGAGTGGACTGTCGTGTCGGTCGAAGGCGCCGGGCAGACCGTCGGCTTGGACGCGTGGATCACTGTCAGGGTGCGGTGAACACCGAGGCGAGCACGCCGAGGGTCGCCCAGTCCGCGTGCCCGTTGTCGAGGATCTCCCCGTAGGTCGGCACTTCGACGAACGTCCGCTCGGAATCCTCCGCGACACCGTGCGGGCCGGGGTTCTCGCGCAACCACGCGATCTCGGCGTCGGTCAGCTCGACGCAGAAAACATGCACCCGGTGCGCGGACAGTGTGGCAATTCCTTGCCGCACCTGGTTTTTGCGCAACCTTTCCGGCGCGATCGACAAGCCGGTCTCCTCGGCCAGCTCGTGCGCGGCCTGAGCGACCGGCTCGCCCAGCAGCACTCCCCCGCCGGGCAGCTCGCGGACGTAGCCGTCCCGCGAACACGACGGCGAGCGGAACTCACGCACCAGCACGACCTCGTTCTGCCGCACGGCCGCACCGGGCCGATAGGCCACAATGGACACTACGTCCGGACGGCCGAGCACGATCTCGTTGTGCTTCTCCCGGTTCTCCGCCGCGACCCGCATCCGCACGTGGAACGCCCACAGGAACTCGCGGTGGATCCACAACAACCGGCCGTCCAGCAGGACGTTCCCGGCTTGCTGCTGCGCCGACAGCCAGTTGCGGAACGTCGGCATCCGCCACGCCCGCAAAGGCACGTACCGCTCGCCACCGGACCGGGACGCGCCGTCGCCGATCAGGTCGAGCGTCGCCGCGATCGTGTCCGGCAACGTGGACGTCACCCGCGCGCCACGTTGTCTCGCGTGGTGCTGCATGTACCGCACGTGCTGCGCTGTGTCCGGCGCGCCGAGCACCACACGGCCGGACGACTCGTACCGCCCGAACTCGATGTTCGTGGTCAACCCGGGCAGTGTGGACATTTCCCTTGGCACCCAGAAGAGAATGCCGTCCGCCGCGTCCAGCCACCGCTCCTCCCAGGCGATCTGGTCGTCATAGGACGGGTACCGCGTGCCGTCCGGCGGCTCCGGCACGAACACGACGAGCGTGCCGTCCCGCGTCCACTGCCGTTCGATCTCGGCGAGCGCGTCCGGCCGCCAGCTCGCCACGTCGTCACGGCGGGGTGTCGGGCCCGCGAGGAAGATCGAGGCAGCCCATTCGTCCGGCGGCTGCTGACCGGCGTACACGACCTTCATCAGGCGGGCTTCCTTGCGATGACCACGCTGTACCCGGCCGTGGTCGGCCGCAGGTGGACGTCCTCGAAGCCTACGGGAGTGAGGATGTCGGCGAGCTCAGGCGTCGAGTAGCACTTGCCCGCGGTCATCAGCATCATCCGGACCGAGAACTCCGCCTCCCGCAACGGACCCGACTTCGTGTCGTCCAGGTGCATGTCGTGGTCGACGAGCACACCGCCCGGCGGCAGCGCGGCGAACGAGGCGGTCGCCAGTTTCCTGATGCCGTCCGCGTCCCAGTCGTGCCACACGTTGGAGTACAGGTGCACGTCGAAGCCCTGCGGCAACTCGGTGAACATGTCGCCCGCGATCACGTCGACCCGGTCGGACAGCCCGCGCTCGGCGATCGACGCCCGGCTGGAGTCCACCACTGTCGGCAGGTCGAGCACCGCGGCCGACGTGCCGGGCAGCGCCGCGACCAGCGAACACGCGTAGATGCCGGAACTGCCGCCGATGTCGAGGATCTTGCCGGCGCTGACGCTGCCCGCCAGCGCCTCGGCCAGCGCGGGGCTCAGGTACGTGCCCCGCGCGTTCATCGCGGCCGTGAACATGTCGGCGAAGTCGCCTTCCGACATGCGGCTCAACCAGTCGTCGCTGTCGTCCTCCCACGCGGCGGGCTGCCCCGTGCGCAGCACCTCGGCGGCCGTACGGCTGCCCGACCTGCCGCCGACCATGCTCGCGTAGTGCCGCAGATCCACCTTCGACCCGGCCGTGAGGTACTGCGACGACGGTTCGGTCACGCGCACGGCACCGTCCGGCAGGCGCTGCACGAGTCCCAGCGCCGCAAGGTAAGTCAGCGTGACGTCCGCGGCCCGTTCGTCGATCCCGAGCAGGTCCGCGAGCTGCTGGTCGGTCGTCGCCGCCCGCTCGGCGAGCCGGGTGAAGATGTCGAACTCGCTCACCACCGCGACGAACAGGTCAGCCGCGTACGTGCTGTTCACCAAGCCGACGATGTCGCCGGGCCCCAGAATGGTCATACAACGATCTTGGCTGGCGCGGCTACGCCTCCGCAACGCGTGGCGTGACTTCGTCCACCACACTGGTGCCCGCGCCGGAGCGGGACTCCCACTCCCACTTCTCATGCAACCGGAGCGTGCCGTCCGGCCTGGTCTCGACCGTGGCGACGCAATGCCCGGTGTTGGTCTCACCCGCGGTGTTCAGTTGCGTGTAGCGGAAGTCGAGCGTGTCGCCGGACCTCGTGCCGACCAGGTAGCCCCGGCTGATCTTGCCGCCGGCGTACTCGGCCCAGATCTCGCCGTTCTCCTCGTGGTACGTGAACAAGGTCGTCGCCTCGACCTCGCCACCGGCCACATCGTCCGCGGGCTTGAACACCCGGCCGTCAAGACTGCTCACGATCGCCACTCCCTCGTCGGTGCCCACTGCCTCGAAGCGTACTGTCGTACCTGGTCAGCGGCTGGAGAACCCGGCGCACTCCGTGTATTCCCAGCCGCGTCGCATGATTCGCACAAGCGCGGTGCGCGACCCTCGTCGTGGACCGAGGGGCTACGGCAGCTGGACGATCCGATCGGCCGCGGGCGGCGCGATGTCCGGGTTCGCCGTCAGGTAGGCGGTGAGCGCGTCAGGTTCGTGCCCTTGGCCAGTTCGGTGAACCCGTCGCCGCCCGCGGCGAGGAAGTTGTTCACCGTCACGCGGTACGCGGCGGTCGGGTCGATCGGGTTGCCCTTGACCGTGATGCCGGAGATCCGCGACCCGGCGGGCGCGCTCGCCGACCACGAGTACTTCGAGGTCGACGAGACCTGGAGATCCGGGTCAGCGTGCCCTGCCACTGCTGTTCGAGCACGGTCTTGAGCTGCGCGCCGGGCAACGTGATCGTCTGCATCACGTTTCCGAACGGCTGCACCGTGAAGGCCTCGCCATAGGTGATGACTCCGTTGCCTCGTTGGCATTGGACGACGCGAACGTCAGGTCGGCGCGAATCCCGCCCGGGTTCGCCAGCACGCCGTCGGCGTCCGCGGCGGCCAGCTGCGCGTCGGCGGTCACGTCACCCAGCGGCGACTCGCCGGACGGCGTGCCGGGCGCGGGCCAGGTCCGCGGTGATCGTGCCGGCCTTGCGGTTGGCGATCGGCGCGGACTTCGTGCGTGCCTCGTCGACCAGTGCCGTGACATCCGCGTCCGGTGTGACCGTGCGCGTGACGATCTCGTTGCGCGCCTTGCTTTCCGCGGATGACGTCCCGCGTCCGCCGGTCGACCTTCAAGTCCACGACGGACAGCAGGCGACCGAACGACAGGCTCTGGACGACCGGTCGCGGCGCGCCCGCCGGATCGTCGATCACGCAGTTGTACTGGGTCCTGATGCCGAACTTGTCGAGCAGGTCTGCGGTGCGGTCGATCGCCTGCACCTCGTCGCCGAACTTCAGGCCCTTGACGGCTTCTGGTGTCAGCACACTCGGCAAGTCCTTGAGGGTGACCCCGATGATGCCGATCGGCACGCCGTTGGCGAACTCCACGGTGAACGGCAGCAACGCGGGCAGGCCGCGGTCGGTCGTGACGTTCGCGCCGAGGAACGGGAACTTCGCGCCCCGGTAGGGATCGCGGAACTGGCAGCCGTCGGCCGGGTGGCACCCGCCGCGCTGCATCCGTTGCGGCTCCTCGTACCCCTCGTCGAACTCGTGGTTGCCGACGACGGACGCGCGAACACCGATCCGGTTGAGGAAGTCGATGGTCGGCTCGTCGTGGAACAACGCGGACGTCAAAGGCGACCTGGGCGGGCGGGTTCGCCGGCGCCGGGGTGCCGGTCAGCCCGATCAGGCCGACCGCGCGACTACGAGTGTGCGACCGAGCATGTGCTTGTCCTCCAACCCGGGGCGTACCGGGCCGGGAGTCTGCCCGCTGAGCGGCCGAAATGCCAGCACAGGCGGTTAGCCTGGAGCGGTGACCGCAGAACCGCGCTGGCTGACCGCCGCAGAGTTACGCGCCTGGCGCGCCTACGTGATCGGCAGCGAGCGGTTGCGCCAGCGCCTGAACACCGAGCTGCAGGAGGGCCACGACCTGCCGCTGGCCGACTACGAAGTGCTCGTCCGCCTGTCGGAGCAGGACAAGGGCCAGATGCGGATGACGCAACTGGCCGACGAGGTGGCCCAGTCCAAGAGCAGGCTCTCCCACCAGATATCCCGCCTGGAAGCGGCGGGGCTCGTGCGCCGGACGCACTGCCCCAACGACGCGCGCGGCGTACTGGCTGAGATCACCGAAACCGGCATGGACCAGCTGCGCACAGCGGCTCCGACGCACGTCGACGGCGTCCGCGAGCACCTCGTGGACCTGATCACCCCGGCGGAACGCGAGGTGCTGGCCGACGTGTTCGAGCGTGTGCTGACCCACCTCGACAAGAGCTGAGTCAAATCGGGTGCACCCATCCGATAGGCTCGTCGGCGGTAGCGTGTCCGAGCGGCCGAAGGAACATGTCTTGAAAACATGAGAGGGTTGACGCCCTCCGTGGGTTCGAATCCCACCGCTACCGCTCGTGGCGGCGTGTGTCCACGCAAGCGTGGACCACGTCGCGGTAGGTGTCGTCCGGGGGCCCAGCCCCCCGACCCGCGCGCCGCGGGGTTCCGCCCCTCGTACTCGCCAGACCCGCTCCACGGACTCGCTGCCGCGTATCGGGGTCCTGTTCGGACAGTGACGGGCAACTTCACCAATTCAGGCCTCTTGTGATCGGGGCCACAGAGGTGCATGCTCGAAGGAAGTGTTACGCCGAACGTGAAAGGCAGGTGGTGCCGTGCCAAAGCGCTTACGTCTCGCGGTCGCACGCTCCCTGCCGCATCCCCGCGACTGAGCCGACAGATATCGGCGCGGTCGTGACTGTGAGCGGTGGGTCCAGCCCGTTCGAACTGTGCGTCGCACGTCGACGCGTTGAGCCCCCTCGGGAAAAACTCCGCGCCAGCGGGTGAGGGCGTTCGCGGCCGAAGACATGTCCATCCGATCCGGGTGCGGCGCCACGACGCGCCGCACCCGGCTGTATATCGTTGGCTTCCACACACCACGGAGGCGACGTGGAATTCAACGACGACGCTGGTTTGGACACCTCGCAGGTCGAGGACATGCGGTCATCGGGCGGCGGCGGTGTCGGCGGCCGGGTGCTGCTCGGCGGCGGCGGGCTCAGCATTGTCGGCCTGATCATCTACTTCGTGATGTCCCAGCTCGGCGGCGTCGGCGGGCTCGACGGCACGTCCGCGCGGGGCATCGGCGACGTCGGCAACGGCGACAAAGTGGACAACGCCAGGCTCTCCGAGCAGTGCCGGACCGGCAAGGACGCCAACACCAACCACGACTGCGCGCTGGTCGCGGTGATCAACTCGGTCCAGGGCTACTGGCAGGACGAGTTCGCCCGCTCCGGCCGCACGTACCAGAAGGCACCGACGAACTTCTTCAAGGGCGGCGTGCGCACCGGCTGCGGCAGCGCGACCGCCGACGTCGGCCCGTTCTACTGCCCCGGCGACTCCGAGGTCTACATCGACCTGGCGTTCTTCCAGCAGCTGCAGACCCAGTTCGGCGCGCAGGGCGGCACGTTCGTGGAGGCGTACGTGCTGGCCCACGAGTACGGCCACCACGTGCAGAACCTGCTGGGCACCTCGGACCGGGTGCGCAGCCGCAAGGGCGCGACGTCGGACGCTGTCCGGCTGGAGCTGCAGGCGGACTGCTACGCGGGGGTCTGGGCCAAGCACGCGACCACGCAGCCGACCGCGAACGGCGGCCAGCCGTTGATCAAGTCGATCAGCGACGACGACATCCGCCGCGCACTGGACGCGGCCGCCCGCATCGGCGACGACTTCATCCAGCGCGAACTCGGCGGCGGCCGGGTCGACGAGAGCCAGTTCACCCACGGCACGTCCAAGCAGCGCGAGAAGTGGTTCACCACCGGCATCCGCTCGGGCAACCCGGCCGACTGCGACACCTTCCGAGCCAGCAACCTCGGCTGACAACACTCGTGAGTGGTTAGTCCGGTTAGAACCGGACTAACCACTCACGAGGTTTTAGCTGGCTGGGTCGTGGTCGTACGTGGCCGGGGCCGAGAAGGTCTTGGCCGCCGAACGCGCCTGGGCGCGCTTGGGCCTCGGCGGCACGCCGTTGACGTCCTCCGTGCTGATGCCGTACGCGGTGATCACGTACGAGATCGCGGTGGCCTGCTTGCCCAGCGCCGCGCGGTTGATGTTGTAGAGGTTGTCGCAGGCCTGGTGGTAGCACTTGTCGTACGCCACGTTGGCCTGTCCGCCCCACTTCGCCGCCTGCGCGGCTGTCTTGAGCTTCTCGGCGCCGGTGAACGTGCCACCGGCCGGGATGCCCTGTGCCACGAACTCCGCGTAGTCCGAGCGCGAGTCGAAGTCAGTGCCCTCGGTTTCCACGCCCGCGGCGCGGAAGCGGGCCTGCAACGCGGACTCGATCGCCGCCGAGCCGGTCGGGCCGGGGCCGGCACCGGTGTTGTCGGAGTTGTCGCCGTCGAACACGAAGTAGGCCGCGTTCGGCGAGCCGACCATGTCGAAGTTCAGGTACAGCGCGATGTCCAGCTGTTGCTCGAAGCTCAGTGACCGGACGTACTGCGTCGAGCCGACTAGGCCGAACTCCTCGGCGCTCCACCAGCCGAACCGGATGGCGTTGTTCACCTTCGGCTTCCCGCCGAGCTGCAGCGCGGTCTCCAGCAGGACAGCTGAGCCGCTGCCGTTGTCGTTGATGCCCGGGCCGCCTTCGACGCTGTCGAGGTGCGCACCGGCCACCACGACGTTGTCCTTGCGGCCGGTCTTGGTCTGGGCGATGACGTTGAAGCTCTTGCGCGGCTCCTCCGTGGCGCGTGCGTCGACGGTCACCGACGCGGGCGGCTTCGCGGCGAGCGCCTCCCCCTCGGCCAGCGTCACCCCGACCGTCGGGATCCTGGCGTTCGCCGGGTCGCTGAGCGTTCCGGCCAGCGGCGCCGGGTCGGGAACGTTGTTGTAGATGATCGAGGCGATCGCGCCCGCTTCCGAGGCGACCTGCTGCTTCTGCGCGAACGAGCAGGTACCGCGCTTGATCAGGGCGATCTTGCCGGTGATGTTGAGGCCCGCGTAGTCGCCGGCCTCGCAGCCGGGCGAGTCGTCGACCGGGACGGGCACGAGCGGCGCGGTCAGGCCGCCCGCCGGGGTCGACTTGCTGTACGTGAACATGTGCGTCGGCACCGAGCGGCCGTCCACAGTCAGCTTCTCGACCTGCGGGACGAAGTAGATGAACGGGAACTCGTGGATCGTGACGTCGAACCCGGCGGCACGCACCTTGTCGGCGATGTAGTTCGCGGACTGCTGGTGGCCCGCGCTGCTCGCGACCCTGGTGCGGCCGTTGCGGTCGGCGAGGCGCTGGAGCGCGATCAGGTGGCGGTGCACACCGTCCACAGTGACGTTGCGTGAGATCTTCCGGGGCAGCACATCACCCTGTGGAGCGGCGGTTGCCGGCACAGCGGCGAGGGCGAACCCGACGGTCGCGGCGGTGATGGTCACCGCGAACCGGGTTGTTGCCTTGACGGGCATGGACATCCCTTCCTGCATGCTGGGCCGTCACCCTCTCCCCGCGCAGGTCGCCGGTCAAGGGTCACATGCGAAGATGGGCATTATTCAGCTCGCGGACGGGTCCAAACCGAGCAAGGCACGACATCCGTCCAGCCCATCGACCTCGACCGACCACTCGGGACGGACGAACCGCTCCCGCGTCAGCGCGAGCCGGACGTTGACGCCAACGTTTCCCCTGATAGCGATGCGGTTCGTGCCGTCTTGCCGGTAACCGAGTTTCCTGCTCACGTTGTGTGAGGCCTGGTTGTCACTGAGCGCACCCGAAGTCAGCAGCTCGGCGCCCAGGTGGTCGAAGGCGAACATGACCACGGCGGCGCGCATCTCGGTGCCGTACCCCTTGCCTTGGAACTCCCGGCCCAGCCACGAACCGGTGTGCACCTCACGTGTGATCGCGAAGTCCTTGCCGGCGGCGCCTTGCATGCCGATCACCCGGCCGTCCACTCTGGTCAGGAAGTTGACGGTCCAGTCGGCGGGGCTGAGCGTGGCGCGCATCATCCAGTAGTACTGGGCCCATTCCCTCGGGTGCCGGTCGGTCCACGGCACGCCGAACGGCATCCGGTCCGGCTCGTGGATACCGCGCTTGGCCACCTCGACGAGCTCGAACAGGCCCGCGTCGTCGTCGGGGCGCAGCTCCAGGCGAGGTGTGCGCAGGACGAGGTTGCGGAGCGGCCATGGATCCATGCCCCGAGCGTATTCATCCCGGCGACCGGTTTACCGTGGAGATGTGTATGCAATCGTGGCCCGCGAGCCGGGTGGACCTGACGTACTGGAATGGACCGAGGTGCCGGACCCGCAGGCAGGGCCGGGCGAGGTGCTGGTCGAGGTCGCGGCGAGTGCCGTGAACCGGGCGGACCTGTTGCAGCGCCAGGGTTTGTACCCGCCGCCACCGGGCGCGCCGAACATCATCGGCCTGGAGTGCTCCGGCACGATCGCCGCGCTCGGCGAAGGCGTGGCGGACTGGCAGATCGGCGACGAGGTCTGCGCGCTGCTCGCGGGCGGTGGCTACGCCCAGCGCGTCGCGGTGCCCGCCGCGCAGGTCCTTCCGTTGCCCCAGGGGGTCGACCTGGTGACCGCGGCCTCGCTGCCCGAGGTCGCGTGCACGGTCTGGTCCAACATCGTCCAGCACGCCGGACTGCGATCGGGCGAGATCCTGCTGGTGCACGGCGGCGCGGGCGGCATCGGAACCCACGCGATCCAGGTCGGCAAGGCACTCGGCGCGACAGTCGCGGTCACCGCGGGATCCGACGAACGCCTCGCCCGCTGCACGCAGCTCGGCGCCGACGTCACGATCAACTACAAGACCCAGGACTTCGTCGAAGTGCTGGGCAAGCGCGGCGCGGACGTGATACTCGACAACATGGGAGCGTCCTATCTGGACAGGAACATCCGGGCGCTCGCCGGCGACGGCAGGCTGATGGTGATCGGATTCCAAGGTGGACGGAAGGCGGAGATCGACTTCGCCAAGCTGCTGCCCAAGCGCGGAAGCGTTGCCGCGCTTGGCCTGCGTGGCCGTCCGGTGACCGGGAAGGGCAGCAAGGCCGAGGTGGTCGCCGGTGTCCGCGAGGGCCTGTGGCCGTTGATCGCCGAAGGCAAGGTCAAGCCGATCGTGCACGAGGTCCGGCCGATGCGGGACGCGTCCGGCGCGCACACCGCGTTGGAGAGCGGCGGCGAGGTGTTCGGCAAGATCGTCCTCACCCCGTGACAGTTCGCCGTGAAGGTCGTCCCATCGGCATCTGTTGCCGGGAGGGCGGCCTTCACGGCGCGGGCTAACGGCGCAGGTCGGCGACGGCGTCCACCAGTTGGTCGACCTCGCTTGAGGTCGTGTAATGCGCGAGGCCCACACGGACCGCGCCGCCCACCTCGCTCACCCCCAGCGCCGAGAAGACGCCGCTGGGCACGTCGTCGGCGAACGCGCAGATACCGCGGTCGGCCAGCGCCACGATCGCGTCGGCGGCTTTCATGTCGCCGATCGTGAAGGCCAGTACCGGGATCCTGCGCATCGCGTCGCCGATCACCATCACGTTGCGGATCGCCCGCAGCTCCGAGATCAGCTTGGCCAGCAGTCCGGCCAGGTAGCTCTTGGCCGAGCCCATCGAGGTGTGCAGGCGCTCACGCCTGGTCCCGGTCGCGGCGTCGTCCAGCATCGCCAGGTAGTCCACCGACGCGACCACGCCGGCGAGCAGCGGGTACGCGTGCGTGCCCAGCTCGAGGCGCTCAGGCCCCCGCGTGCTCGGGTCCAGTGAGCTCACCGGCAGGCGGTCGAGCAGTTCCGGGTCGGCGAACACGAGCGCGCCGACCGCCGGCCCGCCCCACGCCGACGCGGACACCGCGATGATGTCCGCGCCCATCGCCGCCATGTCCAGCGGCATGTACGGGGCCGCTGCCGAGGCGTCGACCACGAGCAGCGCGCCGACGCTGTGCGCGATGTCGGCGATCTTGCGGAGGTCCGGTCTCGTGCCGACCGCGCCGGAGGCCGCCGTGACCGCGACCACCTTCGTGCGGCGGGACATGAGGCTCTCGTACTGCCACGCGGGCAGCTCGCAGGTCTCGATGTCGATCTCGCCCCACCGGATGGCCGCGCCCGGCCGCTGCGCCGCGCGCAGCCACGGGGCGATGTTGGCCTGGTGGTCGAGCCGGGACACCGCCACCTCGTCGCCGATCAGCCAGCCGCTGCCGATCGCCTCGGCCAGCCGTTGCAGCAGTACGGGCACGTTCGGGCCGAGAACCACTCCGGCGGGGTCACCCCCGACGAGGTCGGCGACCGCCCTGCGGGCGGCGTCCACGATGGCCTCGGCCCGTTGCGACGCCGGGAAGGCGCCACCTGGGCCGGACACGGGTGCGCGCATGGCTGTGGCGACCGCCATGGCCACCTGTTCGGGCACCTGCATGCCGGCCGATGCGTCCAGGTGGATCCAGCCGTCCCCCAACGCGGGGAACAGCCCACGGATCCGAGCGACGTCGAACGCCATGGCCACACCGTACGGACCGGGCCAAGTGTCGCGACCGCTACCCTCGGGTATGAGTCTTCCGGGGGACACGAGAGCTTCGATGAGCCGGTCAGGATGGAACAGATGAGCGAGCCAGGACAGAACGGCAAAGACGACGCGCACCACGTGGTCGTGGTGGGTCCGGACGGTCAGCCGCTCGGCGCCGCCCGCATCCCCGACGGCTCCGAGCAGGGCGAGGCGAGTGCGGAGACCATCGGCGACATGGTCGAGCAGCCCGCGAAGGTGATGCGGATCGGCACCATGATCAAGCAGCTGCTCGAGGAGGTCAGGGCGGCTCCGCTCGACGAGGCCAGCCGGACCAGGCTCAAGGAGATCCACCAGTCGTCGATCAAGGAGCTCGAGGAGGGCCTCGCGCCCGAGCTGCGCGACGAGCTGAACCGGCTCACCCTGCCGTTCACCGACGGCAGCGTCCCGTCCGACGCCGAGCTGCGGATCGCGCAGGCCCAGCTGGTCGGCTGGCTGGAAGGCCTGTTCGCGGGCATCCAGACCGCGCTGTTCGCCCAGCAGATGTCCGCACGCGTGCAGCTGGAGCAGATGCGCCGCGGCGCGTTGCCGCCTGGCCTCGGTGAGCAGCAGCAACCGCACGACGCGACACGTGGGCAGTATCTCTGAGAAGCAACTCCGCGGGGGCGCTGCGCGTCTTCGGAGTGTGCCGGGATGGATCAGAACCGTCCTGGTCGCAGGTGTTCTCATCGTGTTCGCCGGATCACTCTTCGGGCTGTGGAGCTTCAAGGTGATCGGATACGAGCGGACCAGCGGCCAGGCGACATACGACATCAACGGGGTCGTCGGGCCGGAAACCGGCTCGACGTGCCCGACCGACAAGCGCTACGTCGACGAGCAGCCCACCGGCTTGCGCGACGACGTGCTGGCGGGGTTCCAGCAACTCAAGGCCGAGGCCAAGAAGCAGAACATCACGATGTGCCTGCAGGACGGCAAACGCAGCTCGCGCCAGCAGCAGGCCCAGTTCGACGACTACGTCAAACGCTTCGGAACACGTGAGCTGGCTCGCAAATACGCCCTGCCGCCCGACGAGTCGATGCACGTGAAAGGCATCGCGGTCGACATCCAGCCGCTGTCGGCCGCGGGCTGGGTGGAGCGTTCGGCCGGGAAACACGGCTGGTGCAGGCGATATGAGAACGAACCATGGCACTTCGAGTACAACCCGGACTACCGCGGCGGATGCCCGGCGCTGCTGCCCCACGCGTAACGGACATACCATGCGTTTCCATGCGCGCCACAGGTGTTCGTCAGCTCGGTGACCGACCGGTCACCGAAGGGGTGAATGGTCGTCGGTACTCTCAACAACCGTGCAAGCGACGAGCACGATCGACCGACCGATGACGGCGGCAGAAAAGCCTCTCGACAACCCCAGCCGGACCTTCGGCCGGGCGTGGCAGGACATCCGCGAGGGGTTCCACCAACGTGACCTGTGGGGTCACCTCGGCTGGCAGGACATCAAGCAGCGCTACCGCCGCTCGGTGATCGGCCCGCTGTGGATCACCCTGAGCATGGCGGTCACCGCCATCGGTCTCGGCCTGCTGTACTCGACGCTGTTCCAGGCGAACATCGGCACGTTCCTGCCGTATCTGACCGTCGGGTTCATCGTCTGGAACTTCATGCTCGGCTGCGTGACCGAGGGCACCGAGACCTTCATCGCCAACGAGGGCCTGATCAAGCACCTGCCCGCGCCGCTGACGGTGTACGCGTTGCGCACGGTGTGGCGCCTGACCCTGATGATGGCGCACAACCTGCTGGTCTACGCGGTGATCCTGGTGATCTTCTTCGGCGACCTGAGCACCACGGGCTACAAGATCACCGAAGCGGGCCCGGGGCAGCCGGGCCTGGACTGGACCATCGTGCTGGCGGTCCCGGCGTTCTTCCTGATCGCGCTGAACGGCGTGTGGGTGGCGTTGCTGTTCGGCGTCATCTCCACCCGCTACCGCGACATCCCGCAGGTCATCACCGCGCTGACCAACCTGGCGTTCTTCGGCACGCCGATCGTGTGGACCACCGACCTGCTCAACAAGATCGCGAGCGGCGGCAGCAGCTGGCGGTCGATCATCATCGAGGTCAACCCCTTCTACCACTTCATCCAGATCCTGCGGGCGCCGCTGATCGGCAACGCGCAGAGCTGGCACCACTGGGCGATCGTCGGTGGCATCACAGTGGTCGGCTGGTTCTTGGCACTTGTGGCGATGCGCAACTACCGCGCACGCGTCCCCTACTGGGTCTGAGTGAGGCAGGACAGCACATGGTCAGCATCGACGTCTGGAACGCCTCGGTCGACTTCCCGATCTTCGACGCCAAGAGCCGCTCGCTGAAGAAAGCGGTGCTCGGCAAGGTCGGCGGCACGATCGGCACCGAAAGCCGGATCCCGGTGATCGAGGCCCTCAAGGACATCACCCTCTCGCTCAAGGACGGCGACCGCGTCGCGCTCGTCGGCCACAACGGCGCGGGCAAGTCCACCCTGCTGCGGCTGCTGGCGGGGATCTACGAGCCGATCACCGGCGGCTCCAAGATCGTCGGCAAGATCGCGCCGGTCTTCGACCTCGGCGTCGGCCTCGACCCGGAGATCTCCGGCATCGAGAACATCATGATCCGGGGCCTGTTCCTGGGCATGAGCCGCAAGCAGATGGAGTCGAAGATCGACGACATCGCCGAGTTCAGCGAACTCGGCGACTTCCTGCAGATGCCGCTGCGGGCGTACTCGACCGGTATGCGCGTGCGGCTCGCGCTGGGCATCGTGACCTCGATCGACCCGGAGATCCTGATCCTGGACGAGGGCATCGGCGCGGTGGACGCGGCGTTCATGGACAAGGCCCGCGACCGGCTCACCGACCTGGTGAAGCGCTCCGGCCTGCTCGTGTTCGCGTCGCACTCCGACGACCTGCTGATGGAGCTGTGCGATTCGGCGATCTGGATGGACAGCGGCCGGATGAAGATGCAGGGCACCCTGCGCGAGGTCCTCACCGCTTACAAGGGCCGTGACCCGTACGAGAACCTGAGCCCCGAGATGCTCGAGCGCCTCGGCGTTACCGCTGGAGGCGACAGCTGATGAGCACCGCAGCACTGGGTCCCGACTCCATCGTCGCCGTCGTGGTGACGCGGCACCGGCGTGAGCTGCTGGTCGACTCGTTGAAGATCCTCGGTGCGCAGACCCGCCCGCCGGACCACCTCATCGTGGTCGACAACGGGCCGGACCAGCCGGTCGAGGACCTCGTCAAGGCCGCCGCCATCCCGTCGACCTACCTCGCGTCGCACCGCAACCTCGGTGGCGCGGGCGGGTTCGCGCTCGGCATCCTGCACGCGCTCGCGATGGGCGCCGACTGGGTCTGGCTGGCCGACGACGACGGCCGCCCGGCCGACGAGAACGTGCTGGAGATCCTGCTCGGCGAGGCCAGGAAGCGCGGCCTCGCGGAGATCTCCCCGATCGTGGCGAACATCGACACCCCCGAGACGCTGGCGTTCCCGTTGCGCCGCGGCCTGACGTGGAAGCGCCAGACGTCCGAGCTCGGCACGGACTTCCTGCCCGGCATCGCGTCGCTGTTCAACGGCGCGCTGTTCCGCGCGTCCACTTTGGACGTCGTCGGTGTGCCGGACTACCGCTTGTTCGTCCGCGGCGACGAGGTCGAGGTGCACCGCAGGCTGGTGCGTTCCGGCCTGCCGTTCGGCACGTCGCTGCGCGCGACCTACCTGCACCCGGACGGCTCGGACGAGTTCAAGCCGATGCTCGGCGGCCGGTTCCACGCGCAGGACCCGGACAACGAGGTCAAGCGCTACTACACGTACCGCAACCGCGGATACCTGTTGTCGCGTCCGGGAATGCGCAAGATCGGCGCGCTCGAGGTCCTGCGGTTCGGCCTGTACTTCCTGACCGTCCGCAAGGACCCCAAGGCGTTCCTGCAGTGGCTCAAGCTCGTCCGCCAGGGCCAACGCGAACACTTCTTCCGCTACTGACGCTGGTCGTCCGCGTCACGCACCGCGCCCGACATCGCCCCGGCCACCCGGGGCGGATCACCGCGAAGATGTCGGTTGCGTGGGGCGTGGCGGCAATGACCGGCTTCCGGCGACCAAACCCGCCGTCGCGGAGCGATGGTCGTCGAACACGGACAGCGAGTTGTCGTCGTTCAGAAAAGGCAACAACTGCACACCGTCCATAGCGGACGCGAGGGCAAGCAGCACCCCCGCACTGCCCGTGGCGACGTCCATGGACAACCGGAACAGGTGCGTACCGGGGAACGCCACATGGCCCTGGTACGCGACAGCGTGCTGCGCGAGCCATTCGAGGTGCTGGTCGAGGGCCCGCGCGGCGAGCGGGTCCGGATCGCGCCGCAGGCCGACGGCCAGCGCGCCGATCAGCCCGGCCCGGCCGAGCATCAGCCCCGGCTGGATCACGAACTCGGCCAGCAGCGCGCGCCTGAGCTTCGGCAGTTCGCTCGCCACCGAAGCGCCGGGCCACGTGGTCAGCAGTTCCTCCATCGCGATCGCGATCCCGGCACTGCCGACTTCCAGGTACGGCAACGTGTTCTGCCGGTCGCGGACCTGCAGCGAGCCGTCCGGCGTCCTGGCGCACTCCATCAGGTCACGGCGGATGGCCAGGTCGGCGTACTCCAGCCAGCCGCGGTCACGCGTGCGCTCGAACAGCCTGATGAACAGCACCGCCGGGCCGGACCAGCCGTGCATCAGGCCGGCCCGGCCGCGCGCGGGGTTCTCCAGCATGGTGGTCAGCCGGTCGCCGAGTTCGATCGCGTGCCACAGGTGCCCGGCGTCCTGCCTGTTCGCCGCGAGGTGCAGCAGGTTGAGGCCGATCCCGGCGAGCCCGCCGCGCAGGCCGTGCGCTGTGATCGACGTCAGCTGCGGGTCGACCTTGTCGATCAGGTCGTCCGCGTCGTCGTGGTAGCCGAAGTTGTCAAGGACGTGGATCACGCCGTGCGCGCCGTCCCAGAAGCCCGCTGTGGCGGGCGGTTGCCTGCGTACCGCGTCGATCAGCCACTTCTCGTGCGCGGGGAACCGGCCGAAGCCGCAGGACTCCAACGCGTGCAGCACACCGGCCGCGCCGTGGCCGAAGCCCGTGCCGCCCGTGGCGAACTGCTGGATGTCGCCGGGGAACAGCCGGTCCTTGCGGTGCGGGGTGGCACTGGCCAGCACGCCGTCGGCGATCGACCGGCGCACCGACGTCCAGTTGATGTCGGGCTGGTCCAGCGCGATCCGCCTGCGCGCCGACCGGGCCGAGCGCGGCCGCAGTTCGGCGAGGACCTCTTCGAGGTAGCCCAGCGGCAGGTCGAACCGCTTGCGGACCTGCCGGACGAAGTCGGCGAGCTTGTCCGGCGCCAGGTCGAGCACGGTCGTCATGGGCAGGAACATCCACAGCCGCAGCACGGCGAAGGCGTACCGGTCGACCTCGTAGCCGCTGCGGTCGGCGGGTGCGCGGAAGCCGGGGGTGGCGCCGCTCGGCCTGCGCCGGTCGGCGGCGGGGAACGACAGCTCGAAGTCCACAAGGGACACCGAGTCGTCCTCGTCGACGAGGATGTTGCGGTCGTTGATGTCGCCGTGGACCAGGCCGCGCCGGTGCACGTCGGACAGGACGCGTTCGACCCTGGCGAGCAGGGCGAGCACGCGTTCGACGTACCGGCTGCGGTCGGTCTTGGTCTGATCCCGTTGGGTCAGCGGGTAGTTGCGGGCCAGCCAGCGCGCGAGCGGGACGCCGGGCATCGGGCTCAGCAGCAGGACTTCGTTGCCTGCCACCGAGATGCGGCCGTGTAGTTCGGGCACGCCCGGCACCCCGGCGAGCCGGATCAGGGAGCGGGCCTCGCGGTCGAGCCGGGTCACGGCGTCGGCGCCGTCCTGGTCGAGCCCGGTGTACGGCCTGGCTTCCTTGAGCACGATCTGCGTGCCGTCGGAACGCTGGTTGGCGAGGTAGACACCGCCCGCGTTGGTCTGCTGCAGGACCTTGGTGACCTGGTAGCGGGCGCCTTCGCGTGGTTGCTGTGCGTTGAAGTGGGGCTTGAGGAAGGCGGGAACCTCGACCCACTCGGGCAGGCCAGGTGGTTCGGGTACCACTTCACCGTCCGGCCGCTGCAAGGCCGGGATGCGCGCGCCGCGCGCGTCGGTGATCATACGTTCGACAAATCCACCAAAACGAATGTAAAGAGGACCCTCGCGGTATCGCACGTCACCTGGTATATGCGGTGCGCGCAGCCCGGCGAGCCGGGTCGACAAGTCCTCGAGCACACGTTTCAGATCGTTATCTCCGACTGGGTAAATCGTGATCAATTTTCCACTCACCACGCGGTCGGCATACTTCGCGTTACGATTCGCGAAAATGCGGGGTGAGCGCAAGAATTTGAACGGTATCCGGGCGGACACACAGTACGGCCGTACCACGTCGAGCACCGCGACCGCATCGGCCCCGGTCGCGGCCACGTGCACCTTCCAGCCCTGCATCGGCAGGTCCACATCCTCGGGAAGGCAGACGTGCCAATCGCCGCGGTCGAAGCGGCGCCAGTCGGCACGGCAACCGGAAAGCGTACTGACCCAGCTTTCCAGAGTCTCGATTCCGTAACCATCGGCGTCGTAGAAGTAACGATCCGCGAAACAGAACGCCTCATAACGCAGATCCATGCCTGCAAGCGCCTCCCCGTCGTAATTTTCACCATTCGCGCCCGAGAGGAATTAATTTCCGCACGAAACCAACGGCAGGTCGATCCGCCGTTCGAGGGTTCAGCCTGCCAATTAGAGGACTGCACGCACTTCCTACTGTCGAGTATCCGGCAGTGACCTGTCAGAAAATGACGAAACACACCCGGTTGCCGCTGGTCACTCCTCCGGATGCCGCATTGATCAACGGTCCGGACCGGACTATCACCCACTACGCACCGTAGTGGATCTACCTAGAGTGTGACGCCTGATAAGAGGTTCACTCCAATGACGCTTGACACCGCTACTACCGTTCTTGACGTGCATCGCATGTTTCCGATAACTCCGCCGCCCGCCGCCTAGGCGGGGCCGGAGCACACTCGCCCACGCGCGGCCGGCAAGCTCGCGCGCGGTGAAACACGCCTGATCGCCCCGCAGCAGAACATGTCCCGTGTTCCTCCTGCGTTGGAGCGTTTTTCCTTGTCCACCAAGCTGTTTCTGATCTTCGCCGGTGTGCTCTGGGGAACCGGCGGCCTGGCCGGCGCATTCCTGCAGCACCTGACCGGCCTGCACCCACTGGCCATCGCGGCGTACCGCCTGCTGCTCGGCGGCGCGATCGCCACCGCGGCGCTGGCCGGGCAGATCCGGCGTGTCAAGATCACCACCGCCGTGCTCCGCAGGCTGGTGGCGGCGGGCGCACTGCTGGCGATCTTCCAGGCGAGCTACTTCGGTGGTGTCGCCACGACTTCGGTCAGCCTCGCCACCCTGGTCACGATCGGCAGCACGCCCGTGCTGCTCGCGGTGCTGACGGCCGTGCGAACCCGGCGGATGCCCAGCCTGCGAACCACGCTGAGCATCGCGGTTGCGCTCACCGGGCTGGCACTGCTCGCGGGCACACCGTCGACCAGGACGCCCGGAGAGACCGTCCTGGGGATCGCACTGTGCCTGGTCGCGGCGGGCGGCTTCGCGGCGTTCACCGTGATCAACAGGAATCCGGTCCTGCCGGCCGGGCCGACGATCTCGCTGGGCCTGCTGCTCGGTGGTCTGGTCCTCCTACCGCTGGCCCTGCCGCTGGGGATGGCGATGCCCCTGCGAACGGACGTCCTGCTGACCGCGGCCTTCCTCGGCACGATCCCGACAGCGGTGGCGTACGGCTGCTACCTGGCAGCGCTGCGCGGCGCCAGCGCGGTCGCCGCGGCACTGGCAGCAGTCCTCGAACCGCTGACCGCGACCGTGCTGTCTGTCCTGTTCTTCGAGGAATCGCTCGGCACAACCGGAACCGTCGGCGCGGCACTCCTGGGCATCGCACTGGTGGTGAGCCATTCAGCCGACAGCGGATCCGCTGAGAGCGGACCACCGTTGCCCACCGGCAAGCCCGGTGCTGAGCTGAAACCATGAGCGAGCCGAAGAAGAACGCCCTCGTGCTGCACCTCGCCAGCGGCGGGGAACCACTGGTGTACGCGCTGTCGCCGGCGGCGGCCGAGGACCTGGCGAGCAGACTCCCGACAGTGCTGACATCCGGGGCGGTCGACGCCCCGGAACTGGAAGACGGCGCGACGGTGGCCATCAACTTCGCCCACATCGCGACAGCGCACTTCGACGAACTGCCACCCCTGTCCCGCGTGTACGGCAGTGCGGCCAAAAGCGGCCGGGGGTTCAGGGCGTGACCTGAACCCCCGGCCGCTCGCGGCTCGCCGTCCACGGCAGTTCAGAGCCGGTAAAGCCGGGCCCAGTTCTCGCGGCTGGTCAGCTCCGGCATCGCGTCCTTGTAGTGCTGCTGGACGACGTTGCCCTCGGCGATGAACCGGCGGAGCACAGCCGCGCTCCGCTTGCCCAGTCGCATCATCAGGTCGCGGTCGTACGTGCGCAGCCGCACGCCTTCCTGCGAGGCGTCCGTCACCGCCACGTTCGCGAACTTCGAGACGTGCCACCAGGTCGCGTCTTCCAGGCTCACCGCGCCGCGCTCCAGCGAGTGCTTGCCCAGCAGCTGGTTGGTGATCTGCTTGAGCAGCTGCACCGGCTTGTTCCTCGGCGACGGGCCTGCCGGGATCAGCGGCAGTTCTCCGTTTCGGAGTTCCGGGACGTCCGCTGGGCTGTGGCGGAAGGTGTCCGGGTACTCGGCGCGCAGCGCGCGGATCTCGGCGACCACGGCCGCGCCGCCGTCGCGCAGGACCGACGGGCCCGCGAGGAAGTCCTCCACCGCTTTCAGCATGGTCGCGGCGAGGCCATACTGCATCGACAGCAGGTACCGGGTCAGCTGGGCGGCGATCACGCGGGCGACGCGCTTGGTGTTGAACGGGCTGTGCAGCGCCGCCGTGATCATCGAGTTACGCAGGTTGAAGTACCTGTGCCAGTCGTCCCAGTCCTTCCACATGAAGTCCGCGTGCCACACGGCCGCGCCGGGCAGCGTGACCGTCGCGAAGCCCGCGGCCTTGGCGCGGTAGCCGTATTCGGCGTCGTCCCACTGGAAGAACACCGGCAGCGGGTAGCCGACCGCCTGCACGATCTCGGTCGGGATCAGGCAGGACCACCAGCCGTTGTAGCCCGCTTCGACGCGCCTTTCCTGGCGGTTGGGCTTTCCCGTCTCCGGGTCGGTGCCGAGCAGGTCGGCGTTGGTCAGCGCGCCTTCCGAGACCCGGCCCGCGGCAAGGCCTTCCAGGTCCGCGTACTCCGCGCCTACGTGCAAGTTGTTGGGGTGCAACAGGTTCAGCATCTGGCCGCCGACGATCACCGGGTGCGCCGTGCGGTTGGCGAACGCGGTCAGCCTGATCGCGATGTCCGGCTCCAGCAGCACGTCGTCGTCCATGAACAGGACGTTGGCGTGGTCGGACTGCTTCGCCGCCTCGAACAGCCCCCTGGTGAAACCGGCCGCGCCGCCGAGGTTGGGCTGCTGGATGTACGTCAGCTTCGCGCCGAGCCGCTTGGCCACGCCGGCGAACTCGGGCCGGGAGTCGACCGTGTCCGTGCCCTGGTCGGCGACGTAGATCGTGTCGAGGACCGACAGCGCCTCCGGGTCCGCCGCCAGTGCTTCCAGCGTGTTCAGGCAGTCGTCGGCGCGGTTGCACGTGCAGATGACCACGGATGTGGGGCGCAGCGTCTCGGGGGGCGCGACGGTCCAGCGGACCTCGGACACGGTCAGCGTCTCGCCCACACCGGTCTCGATGTCCAGCCACAGCGCGCCGCCGTCGATGAAACGGTCGAGCTTGGCGGTAAGCGTCACGGGACCGTCCGCTGACACGACAGACGAGCCCACGGTCCGCGGCTCGCCTTCGTAGTCCGAGGCGTGCACGGTCACGCGACCGGCGCCTGCGGCGACCAGCTCGACGGTCACCTCGCGCACGACGGTCCAGCGCTGCCAGTAGCTCGCCGGGAAGCGCCCGAAGTACGTGTTCATCGACACAACCGACGACGGCTCGACGGTCACGCTGTCGCGCGAACGGTTGGCCGCGCCGGCGCTCACCTGTGCGTAGAGGTCGTCGCTGACCAGGGGCGACGGGCCACCGAACAGCGCGCGCTGGGTGACCAGGCGGGCGGGTCGCGGTGCGCTGCCGTTGGCCTGCGCACGCGGGGTGGTCGTCTTGCCTCGGGCCGGTGCGGTTTTGCCGGGCATCGCGCCTCAGTCCTCCAGGACGGCTCTACTGCTTGAACACCACGGTCCGCAGCATCACGAAGTTGATCACTGTCGCCGTGCCCTGGGCGATCACCCACGCCACGGTGTGTTCCCACTTGAAGTCGCCGAGCACCTGCAGCATCAGGGCGTTCACACCGACGTTCACGAAGAACGTCACGGTGTAGAGCACCATGAACTTCGCCACCGGCGCGGCACCGCCCGAGACGTTGAAGGTCCAACGCCGGTTGAGCAGGTAGGCGGTGGTGGTACCGAGGACGAAGGATATCGCCTTCGCGAGGTGCACCCACGTGCCCAACGCGAGCAGGCCCTGGTAGATGCCGTAGTCCACGATCGCGGACAGCCCGCCGACCAGGACGAACCGGCCGATCTGGGTGAGCAGGCCCACGCTGCGTGAGTCGGTCGGAGAACCAGCTTCCACTGCCGTCACCATGATTTCCTTGCTGCTCGGCGCCCCAAGCAGTGTAGAAGTGCGCGCTCGGTAGGCTCGGCCGGGTGGATCCCGAGTTGCGAACGCTGGTCGGCTGGGGGCGTACCGCGCCGAGTACCGCGCGCGTCGTCGTCCCGCGGACCGTCGACGAAGTCATCGAGGCGCTGCGGTCTGCCGACGAGCGCGGTGTCATCGCCCGCGGCCTCGGTCGTGCGTACGGCGACCCGGCGCAGAACGCGGGCGGCCTGGTCATCGACGTGACCGGCCTCGACCGCATCCACTCCATCGACGCGGACGCCGCGGTCGTGGACACGGACGCGGGGGTCAGCCTGGACACGCTGATGCGCAGGTTGCTGCCGTTCGGCCTGTGGCTGCCGGTGCTGCCGGGCACGCGCCAGGTCAGCGTCGGCGGCGCGATCGGCGCGGACATCCACGGCAAGGCGCACCACGTGGAAGGCAGCTTCTGCGAGCACGTCGAGTCCATGGACCTGGTCACCGCGGACGGCAACGTCCACACCCTCACCCAGGACGACGAGCTGTTCTGGGCCACTGCGGGCGGGATGGGCCTGACGGGCGTCGTCGTGCGGGCGAAGCTGAGGCTCAACCGGGTCGAGACGGCGTACTTCAAGGTCGACACCGACCAGATCGACAACTTGGCCGACCTGATGGACCGGCAGTCGGTCGACGACGAGAAGTACCTGGAGTCGGTGTCGTGGTTCGACTCGACAGTCTCCGGCCCGCACCTCGGCCGGGGCATCCTGACCAGGGCCAACCACGCCACGCTCGACGACCTGCCCAAGAAGCTGCGCAAGAACCCGCTGAAGTTCGACGCGCCGCAGTTGCTGACGGTGCCGAACGTCTTCCCGCCGGGGATGCTGAACAAGCTGACCGCGCGGATGTTCTGCGAGCTCTGGTACCGCAAGTCGCCCACCAAGCACGGCGCGATCCAGAACATCACGATGTTCCTGCACCCGCTGGACATCGCCGGTGAGTGGAACCGGGTCTACGGACCGCGCGGTTTCCTGCAGTACCAGTACGTGATCCCGTTCGGCCACGAGGACGCGGTCAGACGCAGCGTCGAGCTGATGGTCGAGACCGGTCACGTGTCGGCCCTGAACGTGCTCAAGCGCTTCGGCGCGGGCAACCGGGCGCCGCTGTCGTTCCCCCAGCCGGGGTGGACCCTGGCTGTCGACTTGCCGGTCCGGCGCGGACTCGCTGAACTGTGCGCGCGGCTCGACGAGCTCGTGCTGAGCACAGGCGGGCGGTTGTACCTGGCCAAGGAGTCCAGGGCGACGCCGGAGGGAATCGAGCGCATGTACCCGCGGATCGACGAATGGCGAAAGGTGCGCGCCGAGGTCGACCCGAACGGAATCTTTGTCTCCGACATGGCCAGAAGGTTGAGGCTTACGTGATCGACGCGGTTGGCAGCCCACAGTCCCTGTTGTTGCTCGGCGGCACCTCCGAGATCGGCCTCGCGGTCGCCGAGCGCTACGCCCGTGCCCGCCCTTCGCTGCGGGTCACGCTGGCAGGCCGCCCCTCGGACCGGCTGGACGCGGCCGCGGCCCGGCTGCGTGACCTGGGCGCGACGGTCACGACGTTGCCGTTCGACGCGCGGCAGCCGGACACGCACACCGAGGTGATCGAGAAGGCGTTCGCGGACGGCGACATCGACGTCACGGTCCTGGCGTTCGGTGTGCTCGGTGACCAGGAGGAAGCCTGGACGAACGTCGACGTGGCGCGTGAGCTCGCCGAGATCAACTACGTGGCCGCGGTGACCGTCGGCGTGCCGCTGGCCGAGCGCCTGCGCAAGCAGGGCCACGGCTCGCTTGTCGCGTTGTCGTCCGCCGCCGGTGAGCGGGCTCGTCGGTCGAACTTCGTGTACGGCTCGACCAAGGCCGGTTTCGACGCGTTCTACACGGGCCTGACGTATGCGCTGAAGGAGCATGGCGTGACTGTCACGGTCGTGCGTCCCGGTTTCGTGCGCACGAAGATGACCGAGGGCCAGAAGCCCGCGCCGCTGTCGCAGACGGCCGACCAGGTGGCCGAGGTCATCGTCGACGCCGTGCGGACGCGGCGTGAGCAGGTGTGGGCGCCAGCGGTGTTCCGTGGCGTGATGTCGATCCTGCGGCACGTGCCGCGGCCGATCTTCCGCAAGCTGCCCTTCTAGGAAATCCCCCCGGCGAGCCGGTCGAAGGCACGGTTGATCGCGGCGACGTGATCGGCCGTGACCTCGGCCGCGGTGCTCCCGGCGGACATGCGGGCGATCCCCCGCGCGAAGACCGCCCGGAAGGTCGCCATGATCACGGCGGCGGTCACGTCCGGCGACGGGTCGTCGCTGGTCTCGGCGATCGCCTTGGCCAGGCACGCCGTCAGTTCATCCATGCCCTCCCGTGCCCTCGCCCGCAGGGCGGCGGAGTCCAGCACTGTGCGCCAGAAGGCGACGAACCGGTCCTGGAACCCGCCGAGCGGGTGCCCTTGCTCGGCCTGCCGGATGAACAGGCGCCGCACGGCCTGGACAGGCGACTCGTCCGTCTCGCGGTCGCGGACGGCCGTGGTGAGCAGCTCCTGGGCCTGTGGCTCCCGGTCGAAGAAGATGTCTTCCTTGCGCGGGAAGTAGTTGAACACCGTGACCTTGGACACGTCCGCGGCCTCGGCGATCTCGGCGATGGAGACGTTGTCGAACCCGCGTGCCACGAACATCAACGTGGCCACGTCGGTGATGCGCTGCCGCGTCTCCGCCTTCTTCCGCTCCCGCAAGGATGCCATCGGGAAAATATACTCGACAAAATTTTGAGTCGAGTAAAGTTTCTGGCATGACCCACGACGTGATCATCTCCGGAGCCGGGCCGTGCGGCCTGACACTCGCCTGCGAACTGCGGCTGCGCGGCGTGAACGTGCTCGTCATCGACCGCCTCCCCGAACCCGACCTGACCATCAAGGCGGGTGCGATCAACATCCCCACAGCCGAGGCCTTCTACCGGCGCGGGCTGCTGCCGCAACTGACCGCGGCGCACGAGGATTCGATGGCGAAGTTCCGCGGCGGCCTGCCCAAGAACACAGGCAAACCCCGTACCCCACCGAAGTTCGCCGGTCACTTCGCGGCGCTCTGGCTCGACAGCGCCAACTTCGACTACGAAGACCCGGCGTTCCACGGCCGCGGCCCGGCCGGCGAGATCGGATTCGTTGTCCAGCAACAAGTCGAGGCGATCCTCGGCGACTGGGCGGACGAACTGGGCGTCGAGGTCCAGCGCGGCGTGCGGCTGACCGGATTCGACGCCGACGACTCAGGCGTGACCGTGCACGCGGGCGACCGGACCTTCCGGGCGGACTGGCTGGTGGGCAGCGACGGCGGCCGCAGCGCGGTGCGCAAGCTGGCGGGCTTCGACTTCCCCGGCACCGAACCGGAAATCACCGGGCACCAGGCGATCGTGACGATGGAAGGCCAAGAAGGACTGGCCCGCGGCTGGAACACCACACCGACCGGGATCTACGCGTTCGGCCCGCAGCCCGGCCGGATCCTCACCGTGCGGTTCGACGGCCCACCGGTGGACCGCGACGCCGAGATCACCGTGGCGGAACTGGAGAAGAGCATCCGCGCCGTGTCCGGTGTGGACGTTCGCGTCACCGGGATCGAGTCGGCGACCAGGTTCACCGACAACGCCAGGCAGGCCACGACGTACCGGATCGGCCGCGTCCTGCTGGCGGGCGACGCGGCACACGTGCACTCCCCGTTCGGCGGCCAGGGACTGAACCTGAGCGTCGGCGACGCGATGAACCTCGGCTGGAAACTCGCGGCCACGATCAACGGCTGGGCACCGGAGAACCTGCTGGACACCTACACCACCGAACGCCACCCGCTCGGCGCGTGGGTGCTGGACTGGACCCGCGCGCAGATCGCGTTGATGCGCCCGGACGGACACGCCCAGGCGCTGCGTGCGGTGATCAGCGAACTGATCACCACCAAGGACGCGACGACGTACTTCGCCAAGAAGATCTCCGGCGTCTGGCACCGCTACGACCTGCCCGGCGACCACCCGCTGATCGGCCGCAGCGCGCCGGACCTCGTCCTGGCCGACGCCACCGCGCTGGCCGACCACCTGCACGACGGCCGCGGGCTCCTGCTGGACCTCGGCGGCCTGCCCGCCCACGCCGAGATCCCGGCGGACCGCGTGAACGTCGTCAGCACCAAGTGCGCCGACGAACCAGACCTCCCCGGCCTGCTCGTGCGCCCGGACGGCGTCGTGGCGTGGGCCGGGGGTGACGGCCTGGACGACGCGCTGCGAGCCTGGTTCGCGACCTCAGTGGTCAGTACACCTAACGCCGGACGATGACGGTGTGCGGGCCGACGTCCTCGCGGATGAACTCGGGCCCGGCGAACGCGGAGGGCTTGAAGATGACCTCGTAGCTCGGCGTGTTCGGGTCGCGCGGGTAGTCGTCGTAGCTCAGCCTGGTGTGCAGTTCGCCGCCGTTCTTGTCGTCGCGGAGGAACACGAAGACGCTCGGCGGCGTGCCCGGCGCCTTGTCCAGCTGGGCGATCAGGTCACGCGAGCTGGTGGTGCGGGCCCAGCCGTCCACGGCGGTCCGGCGAGCCTCGTGGTCGATCATCGGGTTGCCGAACTGGGCGATGATCGAGATGTAGGTCCAGTACGGCTGCCCGCTGGTCAGCACCCATGAGTTGGTCAGGATCACCAGCTGCTCCGGCTTCTTGCCGGTCATCCGCTGGATCGCCTTGTCGACCTGGGGGTACCAGAAGTCGGGCGTGCCCGGGTCGTTGACGCCGTGCGCGTTGCCCCCGGTCGGGTAGTAGTCGTTGAAGGCGCTGGCGATCACGCGCTTGTGCTGCAGCGGGACCGTCTGAGCCAGGGACAGCAGCGCGGCGAACGCGAGCACACCGGCCAGGGCCCGCACCCGCACCGCGGGAACGCGCGTGACGGCCCAGCGCGCGAAGTCCACCGCTCCGAGCACCGCCGCGCAGTACAGCGACGTCACCAGGATCGTCTCGGTCCGGAACGGCAGCAACGTGGTGCCGCCGGCCAGCGCGACCGTGGACATGAGGTACCAGAGGTAGCAGGTGCCGGCCACGACGCTGAGCGCGACCGCGATCGGGCTGCGCCGCAGCGACAGCACCAGCCAGATCAAGCCGATCATGCACAGCGCGCCGTTGACCGAGAACTCCAGCATCGGCGTCGGCAGGTAGATGCTTTCCGTTGGCAGGAACCGGGCCGCGAGGTTCTTCGTCTCGTGGCCGGCCAGGAGTTCGAGCAGGTACGGCGTCCACACCAGCAGCACAGGGCCCAGCGCGATCAGGGCGACCAGCCCCGCACGCCCCAGCGTGCGGCGGACGAGCCTGCCGATCTCCTTGCCCCCGGTCCGCCACGCCACGACCACGTTCACCACGGCGAGCAGAACCAGCACGAGCCCGAAGAACCCGAAGAACAAGGTGTAGACGGCGCCGAAGGAACCGAGGAACAGCCCGAGGACCAGCACCGGCCCGAGCAGCTTGGCCGGATCGGGCCTGCGCAGGTCACGCAGCATCCGCCAGGCGAGGACGGCCAGCGGCGGGATGACAGCGACGGCCATCCACGAATACGGCTCCGTCGCCCCGATGCGAAGCCCGGCGATGCAGGTCAGCATCGCGATCAGGACGGCGACTCGGCGCTCCACCAGCACGCTCCACAGCGCGAACGCGATGACCGCGATCACGGCGAACGTGAGGATCGCCCACGGCTTGAACGCCGCCCACGACGGCAAACCGGTCAGGTGCGCGAACCGCCCGCCGAGCCAGAACCAGCCGGCCGGGTAGAACCCGGGGACGTCGACGTAGCTCATGTCGGCCAGCGAGGCCGAACTGGTGAGCCTGGCCAGGTACTGCAGGCGGAACGACTGGTCCTCCTGGACACCGCCGAGGTAGTAACGGGTGCCCTTGAGCATGAAGGCGAGCGCGAGCGTGCCGAGCGCGGACAGCCCGGCCCAGGTCAGCGGGGTCGCCCAGCGCGGCCAGACCCGGCGGGCCGCCAACAGCACCCCGACCAGCACCAGGATGACGGTGCACATGGTCGCGACCGCGATCGGCAGGTTGGTCGGATGCGGGATGAACCAGCGGTTGACCATGATCTGCAGCACGACGCTGACGACCGCCGCGACCGCCACCCCGGCGGCGATCTCGCCGCCGAGCATCGCGAGCCGCCGCCCGGACGGGACGTC
This sequence comes from Kibdelosporangium phytohabitans, assembly GCF_001302585.1. Classification (GTDB taxonomy): domain Bacteria; phylum Actinomycetota; class Actinomycetes; order Mycobacteriales; family Pseudonocardiaceae; genus Kibdelosporangium; species Kibdelosporangium phytohabitans. The sequence continues at coordinate 203,455 of NZ_CP012752.1, read as the reverse complement.
CGAAGGCGGCGGTGGCGGGACCACCGCGGTTCGCCCGGCGTCGGGTTCGCCGTCGAGCACTGGGGACTGGGATCTGCCGACCGCGTCGATCACAGGGCCAACCTTCGGGATATGTCGGGAAGAACGTCGTGGGAGACGGCGAGCACGCGCGACCCGCGCTTTCCGTGCTTCACGAGCGAGCGTACCGAAGCAAGAAATTGTCCTATTTCAGCCATCCGCAATTGGCTGGAACACACCCCAGCCATGTGTCCACGCCGACACTTCTCGTGACTGATAAAGCATTGCCTACATCAGATGTAGACGGCCAGTGCGAGCGTCGCGACCCAGGCGACGCCGAGGATCTGCAGCACCCGGTCCTTCAACGCGATGTCCTCCGGCGCACCGGCTGTCCCGCCGTCCACGTCGACCGCGTAGCGCAGCACGGCGATGACGAACGGGATCATCGACACCGACGACCAGGCCGAGTCGTGGTGGTCCTGGCGGATCTCGAACGCCCACATGCCGTAGGTCATGATCACGATCGCCGCCGACGTCGCCCAGACGAACCGCAGGTAGGTGGCCGAGTACTTGGCCAGCGACGCCCGGATCTTGGCACCGGTCTTCTCGAACAGCTTGATCTCTGCGTAGCGCTTGCCGGACACCATGAACAGCGACCCGAACGCCGTCACCAGCAGGAACCACTGCGACAACGGGATGCCCGCCGCCGCACCGCCCGCGATGGCGCGCATCAGGAAGCCGGAGGCCACGATGCACAGGTCGATCACGGTCTGGTGCTTCAGGCCGAAGCAGTACCCGAGCTGGACGACCTCGTAGACGCCGATCACCACGGCCAGCTGCCAGCTGGCCACGAACGAGACACCCAGCGCGCCGAGGAACAACACCACCGAGATGACCCACGCCAGCCGGGTCGGCACGATCCCGGCCGCGATCGGCCGGTTGCGCTTCTTCGGGTGCGCCCGGTCCGCCTCGACGTCCAGCGTGTCGTTGACGAAGTACACGGCCGACGCCGCGAGGCAGAACGCGACGAACGCGATCCCGGCGTCCGCGAGGACCGCCGTCTCGGTCAGCCGCGACGCCGTGAACGGCGCGGCGAGGACCAGGATGTTCTTGATCCACTGCCGTGGCCGCGCGGTCCTGACCAGACCGGCGAGCACTCCCGTCGGCGCCTTGGCGGCGGCCTGGTCAGTCGCCTCGTCCACTTTGCCGCTCATGGCGTCCCTTTCGGCCGTTCAGCTTGCGGCGCACGATCCCACCGATCGCGGCTCCGAGCACTGAACCGGCCACCACGTCCGACGGGTAGTGCACTCCGAGCACCATCCTCGACAGGAGCATCGGTGGAACCAGCACGGTTGATAGCCGCCTGCCGGTCAGTCCCCCGTATAGAACAGCCGCGGCGGTCGTCGAGGTTGCGTGCGCCGACGGAAAACTCAATTTCGACGGCGTACCCACGTGCACCTCGACGGTCTCGTGGTCCGGCCTCGTCCGCCTGACGACGCGCTTGACCACGACCGAAGCTGCGTGTGCGGCGAACACGGCGCTGGTCGCCACGAGCCAGTCCCCGCGGCGCTCCCGGTCGACGACGGCACCCACCGCGCCGACCGCGAGCCAGCCGAGGCTGTGCTCACCGAAGAACGACATCCCGCGGGAGGCCTTGATCACCGCGGGAGTCGCGATCGCGCCCTGCACCGAGGCGAGGACGGCGATCTCCTTCGAGGAATCAGGCATCGAACGACCCGTCGAGCGGTGTGCCCGAGGTCAGGTGCGGGGCGACCTTGTTGTCGAAGGTGCTCAGCGCCGAGCCGATGGCCATGTGCATGTCGAGGTACTTGTAGGTGCCGAGGCGGCCACCGAAGATGATGTTGCGCTGCTTGGCCTCGTCGCGGACGAGCTCGCGGTAGCGCTCCAGCTTGGCGCGGTCCTCGGGGGTGTTGATCGGGTAGTACGGCTCGTCGTCCTCCTTGGCGAACCGCGAGTACTCCCGCACGATGACGGTCTTGTCGGCCGGGTAGTCCCGCTCCGGGTGGAAGTGGCGGAACTCCAGGATCCGGGTGAAGGGCACGTCCTCGTCGGCGTAGTTCATCACCGAGGTGCCCTGGAAGTCACCGGTGGTGGCGACGACCTCCTGCTCGAGGTCGACCGTGCGCCAGCCGAGGCGGCCTTCGGAGTAGTCGAAGTAGCGGTCGACCGGGCCGGTGTACACCGTCGGGGTGCCCGCCGGGATCTGGTCGCGGATCTCGAAGTAGTCGACGTTCAGCCGCACCTCGATGTTCGGGTGGTCGGCCATCTTCTCCAGCCACGCCGTGTAGCCGTTCTTCGGCAGGCCCTCGTAGGTGTCGTTGAAGTACCGGTTGTCGTAGTTGTAGCGGACCGGGAGGCGCGTGATGATGCCCGCGGCCAGCTCCTTCGGGTCCGTCTGCCACTGCTTGGCGGTGTAGCCCTTGATGAACGCCTCGTAGAGCTTGCGGCCGATCAGCGAGATCGCCTTCTCCTCGAGGTTCTGCGCGTCCTTGGTCTCGAACTCCGAGGACTGCTCGGCCACGAGCTGGCGCGCCTCGTCCGGGGTGAACGCCCGCCCGAAGAACTGGTTGATCATCGCGAGGTTCATCGGCATCGGGTACACCTGGCCCTGGTGGTTGGTGTACACGCGGTGCTTGTAGTCGGTGAACTCGGTGAACTGCGTGACGTAGTCCCACACCCGCTTGTTGGACGTGTGGAACAGGTGCGCGCCGTACTTGTGGACCTCGATGCCGGTCTCCGGCTCGGCCTCCGAGTACGCGTTGCCACCGATGTGCGACCGGCGCTCGAGCACCAGCACCCGCTTGTTCAGCTTCGTCGCGGTCTGTTCCGCGACCGTGAGACCGAAGAATCCGGCACCGACGATTACCAGGTCATAGCCATCGAAGTTCACGGGCGCTGAGGGTACCGACCCGGTTGCCGCCATGTTCGACCAGCCCCTTTAACCGAGGAGGAACGCCTGCGCAAGCATTGTCTCAAGGCGTGTCGTCGCGCGGGAGGCCCCTGGCGACGGCACCGGACGCAGGCTCCCCCGCCTGCCGTCCAGCCGATCGCCAGGGGCGTTGCCCCCAAAGCCCCCTCCGGTCGTGCCCCGCGGGCACACCACAAGAGACGCTCCGTGCGCACGACAGGTTCCACTATGTCACTCGAATGGACTAGCGATTCCGGTTCGCGTCATCCCGGTCGGCGGAGAAGTTCACCCAGAGTTTCACCGCAGCGCGGGCAGCACCTCGGCGGCGATGTCCTCGACCAGCTTCTCCGAACCCGCGAAAATGCCGTCGTGCCTCGGCCACGGCACCGTCACGTCGGTGAAGCCCAGCGCATCCGCCCGGCCGAGCACGTCGCGGAAGTGCTCGACGCTGGTCAGCACGTACTCGGGCGCGGCGTCCAAGTTCAGGTAGCGGTCGACGGTCGCCAGGTCACGGCCCGATTCCTCGGCGACCGCGGCGAACCGCTTGGACACCTCGGCCACCGAAGCCCACCACGAGTCCATGGTCTCCCGGTCGGTCCCCGTCGTCGCCCAGCCCGTGCCGTACCGGGCCGCGACACTCATCGCCTTCGGGCCGTTCGCGGCCACCACGAACGGCATACGCGGCTTCTGCACACAACCCGGATACGACCGGGCATCGACAGCCTCGTAGTACTCACCGCGCCAAGTGGTCCGGTCCTGACGCAGCAGCAAGTCGAGCAACTCGACGAACTCCGAGAAGCGAGCAGCCCGGCTGCGCGGCGGCGGCGTGCCCATCACTGTCGTGTCGTAACCGCCACCACCAGCGCCGACGCCGAGGATGAACCGGCCGTCCGACACGTCGTCGACCGCCGTGAGCTCACGGGCGAACGGCACCGGATGCCGGAAGTTGGGGGAGGCGACCCAAGTGCCGAGGCGGAGGTTCGTGGTGACCATGGCCGCCGCGGTGAGCGTGGGGATGGCACCGAACCACGGCCCGTCCACCAAGGTGCGCCACCCGAGGTGGTCGAAGGTCCAGGCGTGGTCGAAGCCGTATTCCTCCGCGGCACGCCATTTCGGCTCAGCGGCCCACCAACGGTGTTCGGGGAGGATCTCGATACCAACTCGCACGATGATCGACCGTAGCGCTTTCGGCTATCCGTCGCCCAGCCTACGGCCATTTGGACGCCCGGGAGACTGCGATCACAAGGCGCCGCCGGGAGGCCTGCGTCAGGCAGGATTGGACACGTGGAGAAACCCCTGCTGATCGCCTCGGACGTGGACGGAACGCTGCTCGACGTGACCGAAAGGATCACCGCCCGCACAGCCGCGGTGGTGAACCGGGCGATCACAGCGGGGACACCGTTCCTCCTGGTCAGCGGACGTCCACCGCGATGGATCCCACCGATCGCGGAACAGGCGAACCTGACCGGGTACGCGGTCTGCGCGAACGGCGCTGTGCTCTACGACATCGGCGCGGACCGGGTGCTGTCCGCCCACACACTCGACCCGATCCTGCTGCAGGACGTGGCCAACGTCCTCGACGAGGTGCTGCCCGGCTCCGCACTGGCATCCGAGCGCCACAACCCGAGCGCCACACTCGAATCGTTCGTCGGCGAACGGGACTACATCAGCCCGTGGGGCGACGCCGACAAGCTGGCGAAACCCCGCGCGGAAGTCCTCGGCCACCCCGCGGTGAAACTGCTCGTCCGGCACCCGGACATGACCAGCGAGCAGATGGCAGCCGCCACCGTCCCATTGCTCGAGGACTCCGTTACGTTGACGTTCTCCACGAGCCGGGGCCTGCTGGAAATCTCGAAGATCGGCGTGACCAAGGCAACCGGCCTCGCCGACGCCGCGAAGCAGTTCGGCGTCGGCCAGGCGGACGTCATCGCGTTCGGCGACATGCCCAACGACATCCCCATGCTGTCGTGGGCCGGTCACGGTGTCGCGATGAGCAACGGGCACCCGGATGTGCTCGCCGTCGCCGACGAGATCACCGCCACCAACTCCGAGGACGGTGTCGCTCAGGTGCTTGAACGGTGGTTCTGACCGTTCAGGTTGCTCTGTGCTCGATCTCGTGTCTCGTTGCGGATCTTTGTCGTGGGTTTCGGGTGTGGCACCTTCGTCAAATCTCGTTGTCCACAACTGGCCGGTAACCCCCTTGACCTGCCGTTACCCCTTGTAGGCTGGAGCAGGGACGCCCCCCGGGTTGGGTGGGGGACTGTGTGTATAGGTGCTAGGGCTTTTGTTGTGGTTTTTGCACGGAACAAGATGGTCCCTCGCCGGGTGGCAGACCTCTGGGCAGGAGCCTTGTGACGGGTCTTTGCCCTCGCTACAGCCGAGTTCTTGGTGTGTTTTTGGGGGGCGTGGGTGCTCCTCCGCGCTTGCGCGCGGGCTGCGTTGGGTTGGGTTTCGCTCGATCGGCTGGGTGCTCTCTGTGCTTGCCCGCCTGCCGCTTTGAGCTTGGCTCTCCCTCGGTCGGTTGGGCGGTTCCCTGTGTTCGCGTGCGGCTGTCGCGGGACTGGCTGACACTGGTCGCGCGGGGCTGGCTCTCTCGCTCGACCGGCCGAGCCTCTGCGCTCGACCCGTCTCGGGGTGGCCCTCGTTGCCGCGTCTGGGCTTGGCTCTCCCTCGCCCCCTGGCACTTGTGTGTGCCTTTTGGGCTGGTTGTTGCTCAGAGCGGTGGGCGGCCTCTGGGGTCGCGCGGGCCATCGTGTGACTGGATGTCGCCTGAACCGGACGGGTAGGCAACCTTCGCGTTTGCCCGCGGGCCGTCTCGGGCTGGGTGCCTTCGGGCTGGTTGTCGCTCCGGCTGGGCGGGCGGCGGGACTCGTGGTCGTGGGTGGCGGGCTCTACCCCTTCTTGACCAGGCCTGTTGCCGATCGGGTGGGGTGGGGGTGGCGCTGGGAATGTTTGCGTCGGTTTGCGGGTTTCCGGGCGATTCGGGTATCAGGGTGTTTCGAAACGTGGCCGGGCCAGGACACCCTGGTTAAGCCGATATCGCCGAGCAGATATTCTTCGCTGCTGTTGGCGCACCCGGACGTCGGCGGAGTCGACGCGGGCAACGTTTTCGCCTATCGGAGGAACACGTGGACCGTCCATCGACGACCCTGAACGGCTCACCTGACGTGAGGTCATCAGCGGGGGACAAACCGCTGGTCACACTGATCGCCCCCGCGTTGAACGAAGCGGACAACGTTGTCGGGCTGGTCGGTTTCTACCGGGAGATCCGCAAGGAGATGCCGGACCTGGACTTCGAGCTGGTCCTGGTCGACGACGGGTCGACCGACGGCACCGCCGAGGTCTTCATGTCGGCACTCGGCGAGGGCGACGTGGCCCGGGTGGCGCGGCTGTCGCGCAACTTCGGCTCCCACGCGGCCGTCACGGCCGGTCTGGCGATGAGCCGGGGTGACTGCGCGCTGACCATCAGCACGGACCTCCAGGAGCCGCTGGAGGCCATCGTCCGCTTCGTCAACGAGTGGCGCGCGGGCAACGACATCGTCTGGGGTGTGCGCAAGACCAGGGCCGTGCCCAAGGGCCTGGCGAACCTGCTCTCCCGCAAGTTCTCCTCGGTGTTCAACAAGATGTCCGACATCCCCACGTACCCGAAGGAAGGGCCGTCGCAGGTCCTCGTCTCGCGTGCGGTGATGGACGTCATCAACCAGATGCCGGAGCGCAACCGCAACGTCCTCGGCATGTTCGCGTGGGTCGGCTTCAACCAGACCACCATCGCGTTCGAGCAGCTGCCCCGCCCGGCCGGCAAGAGCAAGTGGACCAACAAGAAGAAGGTCAAGCTGGTCGTCGACTCCTTCGTGGAGTTCTCGGCCGCGCCGTTCCTGATCTGCTTCCTGCTCGGCCTCGGCCTGCTCGGCCTCGGGTTCCTCGGCATCCTCGCCACCCTCATCGTCGCGCTGGCCACGCTGTCCGCGCCGGTGGGCTGGGTGCTGGTGCTCGCGGCGGTGGTGTTCTTCAGCGGGCTGAACCTCGCCGCGCTCGGTGGCTTCGGCGAGTACCTGTGGCGTGCCGGTGACGACGCCAAGGGCCGCCCGGTCTACATCATCCGCAACGTGCAGGACATCGGCCAGCCTGGCCCGTCGGCCCACCGGGTCACCTCGGAGAAGCCGTTCTCCAACGCCGGCATCTCGGTCGAGGCCCGCAGGGGCCAGGTCGTCTGAGAACCGCGCACACCCGCTCGCAGCAAGAAAGCCCCGGCTCCTCGGAGCCGGGGCTTTCTTCTTCGTTCAGCGACCTGCTAGTCGGCGGCTGGGGCCGGGGTTTCTCCCACCGGCTTCGCCTTGGCCGTCGGGTTCGTCAGCTTGGCCAGCAGGGCCGCGCCACCGGCTGTGGCGACGTCGGCGAAGGTGAACATCGCGCGGGACGCCACAGCGAACGCCACAGCGGCGTCCGAGCCGACTGCCGCGCCCAGCGCCAGCGCCACAGCGAGGTCACGCACCCCGGCACCGGACGGCAGGATGAAGAAGAACAGGCTCGCGGTCAGGCCGATGGCGATCGCGCCGATGCACAGCAGCAGCACGTCGATGCCCGCCTTGCCGGTGGACAGCGTGAGCAGCCACAGGTGCGCGCCGAAGCAGACGTACGAGACCGTGGTGAACAGCAGCGTGCTCACGATGGTGCGGAAATGCAGCGGGTGCGGCAGCGGGGCCTTGCGCAGCACCTTCAGCACCAGGTTGACCGCCCAGGTCATCACCTTCGGGTGCAGCACCGCCAGGCCGAACGGCAGCAGCGCGTACAGCCACACCGCGCCAGGTGAGTCCTTCATCAGCATGGGCAGCGCGAGCACACCGAGCGCCAGCGACGCCACGACGGCGACACCGACCTGCACGAGCGACGCGACGAACATCCGCGCCCGCGGCAGACCGGCTTTCTTGCCGAGCTCCATCTGCAGCACGTACGCCCAGACGGCGCCGGGCACGTACTTGCCGAGCTGGCTGACCAGGAAGATCTGCGAACCGAGCACGCGGCCGATCGGCGAGCCGAGGTCGTCGACGATCGTGCGCCAGCTCCACGTGTTCGCCAGCATGCCCGCGATCAGCACGAGCAGGCTGCCCACCGCCGCGTACCACGGCACGTTGGTGAGCGTCGTCCACACCTCGTCCCACCGCGTGACGAGGTAGTAGCCCGCGCCTACGACGACCGCGGCCAGCAGGACCCGCCGCGCCCAGGTGATCGCGTGGGACTTCCAGCTCTTGGGTGCTGTCTTCGGCTTGTCCTGCGCTACCACTTCGTCAGTGTCGACGCTCATCGGCTCTCCGGCGACTTCTCTGTGGGGGTTGTGGGTCAGCTCTGGCACTCCAGTGGTCCCAGCGAGTCCCCGCCGGCCACACGAATCGGAGATCATGCACTCACGCAACAGCGGTCTCGGAGGTTACCAGCGCACTACCGGGGTAGCTCGGACGGCTCGGGCTACCGGTAGTAGGCTTCCTCAGTTCGTGACCAGTTCGTCCAGTGTGTCCAGATAGGCGTCCGCGCCCTCCGGCGCGTACGCGAGTTTGGAGTTGCGCACGACGACGCTGCGCATCCCGGCGGCGTGCGCCGCCTCGACGTCGTGGTACGTGTCGCCGACCAGCACCGACTCCGCGGGCTTCGCGCCGAAGTGGGCGAGGATCTTGTCGATCCCCTCCGAGTCCGGCTTGAGCCGCGCCACGTCCTCCCGGCCGACGATGAACAGTCCGTCGGCCGCGTCACCCAGCGCGTCGGTCACGGCGTGTCGCGAGTTGCGCGTCACGATCGCCACGTTGTGGCTCGCCCTGAGCCGCTTCAGCGCGTCGACGGCGCCTGGCGTGAACTCGCCGGTCGCGACCGACTCACGTTCGTGCCGGGTCACCACGTCCAGCTGCGCCTGGTTGCCTTCGTCGATGTAGCGCTGCAACGCGTCGCCGATCTTCTCCCCTGTTGCCAGGCCGAGATCGGCGCGCACCGCGGCCGCGTCGACGGGCAGGTGGAACAGCGTGCCGTCGAAGTCGAAAAGGACAGTCCGGATGGCCGTCAGTGGTTGATCGCGGACCATTCGCCTTCCTTGACCAGCTTGTAGCCCATGTCGATCATGCGGACCCAGTACAGGTCGTCGGGCAGCGGGTTGAACTGCGCGGGCTTGCTGTCCAGTTCCTTGCCCAGTCCCAACTGGAGGTACATGTCGGGCATGTTCAGCCCGGCGTGGGCGAAGAAGTTGCTCGTGGTGAAGAACCGGCCGACGTTGATCTCGGTCACCATCGGCACGCCGTCGGCGTTCTCCTTCATGTCCACGCAGTACACGCCGTGCGGCTCCGCGGACACCGCGCGCACCGCGCCGACACCGGCTTCGTTGACGTCGTCGCGGTTGACCGTCTTGGCCACCGACGGCGACGAGCTCTGCCCGCTGGGGGTCAGGTTCCCGAAGATGTACTCGATCCGCATCCGGGCCTGCGAGGTGATCAACTCGCCCTTGTACCAGAGGCTCTGCCACGCGAACTCGTGTCCGGGCAGGAACTCGCTGGCCATGAAGTCGCCGTAGTCCAGGCCGCGGAACGAACGCCAGTAGTCGATCCAGGCGTCACCCTGGTAGTACGAGTCGATCGGCAGGCTGCCGCGCGAACCCGCGCCGCGGATGGCGCGCAGCCACACGCGGGGGTTGATCTGCAGCAGCTCCTCCAGCGCCGAGCGCAGGTCGTCCTGGCTGGCGATGTGCCGCGCCTTGGGGACCGAGACACCCTTGGCCGTCAGGTGCGCGTTGAATTCCATCTTGTCGTGGCACAGCGCGATCGCCTCGGCGTCCGGCAGGAACGTCGGCGCGGCCAGTTTGTCCCGATTCGTCGCGAGGAAGCCCACCTCGACGTCCGGCTGCGGGTGCACGAAATCGATCGATTCCGCCTCGATGACCTTGTTCATCGCGTCGACGTAACCAGGGTCACTCACCGGCGGGACGAGATAACGGCCCTCGAGCTCGATCAATTCGAGGTGGTACGGCTTGACGTCGGTGCCGACGAATCGGTAGTCGCGTCCTGCCTGCGACAACGCGTCCCGGAAATTGTAGGCGGCCGAGCCACCGGCTCCCGTGATCAATACCTTGGGCATGCGGTCGTTACCTCGTATCGACGTTTGGTTGACGGGCCACGCCAGAGCGGCGGCCACCCAGACGGGTATCGTGTGCCGCGCGTGCGTCCGGGGGCCACTGTACCGGACGTCTTTCACGAAGCTGGAAGCGAGAGATTACTGCATGATCCCCATTACCGTGGTTGATGTACGGGACGCAGAGCCACTGGTCACCGAAGTACTGCGGTCCGGAGTGATCGCGCAGGGTCCGATGGTGAAGCGGTTCGAGGACGAGTTCGCGAAGGTGGCGGGCGTCGAGCACGCGGTCGCTGTGAACAACGGCACCACCGCGCTGGTGGCCTCGCTGCAGGTGTCCGACCTGCAGCCGGGTGACGAGGTGATCACCTCGCCGTTCACGTTCGTGGCCACTTTGAACGCCATCCTCGAGGCCGGCGCGACGGCTCGGTTCGCCGACATCCGCGAAGACGACTTCTGCGTCGACCCGCAGGCGGTCGCCGCCGCGGTCGGCCCGCGCACCAAGGTCCTGATGCCCGTGCACCTGTACGGCCAGACCGCCGACATGGGCGCGCTCATCCCGATCGCCGAGCAGCACGGCCTCAAGATCGTCGAGGACGCCGCGCAGGCGGTCGGCGCCACCTACGAGGGCCGCCCGGCAGGTAGCTACGGCCTCGGCTGCTTCTCGCTGTACGCGACCAAGAACATCACCACCGCCGAGGGCGGTGTGATCACGACGAACGACGCGACGATCGCGGATCGGCTGCGTGTGCTGCGCAACCAGGGGATGCGTCAGCGCTACCAGTACGAAGTGGCCGGTCACAACTACCGGCTGACGGACCTGCACGCGGCCGTGGGCATCCCGCAGCTGGAGAAGCTGACCGAGCTGACCGAGGCGCGTTCGCGCAACGCGGAGGCGCTTTCCAAGGGCCTCGCGGACATCACGGGCCTGCGTGTCCCGGCTGTCCTTCCGGGACGCAGCCACGTGTGGCACCAGTACACCGTGCTGGTCGGCGACGACGCGAAGGTCACCCGTGACGAGCTGTCGGCGAAGCTGACCGAAAAGGGTGTCGGCAACGGCATCTACTACCCGAAGGTCGTCTTCGACTACGACTGCTACCGCGACAACCCCGGGGTGATCGCGTCCGACGTGCCGGTCGCCTCGCGCGTCGCGAGCCAGGCGCTTTCGCTGCCGGTGCACCCGAAACTCACCGAGTCCGATGTGGACACCATTGTCGGCGCGGTCAGGGAGGTGCTCGAGGGATGAGCAAGCCACGCATCGCACTGGTGGGCACCGGTTCCATGGGATCGCTGCACGCGCGTGTGATCTCCCAGTCCGACCGGGCCGACCTGGTTCGCATCATCGAGCCGCGCGAGGAAGTCGGCCGCGCCGCCGCCGAGCGCTACGGCGCGCAGTGGTCGCCCGAGCTGGGCACTTTGTCCGATGTGGATGCCGTGGTGCTCGCTTCGGCCACCGCCACGCACCACAAGCTCGCGCTCGACGTGCTCAGCCAGGACGTGCCGCTGCTGGTCGAGAAGCCGGTGTGCGACGACCTCGCCGCGTCCGAAGAGGTCGTGGCGCTGTCCGAGCAGCGCGGCCTGCCGCTGATGTGCGGCCTGCTTGAGCGCTACAACCCCGCTGTGATGACCGCGATGGCGCTGCTGAACGAGCCGCTGCACATCACGGTGACGCGGCACTCGCCGTACGCGCCGCGGATCAAGACCGGGGTGGGCTGGGACCTGCTGGTGCACGACGTGGACATCGCGATCCGCTGCTTCGGCGGCGCCGACCCGGTGAACGTGGCGTCGACCCGCAGCGTGTTCCACCCGTCGTCGCTGGCGACCGCCGAGGACGTCGTGGAGGCGCTGCTGGGCTTCCCGTCCGGCGGGATGGCCAGCGTGTCGGCGAGCCGCGTGGGCCAGCGCAAGGTCCGCACCATGGTGATCACCGAGATCGACCGCCTCGTGGAGATCGACCTGCTGCGCAGGGACGTGACCATCTACCGGCACGTCTCGCACGAGTCGGCCACAGAGGACGGTCTGGGCTACAAGCAGCAGACCGTGATCGAGATCCCCGAGCTGGTCTCGTTCCGCGAGCCGCTGGCCACGCAGCTGGACCGGTTCGTGGACCTGTTGGAGGGCAAGGTGGACGTCGCCGCGGAGCGCGCGTCGATCCTGCCGTCGCACCGGGTTGTCGCGAAGGTGCTCGACACCGCGGGCAGCCTCGTCTGAGAACACACCGGAAAGGCCGTGCTGCCATTGGCAGCACGGCCTTTTCGTTCGACCACACGCGACAGCCGAGAACCAGCTACTTTCTTCCCCCCTCGGCCGCCGCGCCGGTCAGGAGCATCAGGTGATGATGCGGTTGATGTGCCACTGGTGGCCGACGACCTTGATCGGGCCAAGCGTGCCGAACGCCGTCCCGTCCGCCGCCGGGGCCCACGTGCCGGTGTGCGGGTACAGGTTCAGGTCACCGTTGGCGGCGACCCGGCCGAGGATGTCCGGCTTGCCGTCAGAGTTCACGTCGCTGATCGTGAACGCGTTCATGCCCGTCCAGCCGTAGCTGATCAGGTAGTCCTCACCTTCCGCGCCGACGGTGATGTCGTACACGAGGACTCCGCCGTTCTGCAGGCGCACGACGAAGTCGGCCACACCGTCGCCGGTGAAGTCGGCCATGACCGCGTCGATGATCGGCGAGCTGGTCTCGAAGGAGATCAGCGGCTTGGCGGGCGCCTGCGTGATCACCCCGTTCTGGACAGTCGTCAGGTAGGCGTAGAACTCCTCGGTTCCGGCCTTCCTCGCGACGACGTCGTCGATGCCGTCGTTGTCCACGTCGAACAGGAACACCAGGTTGTTGATGCCCCAGCCGGTGCTGATCAGCTGGGCGCCGTTGAGCGTGCTGGTGCCGGCGAACGTGCCGCTGTGCTTGTGGGAGTAGAGGTTGTCCGAACCGTCGATCCCGAGCACGTCAGGGAACGCGTCCCCGTTGACCTTGCCCTGGCCGACCCACTTCTGGCCGCCCCAGTTGAAGTTGATCGTCACCGCGGGCCCGTACGTCGCCAACGGGCTGGCGGCGTTGAAGCCCTTGTTCGGGTAGACGTACAGATTCCCCGGGTTCACACCGACGGCGAGGATGTCGTCCTTGCCGGCCAGGTCGATGTCGCCGCTGCGGCCACCGCTGCTGCCGCTGCCCTGCGTCGAGAAGCCCTTCTTGGCGAACAGGCTCTTGTCCACCTTCTTGGCCGACACCTTGACGTCGGGCTTGGCGGACTGCTGCGGAGCTGCGGATGCGGCCGAACCCTGCACCATGGCTCCGAGAACCGAAGCCGTGACAACCGCACCTGTTACGAACGCGCGAACTGTGCCGCGTCGTCCGGTCTTCCCCATGTGTGCTCCCCTGATCCGGTTAAGGGGACAGCCCAGTACCGCGGGCCGCCGCCGGAAGAAGACTTCGACCCCTCTCCCGGCGCGAGTGCCCTCGCCCCCACGTTCGGGTAGTCGTCCGCGGAGATCAAAAAGTTGCAGATTCGGCGGAGTTTCTTTATCTGGAACCGAAGTGCGACCCTTCAGGCTATGTCCACTTAGGCCGATCGGACGAGCAGGGCATTGTCGTGGACGGCCGTTTACCGCTCAAAGGAACAGAGGACAGCGCCGGGGCGCTGTCCTCTGCTCAGGACTTCGATCAGGTGATGATGCGGTTCACGTGCCACTGGTAGCCGACGGCCTTCGACGGCGCGAGGGTGTCGAACACCGTGTTGTCCGACGCCGGGTTCCACACACCGGTGTGCGCGTAGAACACCAGATCGCTGTTCCCGACGACCCGGCCGAGGACGTCCGGGTCACCGTCGGAGTTCACGTCGCTGATCACCAACGCGTTGTTGGTGTTCCAGCCGGTGGCGAGCAGGTAGACCTTGCCCTTCGGCTGCCCCGCGCCGTTGTCGGCGACCGGGTCGAACACGAACAGCAGACCGTCGTCGCGGCGCAGCACCCAGTCGACCACCCCGTCACCGGAGAAGTCCGCCACACCCGCGTCGATGATCGACGAGTCGGAAGTGAAGCTCGCGACGTGCACCTTGTCCGTCTGGCCGATCTTGCCGGTCTCGTCGACGACCGTGCCGAACCAGTAGTACTCCTCGGTGCCCTTCTTCCTGGCGATGACGTCGTCCAGACCGTTGTCGTCAGCGTCGAAGGTGAACGCGATGTCGTAGTCGTTCCACCCGGTGCTGATCAGCTGCGTGCCGTTCAGCGTGCCAAGACCAGCGAACGTGCCGCTGTGCTTGTGCACGACCAGGTTTCCCGAGTAGTCGATCGCGAGCACGTCCGGGTGCACGTCGGCGTTGATCTTGCCCTGGCCGACCCAGCGCTGCCCGGCCCAGTTGTGGTTGACGACCACCGGCGCCGCGTACGTGGCCGCCGGGTTTCCCCCGTTGTAGCCCTTGTTCGCGTAGACCTTCAGGTCTGCCGGGTTGTGGCCGACCGCGAGGATGTCCTCCTTGCCCTTGCGGTCGATGTCACCGCTGCGGCCACCGCTGCTGCCGCTGCCGTTCACCGACACGTCGCGCTTCTTGGTGAGCAGGTCGTTCACCTTGCCGCTCAGCTTGTAGCTGGACTTCGCGGGCTTGTCGGACTGCTGCGGCGCGGCGGTCGCGGGCTGGACCATGGCTCCGAGAACGGAAGCCATGACAACCGCGCGGTCACGAACGCGCGTGCGGACACGCGCCGTCCGGTCTTCCCCATTGAGTCACTCCCCTTACTCTGACAAGAAGGGGAACAACCAAAAAGCAGGCTGCAGCTGGGGAAAGACTTCGACTCTTCCCCCGGCGCGAGTGGCCCCGCCCCCTTGCCCGGGTAGTCGTCAGAGGGAAACCGGAAGTTGCAGTTTCGGGGGAACTTCTTGTCGTGCGCAGGAAATCCGTCTCTTCAGTCGACGTCCACTTCGACCGATCGGACCAGCCGCACTTGGTCGTCGTCAATGACCACCTGGCCTGTCGGGCGCGCGGGCACTCCGGTGACGACGGTGCGCGGGGGCACGTCCTTGGCCACGACCGCGCCCGCACCGATCACCGCCTCGTCGCCGATCGTCACACCCATCAGGATCACCGCGTTGGCCCCGATGAAGACACGGTCGCCGATCCGCACGGGAGCGCGGTCGACGATGTTGTGCTTGCGGCCGGACACGCACCGCTTCATCGAGCTGTGCGTGTAGATGTGCACGCCGCTGCTGATGTCGCACCCCGCACCGATCTCCAGGCCACCCGAACCGTCGATCAGGGTGAAGGCACCGATCCAGGTGCCTTCACCGATCTTCGGGTCGCCGGAGATCCAGGCGTTCTCGTTGTACGGGTTGGGCGGGAAACCGCTCACTTGTCCAGTGCTTCGGGAGCGGACGCGGCGACCAGGTCGGCCATGCCCTTCTCGACCGTGATGGTCGGCTCCCAGCCGAGGATCTCCTTGGCGCGGGTGATGTCCGCGGCACGGCGCGAGACGAGCACGTCGCGCGGGTTGAACTGCGGCTCGACGTCGACACCGACGGCGTCGATGAGGATCTTGGCCAGCTGCGCGATCGAGGTGTCCACGCCGGTGCCGATGTTGATCGGCAGGTTGCCCTGCTCGCTCTCCAGTGCCGCGACGACCGCGCGCGCGAGGTCGTGCACGTGCACGAAGTCCATCGACTGCTCGCCCTTGCCGTCGATGATCGGCGGCTGGCCGTTGCGCAGGCGCTGGATGAAGTGGTTGATCACCGAGGTGTAGTACGCCTCGATCTTCTGGCCGGGGCCGTACACGTTGAAGAACCGCAGCGCGTTCCAGGACAGGCCCTTCTGGCGCTCGTAGAAGCCGAGCAGGTCCTCACCGGCGCGCTTGGTGATGCAGTACGGCGTCAGCGGGCGCAGCAGGTCGTCCTCGTGCATCGGCAGCCGCTCCGGGTCGCCGTACACCGACGCGGTCGACGCGAAGACCAGGCGCTGCACGCCCTCGTCGGCGGCGGCCGCGAAGACGTTGTGGTTGCCGGTCATGTTGATGTCGACGCTCTCGTGCGGGTCGGCGATCGACTTGTTGATCGACACCGTCGCGAAGTGGATCGCGTGGGTGCAGCCGCGCATCGCCTCGCGCACCGCGCCGCCGTAGCGGACGTCCTTCTCGACCAGCTCGACCTTGCCGGTGGCGACGAGCTCGTTGACACGGTCGCGGTCACCGCGGGTCATGTTGTCGAAGATGCGCACGTTGTAGTCGCGCTCGAGCAGCAACGGGATGACGTGGGACGCGATGAAGCCGGCGCCACCGGTGAAGAAGACGGTCTTCTGAGCCATGATCGGGAGATTCTCCTAGGTCGGTGCGGATCGGCGCTGCTCAGCGCTCGGCGGCGAGTTCGGTGACGACGTCGCGGACGGTTTCCCCGACGCGCTCGACCTCGTCCTCGGTCAGGTTGGCGTGCATGGGGATGGCCAGCTGCTGGCGGAACGCGGCCAGCGAGACCGGGCACTTGTCGTCGCGGCCGTAGATCGGCTGGATGTGCGAGGCGTACGTGCCGAAGTTGCAGCCGACGCCCCGGTCACGCAGCCTCAGCACGACCTCGTCCCGGCCGATCGACGGGTCGATGGTGAGCGCGTAGCACTGCCACGGGTGTTCACGGTCCGGCAGCGCCACCGGCGTGGTGACCAGCTCGAGGTCCTTGAACAGCTCGTTGTAGCGGACGGCGGCCCGCGTGCGCGCGGCGATCAGGTCGGGCAGCCTGTCCAGCTGGACCTGCATGATCGCGGCCTGCACGTCGGAGAGCCGGTAGTTGTAGCCGGTCTCCTCGAAGGTCGGGATCGGCAGTTCACGGCTGCCCTCACGGGCGAACGCGGGCTCGATGCCGTACGTGTGCAGACGGCGGGCGCGTGCCATCAGGTCCGCGTTGTCGGACGTGACCGCGCCGCCCTCACCGGCGGTGATGACCTTGCGGCCGTGGAAGCTGAAGACCGCGAGGTCGGCCAGACTGCCCGCTTTGCGGCCCTTGTACGTCGCACCAGCCGAGCACGCCGCGTCCTCGACGAGGAACAGACCGTGCTTCTTGGTGATGGCGTTGAGCTCGTCGTAGTCGGCGGGCTGGCCGAACACGTCCACCGCGATGACACCGACGGTCCGCGGCGTGATGGCCGCCTCGACGGCCGCCGGGTCCACCGTCCAGATGTCCGGCCGGATGTCGGCGAACACCGGGGTCGCGCCTGCCCAGATCACGGCGTGCCCGGTGGCGGGGAAGGTGTAGTCGGCGACGATCACCTCGTCGCCCGGCTTGACGTCGTGCAGGAGCATCGACAGGTGCAGCGCGGTGCCGCAGCTGCTCGTGGCCAGCGCGTGCGACGTCCCGGCCGCCTGCGCGAAGCGCTCCTCGAACTTCCGGCTCGTCGGTCCCGCCCCGGCCAGCCAACCGGATTTGAAGACGGCTTCGACGGCGGCCAGCTCCTCGGCGCCGACAGTGGGCTGACCGAGGATGATGGGGTCAGGCATGACTCTCCCGCAAGTATGTGTTCGCGTTGGGTCGCCAGCGAGTCTAATGGGGGTCGGGCAGTACCCATTTTCAGCCCCGTACCCTTTGCGACGTGGGACACGTCGTGATTGTCGGTGGTGGGATAGTCGGGCTCGCGGTCGCGAGGGAGCTGCTCGCACGCGGCTCTCAGGTGACAGTCCTGGAAAAGGAGACCCGCTGGGCGGCGCACCAGACCGGCAACAACAGCAATGTCGTGCACGCCGGTTTGTACTACAAGCCCGGTTCGTTCAAGGCCAAGATGTCGGTCGCGGGCAACCAGTCCATCGTGGAGTACGCCCGTGCGAACGGTGTACCCGTCGAGGTGTGCGGAAAGCTCGTCGTCGCCACGGCCGATGAGGAGCTGCCCCGGCTGCGCGTGCTGGCCGAACGCGCGGAGGCCAACGGTGTTCCGGCCAAGATGATCGACCCCGCCGAGGCGCGCGAGTACGAGCCCGAGGTCGCCTGCGTCGCGGCGCTGCGCGTGGAGAGCACCGGCATCATCGACTTCCCCGGCATCTGCGGCGCGCTCGTCCGCGAACTCACCGAAAAGGGCGCGGACCTGCGGTTGTCCACTATGGCCAAGGCCATCCGGCCGGGCCGCGGCGGTGGTGTCGAGATCGCGACCGGCACCGAGGTGCTGCGCGCCGACGCGCTGGTCAACTGCGCGGGCCTGCACAGCGACCGCGTTGCCCGGCTCGCCGGACTCACGCCGAGTGCGCAGATCGTCCCGTTCCGTGGCGAGTACTACGAACTGAAGCCGGAACGCCGCCACCTGGTGCGCGGCCTGATCTACCCGGTTCCGGACCCCACCCTGCCGTTCCTCGGTGTGCACCTGACCCGCATGCTCGACGGCAGCGTGCACGCGGGCCCGAACGCCGTGCTCGCGTTGCGCCGTGAGGGATACCGCTGGCGTGACGTGTCCCCGCGCGACCTCGCCGAGACCGCACGTTTCAGCGGTGCGTGGCGACTGGCCCGCAAATACGGCAGAACCGGTGTGGACGAAGTACTGAGGTCCTTGTCCCGCAAGCGTTTCGCCGCCAGCCTCGCCCGTCTCGTGCCCGCTGTCGGCCCGGACGACCTGGTGCGCTGCAACGCGGGCGTGCGGGCGCAGGCGCTGCTGCCGGACGGCTCGCTTGTGGACGACTTCCTGATCGAGACCGCGCCGGGACAGGTGCACGTGCTCAACGCGCCGTCCCCGGCGGCGACGAGCGCACTGGAAATCGCCAAGTACGTCGCCGACCGCGTCGCGGAGGCGAAGTAGGGCCGGAAAACGACCAGATCCCGCCCGTCACTACACTCCGCTCGTCGAGTCTGTTGGGGGTGGGCGCGGTTCCAGGCGGCTGCCCTCCCCCGGCCCGGTCGTGTGCACGGCCGAGGGACCGGACCACTACGAGAGGGATGACGTGACAGAAGCGAGCCTGGGCGGGGAGGTCCGCACTAAACGCGCCATTCCGGAGTGGCTGTTCGTCCTCGGTGTCGGCGTGATCGGAATGGTCATCTTCACCATTCCCTACTGGTTCAACCCGTACTTCTACTACATCGGCGACAACCCCGAGTCGTTCGTGCCGAACTGGCACCACTTCGGCGAGATGCTGCGCGCCGGGCACTGGCCGATCATGGAGTCGTCCGGCTGGTACGGCGGCAACTACGCGGGCGAGGCCGCCTACTCGGTGTGGAACCCGATCTCGCTGCTGAACTTCGTGATCGTCTCGCTCTTCAACGACCTGTCCGCGGGCGCGGCGTTCGTGATGATCGAGTACATGACGCTGCTCGCGATGGGCGCCTACCTGCTCGGCCGCGAGTACAACGCGAGCCGCATCCCGGCCGCCGTCGTCGCGATCGCCATCCCGCTGACCGGTTTCACGCTGTACTACGAGGCATCCGGCTGGCCCGCCGGTCTGGCCGCGTTCATGTACGCGACCTGGTTCTGGTGGGCCGCACGCCGGTTCGCGCGCGGCGCTTCCTCGCCGCTGCTGCCGTTCCTCGTCGGCGTGCTGGCGATGACCAACGGAAACCCGTACGTCGCGCTGGGTCTGCTGATCATCATGATCGGCGTCCTGACCGAACTGCTGGTGCGCAAGGAGATCAAGCGCTTCTGGCACGTGTCGCTGATGGGCGTCTGCGTCGGCGCGGTCAGCGCGCTGGCGTTCCTGCCGCTGCTCGGCGCGCTACCGGTGACCGACCGCCAGGAACTGGCCGCGATCGCCAACGACACCTTCATGGTGCCCAGCCTCACCGACCTGGCCGCGTCCAGCGCGCCGACGTTCCTGCCCGCCATCACCAACTGGGGCGGCGCGGTCAGGGAAAGCCTGCCGTCGACGTACTTCCTCTGGTTCGCCATCCCGCTGTTGCCGTGGCTGCGCTGGAAGGCGCTGCGCAAACCGGCCCGGTCGCTGATCAGCCTGTTCACCGTCACCGGTGTCTACGCCGTGCTGGTGCTCGGCCCGTCGAACCTGTGGCTGTTCCGCTGGCCGATCCGCCTGATCGAGTACTTGTACCTCGGGCTGGGCGTGACGCTCGCGGTGCTGCTGTCGGCCGGGCTGCACAAGGACAAGATCAAGCAACGGACGCTCGCGACGGCCGGCCTGATCGGCGTCGGCGCGTACCTGTCGTTCGCGGTGCGGCCCGAGTACTCCCGGATGCACCTGCTCGCGACCATCGCGGTGCTCGTGTTCGTGTTCGCCCTGCTGCACTTCTACCGCAAGAAGGGCTGGGTCGGCGCCGGCGCCGTCATGCTCGTCGGCACCGTCGCCGTGGTCACGTACCAGTCGGCGCGCATCCCGTACCCGGGCGTGGCCAACATCGAGTCGGTCATCCAGCCCGCGACCTCGGTCTCGCGGATCAAGGAAGGCACCAAGGACTACCAGGGCGCCTACCTGCAGCTCGCCCAGCAGGTCCTGGTCGGCAGCACCGCCGACCAGGACGACGGCGAGATCTCGTTCGGCAACATCTCGGTCGTGTCCGGGCACGAGTCGGTCACCCGCTACAGCGGTATCGGGTTCTCGAAGTTCTTCAAGTCGCTCTGCATGGACTACAAGGGCTCGGTGTGCAAGGAGGCGTACCAGAAGATCTGGCGGCCGTTGAAGGGCACCGACACGCCGCTGATCGACGCGTACCGCATCCAGACCCTGGTGCTGCAGAACAAGCTGTACCCGGAGATCACCCGCGGCACGCCGCCGGCCGGGTGGAAGGTCGCGCTGCGCGACAACGTCCGCACGGTGTGGACCCGCGAGGCCCCGCTGCCGCACCCGGGCCGAGTGGCGTGGACGTCGTCCGGTTTGCAGGTGCAGTCGTTGAGCAGCGGCGGCACGGACGAGAGCATCAAGTTCACCGCTCCCGGCAACGGTGGCGAGGTCGTCTTCGCCCGCCTGGCGTGGCCCGGCTACACCGCGACCATCGACGGCAAGAAGGTCGAGCTGATCGACGGCGACGCCGGTCTGATCACGGTGAAACTGCCGCCGGGCGAGCACACGCTCGCGCTGGAGTACGTGGCCCCCGGCTCCAAGCTGGGCCTGTACATCCTGATCGGCGCGGCCGGTGTCGCCGTCGTCCACACCTTCTTCTGGTGGCGGTCGCGGCGGCGTGATCGCGACAGCTCGACCCCGGACGAGCCGAAGGACGACACCGCGCCGTCCGCGGACAACGAGCCCGCGCTGGCCGGGAACTCCGGGACCTGAAGTAGCTGAACGAAAACGGCGGGGCGCCCACTCGGTGGGCGCCCCGCTGTTTTGCTGTCCCTTGCTCAGCCCCAGCCGAGTTCGTGCAACCGGTGGTCGTCGATGCCGAAGTGGTGCGCGATCTCGTGGACCACGGTGACGGCGACTTCTTCGACGACGTCGTCCTCGGTGTCGCAGATCGACAGGATGGGCTGGCGGTAGATGCTGATCCGGTCCGGCAGGACACCGCCGTACTGCGAGGTCCGTTCGGTCAGCGCGATGCCGTGGTACAGCCCGAGGATGGACGGCTCCTCGGCGTTGTACTCCTCGACGAGGACGACGACGTTGTCCATCGCCTTGGCGAACTCGCGGGGCACCAGGTCCAACGCGTCGCTGACGAGCTCCTCGAACCGCGCCAGTGACATCTCGACGGGCACGCCGTCACCCGCCGGAGGGAGGCGCGCTGGGCGTGCCGCTGGCCGCTGGCGGCGGTGTCTGCGCCGCACCGGCGCCCTTGATGCTGTTGGTGATCGGCGCGAGACCGGAGTTGTCCGCGAGCGGCGCGCCGACCTTGCAGACCGCGCGGTGCGACCCGGCCTCCCAGCTCTCCTGCTTGCGGGTGTCCCACGTGAGCAGCAGGCCCTTGCTCTTGAGATCGAGGTTGCCGGTGTACTCGCCGGCCACCTTCGGGCACTGGTCGAGCATGGCCGTCTGCTGCTGCTCCTCCGACGGGTAGGCGTCCTTGAAGGTCAGCGACAGGTCGATCACACCGACGATCTCGTACGCGTGGGCCTTGTCACTGTCACACGGCACCGGGTCGCCGACGTTCTTGTCGACCAGCGCGAGGCACGTGCCGGGGTCGTAGACGTCGGACTGGTCCTGGTTCTTGGCCGATTTGGTCGTCGCGACGAGGGCCTTGCCGGACGGGGCCGCGCGCTGCAGGCCGCAGCGGAGCTTGCGGTCGCCGTCGCGCCACTGCTCGTCGCTGGGCTTCAGCGCGCCGACGCTGTACTTGCCGAACGGGTCGAGCTTACCGCCGAGGTACGTGGTCGCGCCGGTCGTGCACTTCTGCTTGGCGATGGTCCGCCAGGCCTCCTCGGCGGGCGACGGGGCACTGGCGTTGTATTCGCCGGAAATGTCCACATCGCCCGTGACCTCGAAAAGGTGGGGTTGCTCACAGTCGACCGGCTTCATGTCCGAACCGTCGGGTTTCCAGTTCAGGCAGCTGCCCGCGGGTGCCTCGAAGGCCGCGGCGAGGTTCGCGGCGGCATCGTTGCTGGCACTGGAGCCGCCGGCCGCCGGCCACTTGAAAACCATGCTCATCGTGAGCACGAGCAGCGCACCAACGAACGCACCCGCCATGACCAGGCGTGTGCTCAGAGTGGGTCCGCCGGAGCGCAACCGTTGGGCGTTGACTGACATCTACACCATCATGCCGTACCTGCCCCACCGGGCGGTTGTGTGTTGCGATCAGGACACTCATCGCCACGCCGCTCCCCGCGTGTCCGGTCGGCGAATGTACTGTCCGCGAGAGGGAGGGCCCGGATGACAGACAACAGGGACGACGGCGCCATGCCGGGCGGCCAGAACAGCGACGACCAGGCCCAGCCGCAGCCGACGGCTGAGCCCAGACGCGGCGCCATGCGGTACCAGGACGCGGACACGACCACGCCTCGGGAACCGACGCTGGCCGAGAAGCGCGCTATGCGTAGAGCGCTTGAGGAGCAGGACGAGCAGGAACGCGCGGTCGTCGCGGAGACCGAGCGCAAATCACTGCGCCGCCGCCGGGTGATGATCGGCGCCGGGGTGACGGTCGGCGTCGTGGCGACGGTCGCCGTCTGGTACTCCGCCGTGACCCCGGACGAGGTCAGCGCCTACTGCGTGGACGACAGCAGCACGCTCGCCACGGACGAGAACATCTGCTCCGAGGACTACGTCCGCAGCCACGGCGGATACCACTCGGGTGGCTTCTACTACATCCCGATCGGCGGCGGCCAGACCCGCAGCTACCACTACAACTACGGCGGCACGGTCAGCGGCTCGGGCAGCGGCCGCAAGGTGAGCGGCGGGTCGACGGCGGCGCCGAGCAGCGGCACGACCGTCAAGAGCGGCACGTCAGGCAAGACGATCTCGCGCGGTGGCTTCGGTGTGAGCGGCGGCGGAAAGAGCGGAGGCAGCTGAGTTGCACCGGGAGTCATCCAAGCCCCGGCCGGACTGGCAGAAGAAGATCGCCGAGCAGGGGCTGGTGTTCGGCACGCCCGCGCGGGACAAGGCGGGCAACCAGCGGCCGTACTGGGACGAGTCCGTGCACTACGTGTTCGACATCGACGAGATCCTCTCGCTCGAAGCGGACGTGGAGCTGCTGCACTCGATGTGCCTCGAAGCCGTCGACACCGTGGTGACGACCGAGCGCTACAAGGACTTCGGCATCCCGGAGTGGAGCTGGCCGCACATCGCCGAGTCGTGGCGACGGCACGACCCGCACGTCTACGGCCGCTTCGACCTGCGCTACGACGGTTCGGGCCCGGCGAAGATGCTGGAGTACAACGCGGACACGCCGACCTCGCTGCTGGAAGCCGCGGTCGTGCAGTGGTTCTGGAAGACCGAGGCGTTCCCGGACGACGACCAGTGGAACTCGATCCACGAGAAGCTGGTGGAGCGCTGGACCGAGATCGGCGACCGGCTGCCGTCCAACGAGGTGCACTTCACCTGGTCGACGGCGGACCCGAGCGGCGAGGACCACGTCACCACGGCGTACCTGCAGGAAACAGCGGCCGAGGGCGGGCTGGACACGGTGGGGCTGGCGATCGAGGAGATCGGCTGGCACTCGTTGCTCAAGCGCTTCGTGGACCTGGAAGAAGCGCCGATGAACGCGATCGTGAAGCTGTACCCCTGGGAGTGGGTGATCGACGAGGAGTTCGGGAAGAAGGCGGTCGAGAGCCTGCCGCAGACGCTGTGGATCGAGCCGCTGTGGAAGATGCTGCTGTCGAACAAGGCGCTGCTGGCGATCCTCTGGGAGATGTACCCGGGGCACCCGAACCTGCTGCCTGCGTTCCTCGACCAACCCGGGCTGCTCACGGAGTACGTGCGCAAGCCGCGGCTGGGCCGTGAAGGCGCGAACATCCAGATCGTCGCGCCTGGCTACGAGACCCAGACAGGCGGCGTGTACGGCCACGAAGGCTTCGTCTACCAGGCGTTCGACCCGCTGCCGGAGTTCGACGGATTCCGGCCCGCGCTGGGCGCGTGGATAGTCGGCGACTCGGCGGCGGGGCTGGGCATCAGAGAGACAGCGGGCCTGGTCACCGACGATGGTGCGGCGTTTGTCCCCCATCGCATCCCGGAATCGTGATAATTCACCCACGACAGACGTCCACTTAGGCCGGAGGGGCCCGTGCACACCACCCAGATCCTCGCCCTGGATCCAGAATTCGGAGCGCAGCTCGGCAAGGGCATCGGCGCGATCGCGCTGTACGCGATCGTCGGCCTCGCGCTGATCCTCGCGGGCTTCTACGCGATCGACTGGACCACCCCAGGAAAACTGTCCGACCTGGTCAGGACAGGAAAACCGAACGCGGTGCTGATCACATCCGCTGGCCTGGTCAGCATGGCATTCATCATCGTGCTGGCGATCACGTCGTCGGCGAGCGACCTGACAGCGGGCCTGATCACCTCGCTGGTCTACGGCCTGCTGGGCATCATCGTGCAGGTCGCGGCGGTCCGAATCCTGGAATGGGCAACCCGCATCAACATCGGCGAGGTCATCCAGGCGGAGAAGTTCACCCCGGCCAGCGTCGTGGTCGCCGCAGCCCACGTGGCCCTCGGCCTGGTCGTGGCAGTAGCCATCAGCTAGCGACACCGAAGCCCCGCACGCCTGGAGGGCCGTCCCCAGCCCCAGACGGCTCCCAGGCCTAGCGGGCCCGGGCCCGCTCACGCGTCGGCCCGGCGGTCACAGCCGTAGGCAGCAGAAGCTTGGTATCGACCGGCCACAGCGGCGAGCGCGCAAGCGCAAACCAACCCCAGGCGGCGAGCGCGGAACCAACCACAACGGCGTGCGCGCAAGCGCAGAGGTGGGCTTCGGGGGTGCTCCTGCCCGTCGGCCTGGGCAAAGCCAACCACGGACTGTCAGCAGGCCCGCCCACGTTTCCCGCGAGCCCAACGAGAGCCACACGGACCTCTTGACAGTCCGTGGTTCCCTCCGGGCAGGCCGACGGTCAGGAGCGCCCACGCCCCAAAAAACACACCAAGAACTCGGCTCTGGCGAGGGCAAAGACCCGTCACAAGGCTCCTGCCCAGAGGTCTGCCACCCGGCGAGAGACCACCTTGTTCCGTGCAAAAACCACAACAAAAATCCCTAGCACCTATACACACAGTCCCCCACCCAACCCGGGGGGCGTCCCTGCTCCAGTCTAACGGGGAAACAGCAGGTCAAGGGGGTTACCGGCCAGTTGTGGACAACGGGATTTGACGAAGGAACCACCGGCGCGGCGGTGGCAGCGGGGGAGGCCGGCCGGAAGTCAGCCGGGCGTCAGCGAATTGGATTCCGGGGCCGACTACGCTGATTCCCGTGATTGACCTGAAGGTACTGCGCGAGGACCCGGAGGCGGTGCGTGCTTCACAGCGCGCCCGTGGTGAGGATGAGCAGCTGGTTGACCAGTTGCTGTCTGCCGACGAGCGTCGCCGCAGTTCCGTTTCCAGGGCTGACACGCTGCGGGGCGAGCAGAAGGCCTTCGGCCGTCAGGTCGGCAAGGCCAAGGGCGAGGAGCGCGACGCGCTGCTGGCCAAGGGCAAGGAGATGGCTGCCGAGGTCAAGGCCGCCGAGGCCGAGCAGACCGAGGCCGAGGAGGCGGTCGCCCGCCTGCACCGCGTCATCCCCAACCTCGTCCACTCTGCTGTGCCCGCCGGCGGCGAGGACGACTACGTCGTGCTCAAGCACGTCGGTGAGCCGAAGGAGTTCGACTTCGAGCCTGCCGACCACCTCGACCTGCTGACGAAGCTGGGTGGAGTGGACATGGAGCGTGGCGCGAAGGTGTCGGGCTCACGCTTCTACTTCCTCACCGGCATCGGTGCGCAGTTGCAGCTCGCCCTGTTGAACATGGCCGTGCAGCAGGCGGTGGCCAACGGTTTCCAGGTGATGATCACGCCGTCGTTGGTGCGGCCGGAGATCATGGACGGCACCGGTTTCCTCGGCGCGCACTCGAGCGAGGTGTACCGCCTGGCCGATGACGACCTGTACCTCGTCGGCACGTCCGAGGTGCCGCTCGCGGGCTATCACGCCGACGAGATCCTCGACCTCTCGGCCGGTCCGCGCCGGTACGCGGGCTGGTCGTCGTGCTACCGGCGGGAGGCCGGGTCGTACGGCAAGGACACCCGCGGCATCATCCGCGTGCACCAGTTCGACAAGGTCGAGATGTTCGTCTACTGCAAGCCGGAGGACGCCGAAGGCGAGCATGCCCGGCTTTTGGCGTGGGAAGAGGAGATGCTGCACAAGCTCGACTTGCCGTATCGCGTCATCGACACGGCCGCGGGTGATCTGGGCACGAGCGCCGCGCGCAAGTTCGACTGCGAGGCCTGGTTCCCGTCGCAGCGGGCGTACCGGGAGCTGACGTCCACTTCGAACACCACGACTTTCCAGGCGCGCCGCCTCAACGTCCGTTACCGCGACGAGAACGGCAAACCGCAGACCGCCGCCACCCTCAACGGCACGCTGGCCACGACGCGGTGGATCGTCGCGATCGTGGAGAACCACCAGCGGGCTGACGGGTCCGTCGTCGTCCCGGAGGCCCTGCGACCGGGTCTCGGCGGTATCGAGGTCTTCGAACCCAAGGCGTGACAAGCGAAAGGGGCCCCGGGCGGGGCCCCTTTCCTTATCCCTTCACGCAGATCACTTGTTTGAGCTTCGCGACGACCTCGACCAGGTCGGACTGGTTGCGGATGACCTCGTCGATGTCCTTGTACGCCGCGGGGATCTCGTCGACGACGCCCGCGTCCTTGCGGCACTCCACCCCGGCCGTCTGGGCCGCGAGGTCCTCGGCGCTGAACCTCTTCTTCGCCTTGGTGCGTGACATGCGGCGGCCCGCGCCGTGTGACGCCGACTCGAACGAGTCCGGGTTTCCCAGGCCACGAACGATGTACGACCCCGTGCCCATCGAGCCGGGGATGATGCCCATGTCGCCGCGGCCCGCGCGGATCGCGCCCTTGCGAGTCACCATCACCTCGGTGTCGAAGTGCGTCTCCTCCGCCACGTAGTTGTGGTGGCACGAGATCGGCTCGTCGAACGCCACCTGCGGGAACTTCCCGCGCAGCACCGAGCAGACCAGGCGCAGCATGACCGCGCGGTTGCGGCGTGCGTAGTCCTGCGCCCAGTACAGGTCGCGGCGGTACGCCTCCATCTCCGGCGTCTTGGCCAGGAACACCGCCAGGTCGCGGTCCGGCAGTTCGGCGTTGTGCGCCAGGCCGCGGGCGATCGCGATGTGGTGCTGCGCGAGGATGTTGCCGACCCCGCGTGAGCCGGAGTGCAGCATCACCCAGACCTGCCGCGTGCTGTCCAGGCAGACCTCGATGAAGTGGTTGCCGCCGCCGAGCGTGCCCATCTGGTGCAGCGCCCGCGCGCGGTCGAAGCCACCGGCCAGCGCGTCGAAGCCGCCCCAGAAGGCTCCCCAGTCACCGGAGTCGCGTTCGTCGAACGCGGTCGCCTTGTGCATCGCGAAGCCGACGGGCACGGCTTGTTCGATCTCCGAACGGATGCGGCTGAGGTCGTCGGGCAGGTCCGACGCGCGCAGCGAGCTCCGCACGGCAGCCATGCCGCAGCCGATGTCCACACCGACCGCCGCTGGCGACACCGCGTCTCGCATGGCGATCACGGACCCGACCGTCGCGCCCTTGCCGTAGTGCACGTCAGGCATCACCGCGACGTGCTTGAAGGCCCAAGGCAGCGCGGAGATGTTGTGCAGCTGGCGCATGGCGTGTTCCTCGACCTCCTCGGGCCGAGTCCAGAGTCGGATGTCCACGTTCCTGCCGCGGATCACGGTTGCGTTCACGTGATCCAGGCTAGGTCAGCGCACCAAGCGGATTTTCGCCTTCGGTGACACCTCCGTCACGGTCGGAATTGACCAGGAATTGACCCCTGCCGCCTCGTATCTGCGCACCGCCTGCCGTCTCTTCTCTTATCGGGGAGGCCAGCGGCGAGGAGGCACGAATGTCCGTGAGTGCGTTGGCGGAACGCGAGGACACGAGGACGCGGAGTGGGGAGCCCGTGGACGAGATCGTGCTCAACGCCGTTGTCGAGGCGGCCGTGTCGGGGGACACGGCCGCCACGGAATGGCTTCTGACGTACGTCCGGCCGTTGGTCCTGCGCTACTGCCAGGCGCGGATCGGGGGGCACCGCACGGCGATCTCGGTCGACGACGTCGCACAGGAGGTGCTGTTGGCGCTGTTCCGGGCCCTGCCCGGCTACCGCAACCAGGGCAGGCCGTTCCTGGCCTTCGTCTACGGCATCGCAGGTCACAAGGTCGCCGACGCCCGGCGCAACGCCGCACGGGTGTCCGCGGCGCTGTCCGTGCCGGAGATCCCGGATGTGGCGAGCTCGGAGGCGACACCGGAGCAGCAAGCGCTGCAGTTCGAGCTGACCAGCCGGATGGAGCAGCTGCTGCGCAAGGTGCTGTCACCGCGTCAGCACGAGATCCTGGTGTTGCGGCTGGTGGTGGGCCTGTCGGCGGAGGAGGTCGCCGACGTGATGGGCTCGACGCCCGGCGCGATCAGGGTGGCGCAGCACCGGGCGCTGACCCGGCTGCGCAAGGTCGTCACCCGCGACTGACGGGCGGGAACCGCGTCTCGTTGCGGTCGATCTTGGCGTTCGCGGCCTTGATCAGGTCGACGTCGAGCACGTCGGCCAGCCGCACGAGGTAGATCAGGACGTCGGCGATCTCGTCGGAGACGTTCGCGGCGAGGCCGGGGTCGTCCATGGCGGCAGCCGCCTGCTCCGGCGTGAGCCACTGGAACAGGCTGACCAGCTCGCCGGCCTCACCGGACAGGGCCATCGCCAGGTTCTTCGGCGTGTGGAACTGGTGCCAGTCCCGTGCCGCGGCGAAGTCACGCAGTCGTGTGCTCAGGTCGGTGAGGCTCATGCCATCAATGGAACACCGGGCGGGCGGCGACGGTCGCGGCGGCCTTCTTCATCGCCAGCTTCTGCGCGACGACCTTGCGGTGCCGGTCGCGGCGGCGCTGCGCCAGCCAGCCGTCCAGTTCGACGATGACCGGGCCGAGGGCCATCAGCAGGACCAGCGTCACGCCGACGACTGCTCCGATCCAGGTCAGCACCAATGCCATCATGTCCTTCTCCCGTCTGCTCGTTGCTGGTACCAGCTTGGCTGGCGGGGACCCCGTTTCGAATCGGCCGAAGAGCCATCCACAGCCGCCGAATGGCCATGACCAGGCGTTACGCAGCTCAGGGCCGCTTCGCCCCGACCGTGCTCGCCGTTTCTGTCAGACCCCCGGCGTACCGTGAAGGTCGGGGGTCCCCCTGGGGATTGGTGTTGCGGTGGAGCGCGCCGTCCGGCGGGATCGCCCCTGTCTCCCGCCCTGCCCCTGCCTCCCGCGCTGCCTCTGCCGCCGCCGAAACCGGCCCTGAGCTGCGGAGAAGCCGGAACTGTCGGACCCCTGCGGTAACGTGAAATCAGGGGCCCCTCTGGGAATTGCTGTGTCGGTGAAGGCTGCCCTTGAGGTGCTGGAGGTCCACGGCCGCGCAGGTCGACAGGCGCATAAGTCACGGGACCGGCCTGATCCGCCGCGGCGTGCGGAACGCCGGCGAGGCCGCGCCGGAAAGCCCTCGTTTCCAGCCGACGCAGCCGCGGGCGCCAGGTTGCTTGCCGTCAGGGTCGGGCCGGGGATGTCCCCGTCGGCCGATCGGCCGAGGGACGCGCGCCGGTTGACCGAGGCGAAACCGGGCGTGAAGTGCGAAGCTTTCATCCCGTGAAGGTGTCCCCTGTCCAGCCGAGGACCGCGCAGTGGCTGCTGGCTCTGCTCGCTGGGTCTTTCCTGATCGACGTGCTGCTCACGCTCAACAACGGCAAGTCGGCGATCGGGGCGCTGCCGGGGGCCGCGTTGATGGGTCTGTGTGCGCTGCTGGGCGTCAAACAGCCGGTGCAGGGGGCGGTCGGGGCTTCGCTGGTCCTGTTGATGTCCACCGCGTTCATCCGGTTGTCGGGGACGCAGCCCGACTCGATCAGCATCAACGACATCCTGCTGACGGAGGTGGCGGCCGGGATCGCGCTCGTCGTCCTGGTCGTGTGGCGGATGCCGCTGGTGACGGCCGCGCTGTGCACGACGTCGCTGGTGGGGTCGGCGGTCCTGGCGACGTTCTTCCGCACGGGCAAGTGGTCGGCGACGAGCAACCTGCGGGCGCTCCAGCTGGGTTTGCTGATCCTCGTCGGTGCCGTCGTCATCGGCGTCTACCTGCGTTCGGTCAGCGGGCGGCGCACGGAGACCGAACTCGGCGCTCTCATCCGCAGGCAGTGGCCGTTGGCCGCCGCGTTGACGCTGCTGCTGTTCATCGATTTGCGGATCGGTGGCGCGCCGAACCAGATGTTCGCGCTCGGGGGCGCGGTCATCGCGTCCGTGTGCGCGTTCTTCGCGCCGCGGGCGCCGGTCGTGCTGAGCCTGGTCGCGACGGCGGGGATCGCGTTGAGCCCCTTCGTGCTCATCGTGGGCGGGATCCTGCCGGGACGGGACGGCAGCGTCGGGCCGGTGCTCACGGAGATCGCCGCGACCATGGCGTTGATCTCGTTCACTGTCCGGTGGTCGCCGAGGTGGCCCGCCATCTTCAGCTCGGCCGCGCTCGCGTTGGCGACCTGGTTGGCGTTCCAGCTCCGCATCCTGCTGGAGCAGCGCTCCACCAGCTCCACCGACGAGTTCGGCATGTACATGGCCGTACTTTTCGTCGTCGCGGTGGCGACTGGGATGTACTTCCGGTCGCGCGACCGTGAACGCACCCAGACCGTGCGGTCCGCGGTGAGCGGTGCGCAGCAGAGTGAACGGTTGGCGCTGGCACGCGAGTTGCACGATGTCGTGGCGCACCACGTGACGGGCATCGTCGTGCAGGCGCAGGCCGCGGCCATGGTGTCCGCGAAGGATCCGCAGGTGGCCGTGCAGGCGCTGGCGAAGATCGAGACCAGCGGGGTGGAGGCGTTGAAGGCGATGCGTTTCCTGGTCGCCAGCATGCGCGGGGCCAAACCGGCGGGCACGTCCGAGGCCACCGAGCAGGCGACGACGGATCTCACGGCCGACCTGCGCGCCATGATCGACAACTTCAGCGGCCCGCAGGTCCGGCTCAACCTCGACGTGCCGCAGATCGTGCCGCAGGAGGTCGGCCGGTCGGTGTTGCGGCTGGTCCAGGAGTCGCTGACCAACGTCGGCAAGCACGCGCTCGGGGCCACCGCGGCGGCTGTCGACGTCGTCACGTCCGAGTGGGAGATCCACGTCAGGGTCGCCGACAACGGGACTGGCCGACGCCAGGACCCGGTCGGCGGATCGGGCGGATACGGTCTGGTCGGAATGCGTGAACGCGTCGAGTTGCTCGGTGGGCGGTTCGCCGCCGGACCTGCCGACCCGGTCGGCTGGCAGGTCGACGCCTGGCTGCCGGTAAGGGAAGAGGACACCACGTGACGATCCGCGTGCTGATCGCCGACGACCAGGAGATGGTCCGGGCAGGTTTCCGGATGATCCTGGAGACGCAGGACGACATGGAGGTCGTCGCTGACGTGCCGGACGGCCGGGAGGCCGTCGCCAAGGCCACCGAGCTGCGGCCGGACGTGTGCCTGCTGGACATCCGCATGCCGGGTATCGACGGCCTCGAGGTGACCAGGATCCTCGCCGGGCCGGGTGTGACCGATCCGTTGAAGGTGGTCGTGGTGACCACGTTCGACCTCGACGAGTACGTGCACACCGCGCTCGCCAACGGCGCCAGCGGATTCCTGCTCAAGGACGCGGGGCCCGCGCTCCTGCTCGAGGCTGTCCGCGCGGCGGTGCGCGGGGACGCTTTGATCTCACCGCAGATCACCGTCCGCCTGCTCGAGCACTTCGCGGCGCCGGTGAAGTCCGCGCCGGCGACGAACGTCACGCTGACCGAACGGGAGCAGGACGTGGTGCGCGCGGTCGCCCGCGGCCTGACGAACACCGAGATCGGCAACGAGCTGTTCATGTCGCTGTCGACCGTGAAGACGCACCTGGCCGCAGTCCAGTCGAAGATCGACGCGCGCAACCGCGTGGAAACCGCGGCGTGGGCGTGGCGGACCGGGTTGATGGCCGACAGCTAGTCGCTGTGCTTCTTCGACTTGAGGGTCACGTTTTCCCTGGGGTCGAGCACGGTTCCCGCTTTCGGGACCTGCTCGACCACGACCCAGTTGCGGTCGATGATCAGCGACCGGTCACGGCCGGTCGCGTCTTCTTCCCTGAGCTTGTAGAAGCCCGACGCCTGCAGCGTGTCCTGGGCTTCCTGGTGGTTCTTGCCGATCACGTCCGGCACGACGTGGCCGCTCGGCGCGTTCGTGCCGGGGATCACGGTCTGGCCGATCACCGCCTCGGCCGGCAATGGCGGCGGCGGCGCCTGCGGTGGCGGCGATGAGCACGCAGCGAGCACCAACAGCCCTGCCAGCAGTGCTTTTCGCACGCACTCCACCTCACTTCACAGCGGAACCTGCCTGCCAGTCGGCCCACGGGACCGCCCAGTCACCGTAAGTGTCCCAGACCGGCAGCTGTGGACCGCCGGAATTCGTCACCTCGACCACGTCACCGAGGCCGAAGTGGTCGAAGAACCACTGCGCGTTGGCCGCGTTGAGGTTGATGCAGCCGTGGGAGACGTTCGCGCTGCCCTGCTGGCCGACGCTGTTGGGGTTCTCGTGGACGAATTCGCCGTCGTTGGAGATGCGTTCGGCGAAGTGTTCCAGCGACTTGTACGCCTGCGGCCCCGAGCAGACGCCGTACGTGCACGAGTCCATCGTGTAGTCGCGTTGCTTGTCGGAGATGACGTGGGCGCCGAGGTGGGTCGGGGTGGCGTCCTTGCCCATGCTGATCGGCATGGTCTTGACCAGGGTGCCGTTCTGGAAGATCTGCATCTGCTCGGTGTTGCCGTCCGCCTTGGCCACCCACGAGTCGTGCACCTTCAGGTTCAGGTCGCGGTCGGTCTGGCCGTACGTGCCGCCGCCGAGGTCGACGCCGTAGATCCCGGCGTGCACCTTGATCGTCGTCCCGGCCTGCCAGTAGCTCTGCGGGCGGTAGTGCACTTCGCGCTTGCTCAGCCAGTACCAGCCGCCGGGCTGGGCCGGGGCCGACGTGACGGTCAGCGCCTTCTCGGCCGCCGCCTTGTCGGTGATGTCCTTGTCGAACTTCACCACGATCGGCTGGCCGACACCGACCTCGGTGATGCTGGGCGCCGGAATGAACGAGGGAAACACGGTGGCTTTGGGCGCGAGCGTTTTCACGGTCGACTTCTGCTCGGCTTTCCTGCCGTCCGGCGAGACGCCGTCGGCGACGACTTCGTAGGACGCGCCATATGCCAGGACTTCGGTGGAAGTCCACGATGTTTTGTCTTCGGAAAAGGAACCCTTTACTTTTGTCCCTTTGACCGAATTGGTGACCGTGACCGCGTCGAGCGTGCCACCGGTCGCCTGCACGACGATCGGCTTGGTCGGCGCGTTGCCGTCACTACCTGGGGTTATGTCGAACCTGACCGGTGCGGCGGCTGTCGCCGACCCACCGGGCGCGTCAGCGGCTCCCGGTGAGTCGTCCGAACTGCAGGCACCCACTACAAGGGCGACCACCACAAGCGCCCCTGTTACCATCGCTTTGCCTGTACTTGACATTTCCCCGCCATTCTCAACTGCCGTGCTGATCCCACTTAACACGACGCGTCGTGACGGAAAAAGTTCACCCCTATCTCGTGACTCACACTTCGCGGTCAGCTGTTCTGAATCGTCTTCACGCTCAGCTGCTGACCGGGAGGGGTGCCCGCGCAACCGGTGCCCGCCAGCGGCACGAACATCGACGCGGTCTCCTGCGGCGGGTACACGCGCAGCCCGCGGACCTCCGTCGGCTTGCACACCGCCGGGTCGAAGTTGCCCACCTGGACGAAGCCCACCGGGGCGGACGCGCTGGCGCCGGGCGCGAGCTTGATCGCGTCGCCCTTGGTGCCGACGCGGACCGCGGCCGGGCCGACCTGGTGCCCGTCGTCACCGGTCACATAGGACACTCCGGGGAAGCCCTGGATGGTGCACGGTGCCGAGCTCGAGTTGGTGAAGACGAGGTTGCGGTAGATGGTGCCCGCGGCGCCGTCGCCACCGCTGACAGTGATCTTCAAAGCGGACGCCTTGCACAGGCCGTCCGCGACGGGCGCCGGTGCGCCTGTCATCGCCGGTGCTTCCGAGGCTGACGGTGGCGTTGCCGACGCGGACGGCTCAGCGGACGAGCTGTCCGGCGGCGCCGAGGGCTGAATCGATTCGATCGAGGGAACCTGCGGGGTGGCGTTCGGTGCGGGCGTACCGCTGCACGCCGCCAGCAACAACAGACTCCCCGCGGCCAGGATGCCGATCTTCGGGACGTTCATGACGTTCGCCTCCAGCGTTTCATCTTCTGGATGCCCACTGTGAGGACGTACCGAAACCCCCGTTGGTTGCGTGAGAGCTTCACCATACGAAGGCGGCTATCCGTTACCAACCGCCGTACAGCACCGTGAGCAGGTCAAATATGTTCACCACCCTGCGAGGACGCGTTCACACGACGTTCGTCGAGGCAACGGAGGCTGCTGATCCATGACTGACCTCTCCCGCCGCCGCCTGCTCACCCTTTCCGGCGGTGTCGCCGCCGGATCGCTGTTGCCGCCGTCCGTGCACGCCGCGCTGGCCGAGCCCTTCCGGCCGGGTGGCCTCGGCGCGATCGAGCACGTGGTGATCCTGATGCAGGAGAACCGGTCGTTCGACAACTACTTCGGCACGCTGCGCGGTGTCCGGGGCTTCGGCGACCCCGACGCGCTCAAGGGCGTCTTCGAGCAGTCCGGCGTGCTGCCGTTCTCCGCACGGGAGGCCGCCGAACGCGCCAACCGCCCCGGCAGCGACATCCAGTACCTCGGGTCGCTCGACCACAGCTGGGACGGCGGCCAGGCCGCGTGGGCCAACGGCTGGAACAACGGCTGGGTCCCGGCCAAGTCGAAGTCCACGATGGCGTACTACGACCGCGAGGACATCCCGTTCCAGTACGAACTCGCCGAGACTTTCACGCTGTGCGACGCGTACCACGCGTCGGTGTTCGGCCCGACCAACCCGAACCGGTTGTTCATGTGGAGCGGCAACGTCGGCTACGAGCCGGGCACGAACCGTCGCGTGGTGGACAACGACGCCTACGACGAGGACAACCACCCGGGTTACCCGTGGACGGCGTACGCCGAGCGCCTCGAATCCCGTGGTGTCGCGTGGAAGACGTACCAGGAGTGGGACAACTACCAGGACAACGCGCTCGAGTTCTTCACCCGTTTCAAGCAGATCGCACGCAAAGCGCTGCAACCGCTCGGTCTCAAGAGCATGGATCGCTTCTACGCCAACCTGTTCAAAGCCGCACCGGCCGAACGCGAAACGCTGCTCAAGCAATTGGACGCCGGTGTGCGCGCCCTGGACCGGGCCGAGCGTTCGCTCTACGACCGGGCGCTGGCGCGGGTGCGGCCCGGCGAGCTGGCCAAGGCGTTCCGCGCGGACATCGAATCCGGCAGGCTGCCGAAGGTCTCCTACCTGGTGCCGTCGGCCGCCGACTCGGAGCACCCTTCGGCGTCGTCGCCCGCGGCGAGCGCGAAGCTGACCTACGACATCCTCGACGCCATCGCCTCGAACCCGAAGGTGTGGGCCAAGACGGCGCTGATCCTGACGTTCGACGAGTTCGACGGCTACTTCGACCACGTGCCGCCGCCGGTGCCGCCGGCCGCGCGGACCGAGGAGTTCACCGACGGCAAGCCGATCGGTTTCGGCTTCCGCGTCCCGACGACGGTCGTGTCGCCGTGGTCGGTCGGCGGGTTCGTCTCGTCGGAGACCTTCGACCACACCTCGATCATCCAGTTCCTCGAACGCTGGACAGGCGTGTACGAACCGAACATCAGCCCGTGGCGCCGGACCGTCGCCGGGGACCTGACGTCCACGTTCGACTTCCGCCACGCCGGGCGCAGGCCGCGGTTGGACAAGCCCGCCGCGGTCCCCGCGCCGGTGCCGCGGTGGAAGCCCGCGCCGCCCGCCGAGCAGTCGCTTCCCCAGCAGGAACCGGGAACGCGGCCCGCGCGGCCGGTGCCGTACCGCCCGGAGGCGTGGGCGAAGCTCGAAGGCAGGACGCTCGTGCTGACGTTGCGCAACTTCGGCACGCGCAGCGCGCACTTCACGATCTACCCGTACGGCAAGGAGTTCGCCGCCCCCAAGCACGTCGACGTGCTCGGCCTGCAGATCGTGCGAATCCCGTTGCCCGGCAAGGAGTACGACATCGAGGTGCACGGCCCCGCCGGATTCCGGCGCACCTTCATCTCGTGAGTGGTTAGTCCGGTTAGAACCGGACTAACCACTCACGAGTGGGGTAGGTCGACGCCGGTCCACTCGACGCAGGTCCAGCCGTCGCCGTTGGTCTCCAGCAGGACGTGACCGGTGTTGGGCAGCACGCCGACGTTGGCGAGCTGACCGGTCACGTTCTCGGCCAGCCACTCCGCGCCGAGCCGGATCATGCCGCCGTGGCTGACCAGGACGACCAGGCAGTTCTCGTCGTCCTGGTGCTTGTCGCGGATCAGCCCGACGGTTTCGGTGAACCGGGTGCGGATCTCCGCGCCGCTCTCGCCGCGGGGCATCCGGGCGTCCAGGTCGTCCTTGGTCCAGCGCTGGTAGATCTCGAAGAACTCCTGCAGCGCGGCGTCGTCGGTGCGGCCTTCCAGGTCGCCGACGAACACCTCGTGCACGCCTTCGACAACCTGGACTTCCAGGCCGCTCGCGGCGGCGATCGGCGCGGCGGTCTGCTGCGCGCGGGTCGCCTGGCTCGCGTAGACCGCCACCGGTTTGTCCCGCAACGCGTTCGCGAAGTCGGCAGCCTGCTGGTGGCCTTCGTCGGTGAGCGGCGCGCCGGGCAGAGCCGTGTCGAGCGCACGCTTGAGGTTGGACGCGGTCTGGCCGTGACGGACGAGCAACAACCGCATCAGTGGCCCTCCCGGACCTTGGCCAGCCACTCCGCGGCGGCCTGGTAGTCGGCGTCGGTCGACCTCGGCGGCGCCTCGGACGGCGACTGGTCGGCCTTGGGGTACGAACCGAGGAACCGGACCTGCCTGCTGATCCGGTGCAGCGTGGTCAGCGCGTCGGCCACCCGCTGCTCACCGATGTGCCCGTCGAGGTCCAGGTAGAAGCGGTATTCACCGAACAGGCCGCGCAGCGGCCGCGACTCGATGCGCGTCAGGTTGATCCCGCGCAGCGCCAGCTCGGACAGCGTGTTGGCCAGCGAACCCGGCTCGTCGTGCGCGATCACCACGGCCAGCGACGTGCGGTCGCGGCCCGTGGGTTGTGGCAGGTGGCCCGGCTTGCGCAGCAGCAGGAACCTGGTGACCGCGGTACCGACGTCGGCGACGTCCGTGGCCAGCTCGGCCAGCGGGTAGTGCATGACAGCGACGGGCGCGGACACCGCCGCGTCGAACTCACCGTCGTTGACCTGCACGGCCGCCGCCGCTGTCGACGTGGTCGCGACAGGGACCGCGTTGGGCAGGTTGTCGGCGATCCAGTACCGCACCTGGGCGAGCGCGTGCGGGTGCGAGGCGACGGTCTTGACGTCCTCGGCCTTGACACCGGGACGCGTCAGGATCGAGAACCGCACGGGCAGGACGGCCTCGCCGACCGCGTACAGCGGCTCGTCCTCCGCCATGGCGTCCATCGTGGCGGTCACGGCACCTTCGACCGAGTTCTCCACCGGCACACACCCGGCGTCGACCTCACCCGCGCGCACCGCGGCGAGTACCGACGGGACTGTCTCCACCGCGACGAACTCGGCGTCCCCGAAGCTGCGGGCGGCCTGTTCGGTGAAGGTCCCGCGCGGGCCGAAGTAGGCGATTCGTGACACCGGACAACCATAGGGCACTTGATGGCGGTTCCCGTGCTGTCCCTGGCCTGACATGCTGGTAGGCGTGACCGCCGAATCGGAGGCAAGTGCGGAACGCCTGTCGGGTTCGTATTCGCTTGAGTTGGTGCTGTGCGCGGTCGAGGAGCCGCTCGCGCTCGCGTGGGAGGCGGCGGCGCGACAGCGCCACGGCATACGCGTGCACCACGGTTCCGTGCTCGAGGTCCCGGCGCAGGCGGTGGTGAGCCCTGCGAACTCGTACGGCTGGATGCGTGGCGGTATCGACGCGGTCTACGCACAAGTGTTCCCCAACATCGAGCAGACCGTGCGCAGTGCCGTGCTGGCGTTCCACGGCGGCGAACTGCCGGTCGGCGAGGCGTTGATCGTGCCGACGGGCGTGCCGATGCCTTCGTGGTTGATCAGCGCGCCGACCATGCGTGAGCCCGGCGAGCCGCTGCCGGAGGACACCGTCCATCCCTACCTCGCCGCGCGGGGCGTGTTCTGGCTGTGGCGGGACGGCTACCTCGACGAGGGCGTGCTCATCCGTGACGTCATCCGTACTGTCGCCGTGCCCGGGTTGGGCACGGGAGTGGGCGGTGTGTCGCCCGAGACGTGCGCCCGTCAGGTCATGGCCGCGTGGGACGAGGTGTTCGCGCAGGGGTAGGCGTCGAGCTTTCGACGCGGTACGTGAGCAACCCGACAATGTCGCCACCTTGTGAGGCGACTAACCCGGGCGTCATGCGCGTGTGCGTGTCCGGCGCCAACCGTTGCCGAGCCCCAGCTTCCGGTCAGCAACCGCGCGCCCCGGGTCCGGTCACGCGGCCCGATGACACGCGGCGTGTAGTTCGTCACAGCGCGAGCTTGCCTGTCACCACCTACCGTTAGCTACGAGTTTTCCCTGCTTCGGCGAGGAGTGGCGCGATGGCGCGCGTGCGTGACCTGACCCCGTATGTGGAATTGCATCGGGAGCAGTGGCAGGAGCTCCGGAAGTCGACTCCCCTGCCGCTGTCCGCAGGCGATCTGACCAGGCTGCGCGGCCTCAACGACCCGGTCGACCTCAGCGAGGTCGCCGAGGTGTACCTGCCGCTGTCGCGGCTGATCAACCTGCAGGTGCAGGCCCGGCAACGGCTGTCCGACGCGACCGCGACCTTCCTCGGCGAATCGCAGAAGGTGCCGTTCATCATCGGTGTCGCGGGCAGTGTGGCGGTCGGCAAGTCGACCACGGC
Organism: Kibdelosporangium phytohabitans; assembly: GCF_001302585.1. Classification (GTDB taxonomy): domain Bacteria; phylum Actinomycetota; class Actinomycetes; order Mycobacteriales; family Pseudonocardiaceae; genus Kibdelosporangium; species Kibdelosporangium phytohabitans. The sequence continues at coordinate 163,954 of NZ_CP012752.1, read as the reverse complement.
ACGCGTGCTGCGGGCGCTGCTGGCGCGCTGGCCGGACCACCCGAAGGTCGAACTGGTCACCACGGACGGGTTCCTGTGGCCGCGCGCGGAATTGCTGCGGCGGGGGATCATGCACCGCAAGGGTTTCCCGGAGAGCTACGACCGCAGGGCGCTGCTGCGGTTCGTCTCGGAGATCAAGTCGGGCGCGCCGGAAGTGCGCGCGCCGGTCTACTCGCACCTGCTCTACGACATCGTGCCCGGCGAGGAGCAGGTGGTCCGCCGCCCGGACATCCTGATCGTCGAAGGCCTGAACGTGCTGCAGCCAGGGCCGCGGCTGACCGTGGCCGACCTGTTCGACTTCTCGATCTTCGTCGACGCGCACACCGAGGACGTGGCGCGGTGGTACGTCGAACGGTTCCTGACCCTGCGGCACACCGCGTTCGCCAACCCGGAGTCGCACTTCCACCACTACGCGGCGCTCGACGACGACGAGGCTCGGCGCGAGGCGATGCAGCTGTGGACCGGGATCAACGAGCCGAACCTGACGCAGAACATCCTGCCCACCCGCCCGCGCGCGACCCTGGTCCTGCGAAAAGGACCGGATCACAACGTGTGCCGGGTCCGGCTCCGTAAGCTCTAGGCATGACCGTCCGGTTGCTGCTCGTCGATGACCACGAGGTGGTCCGCCGGGGGCTGCGCGACCTGCTCGACGGCGAGAAGGACATCGAGGTCGTCGCCGAAGCGGGCAGTGTCGGCGAGGCCATGGTCCGCGTCACGGCCAGCAAGCCCGATGTGGCGATCGTGGACGTGCGCCTGCCCGACGGCAACGGCGTCGAGTTGTGCCGGACGCTGCGCGCGTTGCCCGACGGGCCGCGCTGTCTCGTGCTCACGGCGTTCGACGACGAGGAAGCCCTCGTCGGCGCGATCATGGCCGGGGCGTCCGGGTATCTGCTGAAGCAGGTCCGTGGCCACGACCTGGTGAAAGCCGTGCACGAAGTCGCTCAGGGACGGTCGCTGCTCGACCCGGTCACGACAGCGCGCGTGCTCGACCGCATGCGCCGGGCCGCCGACTCGGACGAGCTGAACGCGCTGACCGAACGCGAGCGCAAAGTCCTGGAGCTGATCGGCGAGGGCCTGACCAACCGGCAGATCGCCGAGCAGCTGTTCCTCGCGGAGAAGACCGTGAAGAACTACGTGACCTCGGTACTGGCCAAGCTCGGGATGGAACGGCGGACGCAGGCCGCGGCGTGGGTGGCCCGCCGCTCAACGCGTTAGCGGCACCGTCCAGGTCACCGTCGTGCCGGTGCGCGCGCTGGAGCGGACGTCGCAGTGCCCGCCCGCCCGTTCGGCGCGTTCCCGCAGGTGGTTGAGGCCGCGTTGGGTGACACCGGGCGGGATGCCGCAGCCGTTGTCGATCACGTGCAGCTCCAGGTCGTGCTGGGTGACCTTCAGCTGAACCCGGACGCTGCTCGCGCCGGAGTGCCGGACCACGTTGGACAGCGCTTCGCGCAGGGCCGCCCTGGTGTCGTCGGCGACTGCGCCGGGCACGGTCGCGAGGTCGCCGAGCAGATCGAGGCGTGGCGTGAAGCCGAGCAGTTCGCCGGCGGTCGCGACCTCGGCGCGAACGGTCTCGGCGAGGTCCATCGGCTCGGTCGGGTCCGGGTTGAGCAGGGCGCGGACCGTTCCCCGGATCTCGGCGATCGTGGCGTCGAGCTGGTCGACGGCGTCGGCGAGCCGGGCGGCATCCGCCTTGGCCAAACGTTTGGCAGGCCGCCTGACCAGCAGATCCAGCTGCATCCCGGCGCCGTACAGCCGCTGCACGATGACGTCGTGCAGGTTGCGCGCGATCTTCTCGCGCTCCTCGAGCACCGCGACCCGCTGCCGGGCGTTGGACCCCTCGGCGAGCACGAGGACCATCCCGGCCTGCGCGGCGAACGCCGTCAGAACCTCGACCGTCGGCGGCGCAAACGGTTGCGCACCCCGCTTGCGGTAGACGGTCAACGCACCCAGCCTGCGCTCCCGCGTCCCGAACGGAGCGGCGGCGAACGGCCCGAATCCCCACAGCTCCTTCGGCACGAACGGCGAGGTCCGCGGATCGGTGGTGACGTCGTCGACCACCATCGGAATGCCGCTGCGAGCCACCCGCGCGGCACTGGACCGCGTGGACAGCACCAGCCCGACGGGGTTCTCGGCGATGGTGTTGCCGTGCGCGGCCTCGACCGTGAGCCGCCCGTCCTCACCCCGCGCCATCACCAGGCCGAGGTCGGCCTCAGCGAGCTCGGCGGCGACCTCGACGACCATGGCGAGAACCGCCTCGGGGTCGTCACCGGACAACGCGGCCGTGGCGATCTCAGTGGACGCGGTCAAAGCCCGCGCGGCGAGGGTCGGATCCATAATCGTCAACAAGGCTATGCCACCCGGCCAGCGTCGACGCGGATGACCATGTCAGCGGCGGCGGCCTCCTCGGGCCGGTGCGTGACGTGCACGAGAGTGCGCCCCCTGAGGCTCTCAGCGAGGTTGCCGAGCACAGACCGAGCCGTGGGCACGTCGAGATGAGCGGTGGGCTCGTCGAGAACGACGATGTCGGCCATGGGCGCGGCGACCAGCGCCCGCGCCAAAGCCAACCGCTCGGCCTCACCCCCGGAGACCATGCCGACGAGACTGTCCAATCGTTGCGCCCAATGCCCGAGCCCCGCATCGGTCAATGCCTGGGCCAGGACCTCGTCACTGGCATCCGGTGCGCCGACCCTGAGGTTCTCACGGATGGTGGTGGAGACGAGCTGCGGCTCCTGCGGGCACCACGCGACGTTGTGGGGAACGTGCGCGGTGCCTTTCTCGGCAGGCAGGAAACCGAGCAGCAACGCCAGCAACGTGGACTTCCCCGCGCCGGACGGGCCGACGACGGCGACGTGGCTGCCGGCGGGAATGGTGAGCGTGACGTCCCGCAGACTGGGTTCAGCGGCGCCAGGCCACCGGACATCGACACCGGTCAGGCTCACAGCAGCCGCTGCATCACACACCGGGGGCATGAGCGCTCCCGTCCCGTCCAGGCCAACCTGCACCCGCGACCCGGTTGTCTCGCCTGCCCCATCCACGTCGCCGTACACGTGCGCCCCAACCGCATCGCCTGTCCGCGTCCCGGCTACTTCGTCTGCCACATCCACATCGCCCTGCACCCGCGACCCAACCGTCGTGCCGTGCGCGAACGGTCGCCCAACCGCGTTTCGCACCGATGGTCCATTGCCTCGAACTAGTTGTCCACAACCGCCCAGTAACCCCCTTGACCAGCCGTTACCTCGATAGACTGGAGCAGGGACGCCCCCCGGGTTGGGTGGGGGACTGTGTACTGGAGTTGAAGTGGGAGTGGCGGTTTTTTCTGGTTCCTGGTGCGGGGTTGTGGTCTGGACTCTGGTGTAGGCGGTTGTGAGGGCGTCCCTGTGCTGCCACGCCGGTGGCAGGAGGGCCAGGACCTCCGCCAACGCCAAGGGAACCAGGGCGAGGACCGGGTTTCCGGTGGTCGCGCCGAATGCTGCCGCGAGGCCGGTGGCGAGTGTGATGAGGCCGATGGCCGCTCCCGCCCCGAAAGCCTGTGTGCGCGTGCGCCGTACCAGCGAAGCGTCGAGCTGTTTGAGTTCGGCACGGCGTTGTTTCGCGGCGCCGAACACGGTCAGCTCCGGCGCGGCCTCCAGCAACGTGAGGACGTCCGCTGCGACACGGCGTCGACCGGAAGCGAGCGCGAGAGTCGCGCGACGCTCCAAGAACCCGGCGAGGACAGGTGCGCCGACGCCGCCGACCAGCACGGCACAAGCAAGGACAACCCCGGCAACCGGCGACAGTGCGTACTGAACGGCAACGGCCACAGTGCACACAACCCCCGCGACGATCGGTGGCACGAGGACGCGTGGGGTGAGGTCTCTGACTGTGTCGACGTCGTCGACGAGGCGCCGCACGCCTTCGCCGCGTGCCAATCCGGCGGTCCGTGCTGGGCCCAGGGCGACCAGGCGCTGCCACAAGGACACGCGCAGGTCCGTGGCGCGGCGGAACGCGGCATCGTGGGTGACGAGGCGTTCGAGGTAGCGCAGTCCCGCGCGTGCCAAGCCGAAGGTGCGGACTCCGACGATCGCGACCATCAGCGTGAGGATCGGTGGCCGGGAGGCCGCTTCGGCGATCAGCCAAGCCGACACCGCGGTCAATGCGACGCCGCTGGACAACGCCAACGCGCCGATCAACGCCCCGAGCAATTCGCGGCGGGTGATCCGGATCCGAGGTGTCTTGCCGGTGGGAGTATGCGCGGCCGAGGAAACGACCGTCGACTGTGGAGTGTCATCGGCGAGCGTCACGTCACGGTGGGTCGCCAGCAGCACAGCCACGCCATCGGACGCGGCCGAGTACACCGCGCGCATGACGAGGCTGGCGGTGGCGCTGTCCAGGTGTGCGGTCGGTTCGTCGAGCAGCAGGACACGGGCGCCGCGCTTGACGCGTAGCAGCGCACGGGTGAGCGCGACTCGTTGGCGCTCCCCTGTGGACAGTTCGACGATCTTGCGGTCGAGCAGGTGCGCGGCGGCCACTGATGACGCGACCGCGTGCATCTCCTCCGCGCTGGGTGGGACGTTGCGGTCGCCGAGCGCCAGCCGCAACTCCTCGGTGACGGTTGTGGCCGCGAAGGCCGGGCGTTGCGGCACCCACGCCACGGTCCGGCGCCATGCCGCCAGATCGGGAGCGCCGACCACGACAGATCCGGATGTCGGCGAGACGAATCCCAGCAACGCGGCGATGACCGTGGACTTTCCGCCACCGCTCGGCTGCGACAACCGGACGATCTCCCCTGGCCGCAACGAGAACGACAGTCCGTCGGGGGCGAATCCGTCCCGGCGGGCGACGCGCAGGTCCGTGACCGTCGCGATCTCCGAGTCCGAGAACCGCGGCTCGGCGGGGACGTCGCCGGACAACGCGCGGACCCGGCGGATCGCTTCGATGCCGTCCTCGCTGGCGTGGTGCGCGGCTCCGGCCGCACGCAGCGGGAAGTAGCACTCGGGCGCCAGGATCAGCACGAACAGTCCCACTGCCAGCGTCAGATCACCGGAGACCAGACGGACGCCGATGATCACCGCGACCACCGCGACCGACAGCGTCGCGATCAACTCCAGCGCCAGCGCCGACGAGAACGCGACCCGCAGCGTCGCCAGCGTGGCACGCCGGTGTTGCGCGGAAACCCTGCGCACCGCGTCGGCCTGGCGCTCGGCCCGCCGGAAGGCCGTCAGCACGGGCAGAGCACGGATCATTTCCAGCAAGTGCGCGGACAACCGGGCCGTCGCGTCGGCCGATTCGGTCACCTTCGAGGCGGTGTATCTGCCGATCAGGATCGCGAACAACGGCACAAGCGGCACGGTCAACGCGATCACGACAGCGGCGGGCCAGTCGATGAGAAGGATCGCCGCGCCGACGGACAACGGAACAACTGCCGCGGAGACCAACGCAGGCAAGTACACCGTGAAATAGGCGTCGAGCGCGTCCAGTCCTTTGGTGACGAGCACTGTCAGCGAAGCCGCGCCTCGGGCGGAAATCCACTCCGGGCCACGGGCCAGCGACGTGTCGAGAACCTGTGCGCGCAGTTCTTCCTTGGCGCCCGCGGCAGCCCTGGCCGCGACGACTTGTGTCGCCCAGCTCAGCAACGCCCTGGCCACGACCGACCCGACGAGAACGGCGAGCAGTCCACCACCGGTCACCACGGACGCCAGTGACCACGCTTGAGCGACGAGTGCCAGCGCGGACAGGAAACCGAGGACGAAACACAGGGCCAATGCCCGGCGCGCTGATGCTGGCAACGCGCCGAGCGGGCCCCTGCCCGACCGGTCCTGGGCGGGATTTCGCCGGTCGGGAGAGCTCATGGCACACGCACCGGGGGAATGTGCCCTGTGCCGATTCGTTTGCGGAACACCCAATAGGTCCAGCCTTGGTAGACCAGCACCGCGGGCGCGCCGAACCCGGCTATCCACGTCATCACCTTCAACGTGTACGGGCTGGACGCGGTCGACTCGATCGTCAGTGAGAAAGCCGGATCGACCGTCGACGGAATGACATCCGGGTACAACGCGCCGAACAACGCGACGACCGATCCGATGATCACCACCGCCATCAGCGCGAAAGCGCGCCCTTCGCGCCCGGCCGAGAGGAACACCAGCGCCAGGATCGCGGCGATCACCACGAGCCCGACCACGAGCCAGGTCCACGAAGAACCGGCACGCGTCTGCACGACCAGCAGCAGGCCGAGCATCGGCAGCAACGCCACCGGTCCGATTCGCAAGGCGAGGCGGCGCGCCCGCGACCGTATATCCCCTTCGGTTTTCAACGCCACGAACACGGCCCCGTGTACGAGCGAGAAACCTACGATCGCGAGCGCGCCGAGCAGGGTTTCCCATTGGAACGCCGAGAACGCGGACCCCACCCGGTTACCGGCCGCGTCAATGGGCAACCCGAGCACATTCCACGAGAGCAACAGGCCGACGCCGAGCGCGGGCAGCCAGGAACCGATCACGATGACCCGGTCCCAATTGCGGCGCCAGCGCACCGAATCCACCTTGCCGCGGTACTCGAAGGCCACACCCCGTCCGATCAAACCCACGAGCACCGCGAGCAAGGGCAGGTACGCGGAGCTCAGCAAAGTCGCGTACCAGCCTGGGAAAGCCGCGAACGTCGCACCGACGGCCACGATCAGCCACACCTCGTTGCCGTCCCACACCGGGCCGATGGTGTTCACCATCACGCGCCGTTCCTTCTCGTCGCGGCCGAGCACGGGAAGCAGCATTCCGACGCCGAAGTCGAAGCCTTCGAGGAACAGGTATCCCAGCCAGAAGAAGGCGATGATCAGAAACCAGACGAGTGCCAGGTCCATTGCGGGCTCCTAATACGCGAAGGCGAGTTCGTCGTCGGGCTTCTTCTCCGCTGCCGGTTTGCCCGGTGGCATCACCCCGGCTATCCCGGCTCGGGCGTAGCGCCGCAACAGGAACACCTCCAGCACGGCCAGCGCCGCGTAGACCAGTGTCAGCACGATCAACGAGGTCAGCACTTCCCCGACGGTCAATCCGGAAACACCTCGGGCGGTGAACATCCACACGCCGTCGACGCCGGTCGGATTGGGCACGACCACGAACGGCTGCCGTCCCGTTTCCGTGAAGATCCAGCCGAAGCTGTTGGCGACGAACGGCGTGGCGATCCCGGCGAGTGCCGCCCGGCGGAACCACGGCGACGCGGGCATCCGGCCTTTCCTGGTCAGCCACAGCGCCGCCGCGGCCGCCAGCGCGGCCAGCGCGCCGAAACCGATCATGAAGCGGAATCCCCAGTAGGTGACCGGCAGGTTCGGCACGTAGTCGATCGGCTGCCCGGACAGTTCCCCCAGTTGCGGGTCGACCGGGTAGAACTCGCCGTACTTGGCCTTGTATTCCTTGGTCAGGTCCTCGATGCCCTTGACCTCGCTGGTGAAGTCGTTGTGCGCGAGGAACGACAGCAGCGCGGGCACGGTGATCGACTTGACGTTCTCGCAGTCCGGCCTGGTCAGGTCACCGATCGCGAAGACCGAGAAGCCGGCCGGTTGTTCGGTGTGGCACAGCGCTTCCGCCGCGGCCATCTTCATCGGCTGCTGCTCGAACATCAGCTTGCCCTGGATGTCGCCGGTCACCGCGAGCAGCGCGAACGACACCATCCCGACCACGCCGCCGAGCTTCAGCGACGACCGCCACACCGCGGTCTCCTCGTTGCGGCGGCGCGTGAGGTGCCAGACGGCGACGCCGACGAGGAACGCACCGGCGACGGCGAAGCACCCGGCGATCGTGTGCGGGATCGCGGCGAGCGCGGTGTTGTTGGTCAGCAGCGCCCAGATCGAGGTCAGCCTCGGCCGCCCGTCGACCAGTTCGACCCCGACCGGGTGCTGCATCCACGAGTTGGCGGCCAGGATGAAGTACGCCGACAGGACCGTGGCCAGCGAGAACGCCCACGCGCACGCCAGGTGGACCTTCTTGGGCAGCTTGTCCCAGCCGAAGATCCACAGGCCGAGGAACGTGGACTCGACGAAGAACGCGAGCAGGCCCTCCATGGCCAGCGGCGCGCCGAACGCGTCGCCGACGAACCGGGAGTAGGCGCTCCAGGACATCCCGAACTGGAACTCCTGCACGATCCCGGTGACCACGCCCATGGCGAAGTTGACCAGCATCAACTTGCCCCAGAACTTGGTCATCTTGAGGTACTTCACGTCACCGGTGCGCACCCATGCCGTCTGCATCCCGGCGACGAGGACCGCGAGTCCGATCGTCAGCGGGACCATCAGGAAGTGGTAGACGGTGGTGATGCCGAACTGCCACCGCGCCAGGTCGAGAACGTCCACACCACGATCCTGCTGGCGGGGAAGATTTTTCTCTTGGTGCGGCAGTCCCCTATCGTCGGGACCTAAGTCCTGTGGGGGTGTCACTCGTGCGCACGCGGTTCGCGATCGCGTCCATCATCGACTCGACGGCCAGCGGTGTGTGGCCGCCGTTCGCGTTGTTGTTCCTGGTCAACGCCCAGCACATGACGGAAACGGCGGCCGGGATGAGTCTCACGGCCGGCGGGCTGATCGGTGTCACGACCGGCCCGGCCATCGGTGTGCTGCTCGACCGGATCGGTCCGGCGAAGCTGGTGATCGCGTCCAATGTCGTCCGGCTGGCCGGTTTTCTCTACTACCCGCACACCGGCACGGTGTGGGAGGCCGTTGTCGTCGCGACCGTGATCAGCGTCGGCGACCGTCTTTTCTGGACGTCGAACGCGCCGTTCGCCAAGGCGGTGAGCAAGGGCGAGCGGGATCTGGAGCGGCTGCTCGGCCGTCAGTCGATCGGCCGGTTCGCCGGGTTCGGGCTCGGGTCGGCGCTGATCGGGATCATGCCCGACACCGCGGATCCGGCGATCTACAACGTGGTGAACTACGCCACTGCCGCGCTGCTCGGGCTGGCGGCTGTGGTCCTGCTCGGGATCAGGACGGGGGCGCGTGAGACGACGGCGAAGGCGGGCTGGCCGATCGTCCTGCGTGACCGGCGCTACGTGGCCATCTGCGCCACTCAGATCCTGTTCTGCCTGGCCAGCGTCGGCAAGTACACGGTGCTGCCGCTCGTGGTCATCAACGAGTTGCGTGAGCCGCAGTGGGTCGTGGCCGCCGCCATGATCACGGGGACCGTCGTCTACATCGTCGTGCAGGAGCCGGTGCTGCGGATCGCGGAACGGTTCCCGCGCGGCCGGGGCATGGTCGCCGCCGCCGGGCTGTTCGCGGTCAGCTTCACCGCGCTCGCGATCTTCCCGGCCATCCCCGTGATCATCGCGACGAGCGCTGTGATGTCGCTGGCCGAGTGCTTGTTCAGCCCGCTCAGCACGGCGGCTGCCGCCGACGCGGCGCCAAAAGAGGCTCAGGGCCGCGCCAGCGCCCTGTTCCAGCTTTCGTGGGGTGTTTCCGTTGCCCTCGGCCCCGGGCTGCTGACGGGCCTCCTGGCGCTTGGTACGGGCCCGTTGTGGTTGACGCTCGCGATGATCTCAGCGGCGGCCGTGCCCGCCGTCATCGCAACGCAGCCGCGACTTCGGCGGCAGTCCGCACAACCTGAGGCCCCACAACCTCCGCGTGCAGACGTTCAAAAGTGACCACGCCGACGCTGGCCCGCAGCCCGGACACGCCCCGCACGGGCGCGGCTATGCCGAACGCCCCGGCTTGCAGCTCACCGGCCGTCGACACCCACTCGGGGCCTTCGAACGGCAGCAGGATTGCCTTGCCGGACGCGCCTTTGTGCAGCGAGTGACGCGTCCCGACGCGGTAGGCCACGTGATACGCCGTCCACGACGGCTCCACGACGGCGACGGCCTGTGCTTCATCGCCGTCGGCGACCGTCAGGTGCGCGGTCGCGCCGATCGACTCGGCGAGTTCACGCAACGCGGGCAAGGCGGCGTGCCGCAACTGCGGCAGGACACGCGCTGACAACCGCAACAGACCCAAGCCCAGGCGTACACGCGAGCCCTCCCTGCGCACCAACCCGCGTGCCTGGAGTGGCACGAGGAGCCGGTACACCGCCGCGCGGCTGGCGCCGATCGCGGTGGCGAGGTCGCTGATGGTCGGCGCTTCCGACTCGGAGTCGGCGACCGCCTGCAGCAGCGCCAGCCCCCGGTCGAGCGTCAGGGAGCTCTCTTTGCCGTGCACGCCTGGCGAGGTCATGACGCGGGTGACACAGTGCCGACGACCTCCGCGAGCCCGACGACCGAGCCGTCCGGGCCCGGCGCCGTCGCGGTGATCCGCACGGTGTCGTCGTCCTCCAGGAACGTTCGCTGCTCGCCGCCGAGCAGTGTGATCTTGTCCCGGCCGCCCCAGGTCATCTCGAGGAAGCAGCCCAGCTGGTCGCGTTCCGGACCGGACACCGTGCCGGACGCGAACAGGTCGCCCGGCCGCACGGTCGCGCCGTTGACGGTCATGTGCGCCAGTTGCTGGGCGAACGAGTAGAACATGTCCGCGAACCGCGGCCGGGACACGATCGAGTCGTTCCACTCGACCTGGAGCAGCAGTTCAAGACCCCACGGCTGGTCCTCGACGAGGTAGTCCAGCACCGGGTGCGTGCGCGGCGGGGTGTGCACGCGAGCGGCCGAGAACGCGTCCAGCGGGGTGACCCACGCGGACACCGAGGTGGCGAACGATTTGCCCAGGAACGGCCCGAGCGGCTGGTACTCCCACGCCTGGATGTCACGCGCGGACCAGTCGTTGACGAGCACCACGCCGAACACGTGGTCCGCGGCGGACGACACCGGCACGCGGCCGGTGACGGGGCCACCGCAGACGAACCCGACCTCGGCCTCGATGTCCAGCCGCTGCGACGGCCCGAACGACGGCCCTTGCTGGCCGCGTCGCTGACCGTGCGGCCGTACGACGGGCGTGCCCGACACGACGACTGTCCCGGCGCGGCCGTGGTAGCCCACAGGCAGGTGAGTCCAGTTGGGCAGCAACGGGTCGTCGTTCGGCCGGAAGATCCGGCCGACGTTCTCCGCGTGGTTCTTCGACGAGTAGAAGTCCACGTAGTCGGCGACCGTGAACGGCAGGACCGGCTCGCCGAGCGGCACGAGCGCGGCGCCCTTCGGCGCGGCCGAGGCCTGGGTGAGCTCGATCAACCGCGCCCGCACGTCGGTCCACGCCTGCCTGCCCGCGGCCAGCAGCGGGTTCAGCGAGTCGGCGGCGACCAGGTCGGCGTGCTCACCGAACGACGACGCGATCGGCCGCAACGGCAACGCCTGGTCGCCCAGCCGCACCGCGATCTGGCCGTCCACGACGCCGTACGGCAGCGTCTGCGGACCGAACGGCTGGTCGGCACTGAAGGCCTCGTCCTGCACCCACGTCACAGCAACCCCAGTTGTTCCAAGTCGGCGACCGGCTCGGCCAGCGAGCACGAGCCGTAGGACGCGAAGACACCGCGGACCGCGTGCGACGCCGCCTCGGACAGCTCGGCTGCCTCCTTGGCGAGCGCCTCGGAGTCCGTGCTGGTGAGCGCCTCGCGGACGTCCCCGCCGGCCAGCGACCGGGCGGTCGCCACGAGCAGGTTGAGGAAGCCGTGGTGGGTGAATCCGGTCTCTTCGTCAGTGTGCCGGACCGCGTTGTGCAGACCGGCGGTTGCCTTGAACGACACGCCGCCCGCGCTGACCACCGACATGAAGTCGGAGATCTCGTCGACGGTCGGGAAGGCCTGCTGGCTCAGCCCGCCGCAGCGCAGCTTGGGCCAGCTGCCGTGTTCGGCGACCTTGCGGATGCTCTCCAGCCAGTCCGGCCCGCCGCGGCGCGGCTCGATGACGCGGATGACGTCCTCCGGCACGAACTCGGAGACCCGCTCGAGCCACTGGTCGTCGACGTCGGACGGGGCCGGCATCTCGACCATCCGCAGCGCGAGCAGCTCGGTGCGCGATTCGACGATGGACAGCGCCTTGGGCACGCCACCGAGGCCGGTGTCGATGACCAGGGACAGTGCGACGGGCTTGACCGGCCGGGCCTTGATCAGCTCGGTGATCAGCTCCGGCAACCGGGACGCCGGACACAGGAAGAGACCCATCACGGCGGCCCGGTTCGACGACCGCATCTCCAGGTGCGCGGCGATCGCGTCGGGCATCGCTGCGTTGCCTGGAGGGAACAGGGCGGCGTCGTCGACAAGCCTCGCGAGCAGGGGCGGAACACCTCGAGGGCCGGGCGGCGGGAGTTCGACTGCGCTTGACACGGCTGACACGCTAGTAGCGTACCGGCAACTGAACAAAAATGTCCGCTATCCGGACACAGGAGAGGCCATGCCTTACTACCGAAGCGTGGGTGAGATCCCCCGAAAGAGGCACACCCAGTTCCGCGCACCGGACGGGTCGCTCTACGCCGAAGAGCTGATGGGCGTCGAGGGGTTCTCCAGTGATTCGGCGCTGCTCTACCACCGCCACCTGCCGACGGCGATCGTCGACGCGGTCCAGGTGGCCGACGAGCGCGCGACCACCCCGAACCTGCCGCTGAAGCCGAGGCACTTCAAATCGCAGGAGCTGAAGTGGGACTCCCCCACCGAGGTGGACGCGGTGACCGGGCGCAGGCTGCTGTTCGGCAACGCCGACGTGAAGATCTGCTTCGTCGCGGCGACCCAGCCGTCCCCGCTGTACCGCAACGCGGCCGGTGACGAGCTGCTGTACGTGCAGACGGGCAGCGCGGTCATCGAGACGATCTACGGCCCGCTGGCCGTCGGTGACGGCGACTACGTGGTGATCCCGACGTCGTGCACCTATCGGGTGGTTCCCGGCGAGGACCTCAGGCTGCTGGTCCTGGAGGCGACCGGCCACATCGGCCCGCCCAAGCGCTACCTGAGCGCGAAAGGCCAGTTCCTCGAGCACTCGCCGTACTGCGAGCGCGACCTGCGCGGTCCGACCGAGCCGCTGCTGGTCGACGGGACGGACGTGGACGTGTTCGTGCGCCACCGCGCGGGCGTCACGAAGTTCACCTACGCCAACCACCCGTTCGACGTGGTCGGCTGGGACGGCGCGTTGTACCCGTGGGCGTTCAACATCCGTGACTTCGAGCCGATCACGGGCCGCGTGCACCAGCCGCCGCCCGTGCACCAGACTTTCGAAGGCCCGAACTTCGTGGTGTGCTCGTTCTGCCCGCGCAAGGTGGATTACCACCCCTTGTCCGTGCCTGTGCCGTACAACCACGCGAATGTCGACTCGGATGAGCTGATGTTCTACGTCGGCGGAAACTACGAGGCCCGTAAGGGCTCCGGAATCGGCTTGGGCTCGTTGTCGCTGCACCCGTCCGGATGCACCCACGGCCCGCAGCCCGGCGCCGTCGAGGCGTCCCTCGGCGCGGAGAAGTTCGACGAGACCGCAGTCATGGTCGACACGTTCCGGCCGTTGGAGCTGGGCGAGGGCGCCGAGGCGTGCGAGGACCCGCGTTACGCGTGGAGCTGGGCGCGGCGAGGACCGGACTGGAGCTAGACCTCCCACTGCAGAGCGAGATCGTGGGCGGAGCCGTAGCGCGCCAGCGCGGCTTCGGCTGAGTCGTGCACGCCGAACATGGCTCGCTGGGACACGGGATCACGGCGGTAGACGACGGCTTCGGTGTCGTCGGCCGTCGTGATCTGCATTCCCCACGCGTAAACCTCGTTGGGGTCGTCGGCCTTGGTGAGCGTGAAGAGCTGAGCGTTCATGATCCGAGTATCCCGGCGCAATGTTCGAATATGCTTTTTCCCGGAACGGGTTTCCCGCCATTGGTTTATGAGCTGAGCGTCCACCATATCCGCGACGACGTCCGGACGTATGAGGAACGAGTGCTCAGCGGAAACGGCTCACTTCCGCGGTGGCTCCTCTGCGCTTCACCACGATGATCGACGAAGCCGAGTCGGTCCGGCCGGTCGGCGGTCCCGATGTGATGCGCGAGCAGGTGCTCCACTTGGCCGAAGCGGGCGGGCGCCGCCCGTACGCCATGATCAACCGCTGACCTGCGGCGATCGGAACTGTCGGTGGGTGGCCCTAGAGTCTCTTGTGAGATCGAGACTTTTTGGGGGTCCCGCCGAAATGGATGTCGACGCAGTCCTCGCCATGGCGCCGGACAAGCAGGTCGCGAGCAGCGCGGCCCGCTTGGCGGCGCCTGGCAACTGGAGCGAGCTCGGGTACGACGAGCACGCTCTCTGGGGCTTGTGCAAAGGCAGCGGCAAAAAGCCGTACCAGGTGTGCGTCGACCTGACCGACCGGGCGACCAAGTGTTCCTGTCCGTCAAGGAAGTTCCCGTGCAAGCACGCCGTGGCCGTCCAGGTCATGCACGCCCGTGGCGGCGCCCCGGCGGCCACCGCGCCCGAGTGGGTCGGCGAGTGGCAGCACCGCCGCGAGGTCCGCAAGACGCCGAAGCCGGTGGACGACTCCCCCGAGGCGGTCGAGCGGCGGGCCGCGCAGCGGGCGAAAACCGTTGAGGCGCGGGACCTCGCCGTGCAGGGCGGGGTCGCCGGGCTGCGGGAGTGGCTCGCCGACGTCGCCCGCCGGGGCGTCGCCGAACTCGCCGGGCGCGACCGCGCCTGGTGGGAGGCGATCATGCGGCGGATGGTCGACGCGCAGGCCCCTGGGCTGGCCGGGGCGCTGGAAGACCTGGCGGCGGTCGTCTTCTCCGGTGGCGCGAACTGGACCGAGCGGGCCGCGGACCGCTTGGGTGGGCTGCACCTGCTCGCCACGCTCGCGGCCAACCCGCCTCCCGAGCTCAACGACGTCATCCGGATGCGGCTCGGTTACACCGTCACCGAACAGGAGGTCCGCGACGCACCGGGTTGGCGTGACACGTGGGTTGTCCTCCTGCGCAAGGACGAGGACGACGGTCGCGTTCGGACAACGCGGCAATGGGTGTGGGGCCGTGAGCGGCGTGAATGGGTGACGGTCGTCCGGCATGCGGCGGGTGGAGCGATTCCCGGGCCGGCGTTGCCCAACGGCGAGTTCGTCGGCGATCTGCATCCGTATCCCGCCGGTGCGCCGCGCCGGATGGCGGTCGGTGACCGCGATCCGTCCACCGCGGCCCGCCCGATCGACCTGTCCGAGACGTGGACCGGCGCGTTGGCGGGTCTGGAGCCGTTGCTCCGGCGTGATCCGTGGCAACGACTGCATCCGTTGACCTGCAAGCAGATCCGCCTCGCCGAGGGGCTCGTCGCGGTCGATGCCGACGGTCGCGCGTTGCCGGTCGTCGACGATGTCGCCGCCGACCGCGCGCTCGCCATCCACGGCGGTCTTCCCTTCGACGCCATCGGGTTGTGGGATGGCTGGTCGGTCAAGCTCGGCGCGGTCGCCGAGCCCGGCGGTGCTCCGGAGGTCGTGTCATGAGCTGGCCGGAGATCACCCAGAAAGTCGTGATCGGCTCCGCGGAGCCGGAGCGGACGCTGGCCGACTGCGCCGCGTACGGCCTGGCCAGGCGTGGTTCCCGGATCGCGCCGGAAGCCAACGCCGAGCCGATCCCGCCCGCGCCGGAGGACAACCGGGCCGAGGCGTCCGCCCGGGTCGGCGCGATCTTCAGCCAGGTCATGGCCACGGAGGACAACGAGATGCTGCGCGAGTGCTGTCTCGCGCTCGACCGCGCGAACCTCGTGGTCCCGTATCGCCAACTGCCGGACATCCTCGCCGCCGCGACAGCCCGATCCGTTGTGCGGGACGCTGTTCTGCCCGCGCTCGGGTCGCGGGGCCGGTGGCTCGCGCAGCGCCGGGCCGGCTGGGCGTGGGCGGCGGGTCAGGAGGATCTCGACGGCCCCATCGACATCGAGGACGCGCTGGACCTCTCGCCCGTGCAACGCAAAGCGCGCCTGGTCGCGGCCCGTAGGCAGGATCCCGCGCGGTTCCGTGCGTACATCGCCGAGCACTGGCCCGAACTGCGCCGCGTCGAGGACCGCAAGCTCCTGATCGCCGCCCTGGCCGAGGGCCTGTCAGCCGACGACGAACCGATCCTTGAGCAGGCGCTCGACGACCGGTCCACCAACGTCCGTGAGGAAGCCGTCGCGTTGCTGCGCAGGCTGCCCGGCTCCGCACTGTCCAAACGAGCCGAGCAGCGCCTGCGCGACGGCCTGCTCGAAGACACAGTCGACCTGCACCCGGACGGCCCGTACGAGCAGGAGCCCGATCGTGACGAACTGCGCGACTCGCCCGTCCGCCGCACCGGATCGGCGCGGCTGAAAGCGGACTCCGCCAGCGTCTCGCCGGACTTCTGGCTGGACTGGCTCGGCCCGAAAGCGCCGCGCAGGCTCCGCCTGAGCACGTGGGGAACCGCGCTGCTGCAAGGCGTCGCGGAGAATCTCGGTGCGGCGAACGACCCGGTGCCGTGGCTGACCGATCTGGCGTCCACGATCAGCTCGACAGCGCTGCTCGACGCGTTGGACAAACTGCCGTCGCCCACGCTGGCCCGCGTGTTGATCAAGCTCGCCGGCTCGTGGGACGCCAACGAGCTCGACTACTTCTGCGGCCTGCTCCCCTCACCGTGGCACCCGGACGTGACCAGGGTCGTGCTGGAGCGCTTCGCCGAACTGGCCGACCGCGGCTGGCGCGTCGGCCGCCCGCCCGAAGCCCTGTTACGCCGCGGGGACCTGCGCGTCCTGCACGACCACTGGCCGCGGATAGCCGCCCGCTGGCCGGTGCACGGCGCCGAAGAACTCGTCTTGCGGCTGCGAACCGAACTTCATGAGGAAATCGAACGGAGCGGAAACCCGTGACCACACCGACTGTGCTGCGTCCCAGTGCGGAAACGCAGTACGCCGAAGAACTGGCCGCGCTGGTCGCGACCGACGACAAGCCGCGCCCCCCGAAGTGGAAGCTCTCCCCGCAGGCCGTCGTGCGTTACGTCCTCGGGGGCACGCTGCCCGACGGAACCGCGATCACGCCCAAGTACGTCGGCGACCGGCGACTGGTCGAGGTCGCGGTGAGCACGTTGGTGACCGACCGCGCGTTGCTGCTCGTCGGTGTGCCCGGAACGGCCAAGTCGTGGCTGTCGGAGCACCTCGCGGCGGCGATCAGCGGTGACTCGACGCTGATCGTGCAGGGCACGGCGGGCACGAGTGAGGAATCGGTCCGTTACGGCTGGAACTACGCGCGGCTGATCGCCGAGGGGCCCAGCGAGGCCGCACTGGTGCCCAGCCCGGTGCTGCGCGCGATGCAGACCGGTGCTGTCGCCCGTGTCGAGGAGCTCAGCCGGATGCCAGCCGAGGTGCAGGACTCGCTGATCACGATCCTGTCCGAGAAGGCGCTGCCGGTGCCCGAACTGAACACGCAGTTCCAGGCCGTGCCGGGCTTCACGCTGATCGCCACGGCCAACGACCGCGACCGCGGCGTGAACCAGATGTCCTCCGCGCTCGCCCGCCGCTTCAACACCGTCGTGCTGCCGCCACCGGCCACCGAGGACGCCGAGGTGGAGATCGTCAGCCAGCGCGCCGCCCAGTTGGGACGGGCGCTGGAGCTGCCGTCCGAACCGCCCGCGCTGGACGAGGTCCGCCGGGTCGTGCGGATCTTCCGCGAACTGCGCAACGGCACCACGGTCGACGGCCGCACGCAGGTCAAGAAGCCGAGCGGCAGCCTGTCGACGGCGGAGGCGATCTCGGTCGTGACGAGCGGGATGGCGCTGGCCGCGCACTTCGGCGACGGCAGCCTGGGTGCCGACGAGCTGGCCGCTGGCCTGCTCGGCGCGGTGATCAAGGACAGGGTGTCGGACACCGTGGCCTGGCAGGAATATCTCGAAGCAGTGGTCAAGGAGCGCAAAGAATGGCGTGACCTCTACCGGGCATGCCGGGAACTGGACCCGGCTTGATGAAACCCATCCCCGACCGGGTGACGTTGGTCGGCATCCGGCACCACGGCCCAGGCTCGGCACGCATGGTCCGTGCCGCGCTCGAGGCCGTACGCCCGCAGCTCGTCCTGGTGGAAGGCCCGCCGGACGCAGACGCCCTGGTCAAACACGTGGACGAGCTCGTCCCACCGGTGGCGTTGCTGCTGCACGACGCGGCAGACCCCTCGAACGCCGCGTTCTGGCCGTTCGCGCGGTTCTCGCCCGAGTGGCAGGCGCTGACGTGGGGCGCGCGGAACAACGTGGACGTGCGTTTCGCCGACCTGCCCGCCGGGATCTCGCTGTCGCGCGAGCCGGACGCGGAGGACGTCGACCGGGTGGTGGTCGACCCGCTCGGAGTGCTCGCCGAAGCGGCCGGGTTCGACGATCCGGAGCGCTGGTGGGAGGACGTGGTCGAGCACTCCAGCTCGGAACCCACGCAGCTAGCCAACGCGATCGCCGAAGCCATGACCGCGTTGCGGGAGGAGTTCGCGGACACCGTCGACCAGCGGACGCTGCAGCGGGAGGCGTGGATGCGCCAGGTGTTGCGCAAGGCGCTAACCGAGTACGACGGCCCGATCGTCGTGGTCTGCGGCGCGTGGCACGTGCCCGCTCTGCGCTCGTTGCCCGCCGCCAAGGCGGATGCGGACCTGGTCAAAGGTCTGCAGAAGAGCAAGATCGCGGGTAGCTGGGTGCCGTGGAGCCATGGCCGCCTCGCCGCGACTTCCGGTTATGGCGCGGGTGTGGCGTCGCCGGGCTGGTACGCCCACTTGTGGGAGTTCCCGAACGACACGATCCCGCGTTGGATGGCGCGCACTTCGCACGTGTTGCGTGAGGAAGGGCTGCCCGCGTCCACCGCGAGCGCTGTGGAAGCTGTGCGGCTGGCGGACACGCTCGCCGCGTTGCGTGGCCGACCGTCGCCGGGGTTGTCCGAGGTCAGCGAGGCCGTGTTGGCGGTGCTGTGCGGCGGCGACGATGTCGGGCTGCGGATCGTCCACGAGAAGCTCGTTGTCGGCGAGGAGCTGGGTTCGGTCGGTGACGGCGTGCCCCGGTCGCCGCTGGCGACGGACCTGGAGCGGTTGCAGCGCAAGTTGCGGTTGCCCGCGAACGCGGCCGGGAAGAGCATGCGGCTGGACCTGCGCCGGGACATCGACCGTGGCCGGTCGCGGTTGTTGCGCCAGTTGCACGTGCTGGACGTGCGCTGGGGCGAGCCTGACGAGACGACCACGCTCGGCACGTTCGCCGAGGCGTGGACAGTCCAGTGGGATCCTGGTCTGGCTGTCGCGGTCGCCGCCGCGGCTCGTCACGGCGCCACTGTGGAGGGTGCGGCGGAGCACGTGCTGTTGGAGCGGGCCAAGTCCGCCGAGACAGTCGCAGCGGCTGCTGAGGTGCTGCGTGAGGCGGTCGCGTGTGAGCTTGTCAGCGCTGTCACCGCCGCGCGTGCCGCGCTCGACCGTTGCGCCGCTGCGGCGACGGACGCGCTCGAGTTGTTGCAGGCGTTGCCCGCGTTGGCTGGGACTGTCCGATACGGATCCGTGCGCGGCACCGATCCGGAACTGCTCAGGGCCGCCATGCACGGGTTGCTCGCTCGTGGGTCCGCCGGGTTGCCGTTGGCGTGTCACGGAATCGACGACGCCACCGCCGAAATCGCTTTGTCGACATTGGACAAGGCGCATGAGGCGGTCATCGTCGCCGCGGACGAGGAGCACTCAGCGGGCTGGTGGGAGGCATTACACCGGCTAGTCCGCACGGACCCGTCGGCGCACGGTCTGCCAGTCGGGCGGGCAACACGGTTGTTGTGGGAAGACGACCGTCTGGACACTGAGGCCGTCGCGATCCGTATGCAACGGGCCGTGTCGGTCGCCGCCGGTGGCACGTCGTTCGTCGCGGGCTTCCTGCGTGGCTCAGCCGTCCGGCTCGCCGCCGACCCACGGCTGCTCGGCCTGGTCGACGAATGGCTGACCGGGCTGCCGACCGAGGCCTTCGAGGACGCGTTGCCGTTGCTGCGGCGGGCGATCTCCAGCTTTTCCGCGCCTGAACGCCGAACGCTGGCCGAACGCGTCGGCCAGGGCGGTGGAACGGCCGTGCTGGTCGTCGACGACGGCGACCCGGACCGCACCGAACGACTCGTCGAATTCGTCCGCGGCTTGTACGAGAGGGCAGGGGTATGACCGAAGAACGCCTGCGCCGATGGCGGCTGCTGCTCGGCCCCGAAGCCGACCAACTCGGCGGCCTGAGCGACGACGACGCCCGCCGCGACAGCGCGTTGACCGCGTTGTACGGCGGCGACGGCGATGGCAAACGCGGTGCTGGGCTCGGCGCGAGTTCGCCGAAGCTGCACCGCTGGCTCGGTGACGTGCGGACGTACTTCCCGAAGTCCGTCGTGCAGGTCATGCAACGCGACGCCGTCGAACGCCTGGGCCTGACCAAGTTGCTGCTCGAACCGGAATTGCTGTCGTCGGTCGAGCCGGACGTGAACCTGGTCGGCACATTGGTGTCGTTGTCGCACGCGATCCCGGCCCGGACAAGGGAAACCGCGCGAGCGGTGGTCCGCCAGGTGGTCGAGGAGATCGAACGCAAGCTGGCCGACCGGCTGATCGCCGCGGTGACGGGGGCGATCGACCGCTCCCGCCGGACCAGGCGACCCCGCATGTCCGATGTGGACTGGTCGGCGACGATCAAGGCGAACCTCCGGCACTACCAGCCCGACCAGCGCACGCTCGTGGTGGAAAGCCTGATCGGCTCGCACCGCCAGTCCCGCAGCGCGGCGCTGCGGGACGTGATCCTGCTGGTCGACCAGTCCGGCTCGATGGCCGAGTCCGTGGTGTACTCGGCCGTCTTCGGCGCGACGCTGGCCTCGCTGCGCGCGGTCGACACCCGGCTGATCGTCTTCGACACCGAGGTCGTCGACATGACGGAAACCTTGGACGACCCGGTCGACCTGCTGTTCTCCACCCAGCTCGGCGGCGGCACGGACATCAACCGCGCGGTGGCGTACGCCCAGCAGCACATCCGCCGCCCAGCGGACACAGTGGTCGTCCTGATCAGCGACCTCTTCGAAGGCGGCGTGGCGGCGGAGCTCCAACGCCGTGTCCGGGAAATGGTCGCCAGCGGAGTCATGGTCGTGGTCCTCCTCGCGCTGTCCGACAGCGGCAAACCCGCATACGATCACGAACTCGCCGCGCAACTGTCAGCCATCGGCGCCCCGTCCTTCGCCTGCACCCCGGACGCTTTCCCCGACTTGCTGGCGACAGCTCTCCGCCGAGAAGACGTGGCGGCGTGGGCGGAACAGGAAGGCATGGCCATCGGCAAATGAACGAAATGGACCTGGAACTGCCCGGCGGACAACGTCTGCACGTCTACGACACAGGCCCGGCGCGACACACGGTGTTCTGGCACCACGGCACCCCGAACATGGGCACACCGCCCGCCCCGCTGCTGCGCCCGGACATCCGCTGGGTCTCCTATGACCGGCCCGCCTACGGCACCTCAACTCCCCAGGCAGGACGAACCGTCGGCTCCGCAGCCGAGTTGGTCAGCGCAGTCGCAGACGCCCTGAACATCGACAGGTTCGCCGTCATGGGGCACTCAGGCGGCGGCTCGCACGCCGTCGCCTGCGCCGCCCAACTCACTGACCGAGTGGTCGCCGTCGCCGCGTTGGCCACCGTGGCGCCCTTCGACGCAGCGGAGTTCGCCTGGTTCGAGGCAATGGCCACCGCAAGCGCGGCCTCACTGGGGGCGGCGGCAGCCGGACGTGAAGCCAAGGAGAAGTACGAGGCCTCAGCCGAGTTCGATCCCGACGTGTTCACACCCGCCGACTTCGAAGCGTTGTCCGGCTCGCAGTCCTGGCTGGGCGACGTGGTCGACCGCGCCATCGCCGCGGGCCCCGCCGGCCTGATCGACGACGACCTCGCCTACGTCACCCCCTGGGCCTGCGACCCAGCGAGGATCACGGCCCCCATGCTCCTGCTCCACGGCGAAGAAGACCGCATGATCCCCGCATCCCACAGCGCCTGGCTCGCCGCCCACTGCCCCACGGCCGAACTCCGCCGCACCCCCGGCGACGGCCACATCTCCGTACTCAACCACGCCCCCGAAGCCCTCGACTGGCTCACAGAAACCTGGGCACAGCGCACGCCCTGAACCCCGGCACCACTCGACGGCTCGCGCGTGTTCCGCCCCGACAGCAGCCAAGTCCGGCCCGTGACACCCGGCGCTGACCACGACCAATGCTCGCGCCACAGACTCCACGTTGAACACCTGCCGCCGCAGCGCCCAACGGTCAGCTCGTCGAACAGACGCCACCTCGGCCTGGACGAGACATACGAGGTCGGCTGACGGCCGAGCCACGCACAAAACTGCCCTCCTGGACGGTGCCGGAACGTGATGCTTCTTCAAACCTGCCGCATAACCGCAACACACAGGGGCCGTCCGCGAAGCCAGATGACGACCGCGGCCGGTTCGCAGAGCTGCACGGACACCTCGGCACCAGCAGCTCCCAGGTACGCGGCTGCAGCCGGTCTCCCATGGCCCACACCACTCGGACTCTGGCCGCGCCAACATCCAAATCAGCTACCGGTCCTCCCAGGCCGACCGCCGCCGCAGAGCCGGGCCACGACACCTGAGTCGCCTCGCACTGCCCACCAGACGATGCATGCCTGCGCGCCACAACCGAGGATCGGGCCCTGACCACTCACACGGCTCCCGAGCACAGGCATCAACCCGTCACATTCCAATCCGCAGAAAGGTTATCGTCACAGAAGACACAGAACCCATCCCGCACGATGTTGACCTCGGCACAACTCACGCAGCGGTGAAAACAACCTGATGAGTGAAACCGCCCGGATGCCCAATCCCCGCACGCTCCAACACGTTCTCGGCCGCCTGCCACGACGCGGGATCCGGACAGTACCCAGTCGACTGATTGCTGATCTCAACGACCACCCCACCCCGGCCAAAGTTCACCTCCCAGCCGCGTAAACAGCCTCACACCGGCACAAACCACATGTTCACTCCGCCGCGTAGCAACCCGGAAACCATCGTCAACGCCAACCACAAACGTAAAAGGCTCGTCATCCCCTTGCCCGAACATCCCCCGCCACTCCCAGGGGGGCGACCCCGGTTCCAGTCTATCGGGGTGAGAGCTGGGTGGGCGGGTTACCGGTGGGTTGTGGACAACTGGATTTGGCGATGATCCCTTCGGCGCGGAGTCGGATGCCAGTTCGTTCAGCAACGCCAACAGATCCGCTCTGGAATGGATCCGGTGGCCTTTGCCGCCCGGTCGGGCCTGGGCGAGCAGGTCCGGTGGGCCACAGTAGGTTTTAGCTGCGCATTTTGCCTGTCCATGGCGATCTTGGGGCCGAAGGTGATCAGAATCCGTGCCGGTGAGGGTGCGGCATCTGCTACGTCTCGGCAGGCCGCCCGACCACCTTCTGCGAGCAGGTTTTGGTGCTGTCGCACGTTGGCAGCGCGGCCAGGTTGCCAACCTATGTGTGAGCAGAGGGACGCCAGCTCGTTCAGCAAGATCCGCTTTCGAAGCGGTCTTCTTGTCAGTCTGTGGCGATCTTGAGACCGAAGGCGATCAGGATCGTGCCGGTGACCGTGTCCATGGCTTTGCGGACCTTGGGGGATGTGAAGAAGGTCTTCAGGAGTCCGACGAGGTTCGCCAGCACCGTGAACCACGTGATGGTGATGAGCACTGTCACTGCCGACAGCATCAGTGTGTCGGTCAGGGTGGGGGTTCCGGGGAGGAATTGGGGCATCAGGGCTACGAAGAACACCGCGCACTTGGGGTTCAGGAGGTTGGTGATCAGGCCCTGCCGGAAGGCCACCAGTGGGCGGGCCGGGGGTAGTCGGGCGTCGAGCTGGACGCGTTCGCCTCGGCGCCAGGCTCCGATCAGTGCTTTGACGCCGAGGTAGGCGAGGTAGGCGGCGCCGATGAGTTTCACGACTGTGTAGGCAATCGCTGAGGCGGCGAGGAGGCTGGCTACGCCGAGCGCGGCGACCAGTGCCCAGACGAAGACACCGCCTGCGATGCCGAGTCCGGCTGCCATGCCCGCGCGTTTGCCGGAGATGGCCGCGTGGCGGGTGACGATGACGAAATCCGGTCCGGGCGACATCGCTGCCAGCAGGACCACGCCCATGAAGGCGAGCAGGTGGGCTCCGGTGAGCATGGGGTGAGCTTAGCCGGAAATAGGTCCGATCATCGTCGATTTACAAACGCTTCCAGGGCTTGACTTGCCGCTTGATCACCTCCTAGGTTCGAGGAAACATCGGAGGTATAGCTGACCCGGGTAGGTGGCAGAGTGGCCGACCTCAACCGACGAACGATTCTCTCCGGCGCGCTGGCCGGCTTCGCGGGTGCCGCGTTCACCCAGGCCCAGTCACCGGCCTGGGCACAGTCGGCCGGCGTTGACTGGGCTCGGTTTCTCGCCGGTTCGGACCTGATCTGGCGGCGGGTTCCCAAGACCTGGTACGACGGCCCGTTCCTCGGCAACGGCTTCCTCGGTTCCGGCATCTACGCCGAGCCCGGCCGCAACGCCATCCGCTTCAACGTCCAGCACTCGCAGGTGCAGGACCACCGGCCGGAGTTCGGGTCGTTGTTCGGCCTGGCCAGGCTGCCGATCGGGTACTTCACCCTCGAACCCGTCGGCACCATCACCGCGCTGGACTGGCGCCTTGACCTGTGGAACGCCGAGTTACGCGGGACGCTGACGACCTCCGCGGGCAGCATGGGCATACGAGCGGTTGTCCACAGTGTCCGGTCGTTGCTCGTCGTCGAGGTCACGCCCTCCGCGGGCGAACGCGCCTTCAGGTGGGCTTTCCACCCGGCCAGAGCCGTCAGCCCGCGGGCCGATCCCGTGTTCGGCAAGCCGCCGCCCGCCGGATACACCGAGAACCCTCCCGCTCAGCTGCACAGCAGCGGCGATGTCGAACTCGCTGTTCAGCCGCTGCTCGCCGGCGGTGAGCACGTCACGGCGTGGCGGGAGGTCACGCGCGGTTCCACGCGGACTCTGTACACGTCCGTCGTGTGGTCGCATCCGTCGAAAACCGCTGTCGCGAGCGCACGGCGTGCCGTGCGGACGGTCGGCCCGCTGTCGTCGCTGGTTCGTGAGCACCAGGACTGGTGGCACGACTACTACCGGCGGAGTTTTATGTCCATTTCGGACTCGCGGCTTCAGTCGTTCTACTGGATCCAGCTCTACAAGGTCGCGGCTGCCGCGCGCGGGGGCGCGCCGGTGATGGCCACGTGCGGTCCGTGGCTGGAACCCACGCCGTGGCCCGCGACCTGGTGGAACCTCAACGTGCAGCTGGAGTACTGGCTGATCCACGGCTCCAACCACCTCGAGCTCGACGCGGTCACGTACGCGCTGGACAGGTTCCGGCAGAACCTCCGCGACCAGGTCGCAGCCCCTTATCGCGCCGGTTCGTACGGCATCCCGCGCACGACCGACATGAACCTGCTCAACGGCGCAGGCGCGGGTACTTCCGGCTTCGCACTGGGGATTCCGGGCCAGGCCTCGCCGACGCCCGAGGTCGGCAACCTCACGTGGGCGCTGCACAACGTGTGGCTGTCCTATCGGCACACCATGGATCAGCGGATCCTGTACGACGTGCTGTTGCCGTTGCTGCGCGGCGCGATCAACTACTACCTGCATTTCCTCACGCGCGGTTCTGACGGCAAGCTGCACCTGCCGTTCACGTTCTCCCCGGAGTACGGCGAGAACGCCGCCGACTGCACGTACGACTTGGCGCTGATCCGTTGGGGTTGCGCGACGTTGCTGGCGACCGCGCCCCACGACCCGCTCGCGGCGCGCTGGCGTGATGTGCTGGCCACGCTCACGCCGTACGCCGTCGATGCCAACGGTTACATGATCGGCGCCGGGGTGCCGTTCGCGAAGTCGCACCGGCACTACTCACACCTGCTGCAGGTGTATCCGCTGTACG
Source organism: Kibdelosporangium phytohabitans (assembly GCF_001302585.1). Lineage (GTDB taxonomy): Bacteria > Actinomycetota > Actinomycetes > Mycobacteriales > Pseudonocardiaceae > Kibdelosporangium > Kibdelosporangium phytohabitans. The sequence continues at coordinate 138,192 of NZ_CP012752.1, read as the reverse complement.
AGGTCACCTGGGAGAAGCCGGAAAACCGGGCGCTGATCGAGAAGTCGCTGAACCACTGGATCAGCTTCGAAGGCGCGCTGCAGGGCTACAGCTTCACCGGCGCGGCCTCGATCTCCGCGCAGATGCTCCGCGGCGCCAAGGCCGCCTTCTACCTGGGCGAACTGCTGCGCAGGTTCGTCCAGCCGAACACCATGTACAAGGAGTCCGGGCCGGTCATCGAAACACCGCTGTCCGCGGCGCAGTCCGTGCACGACATGCTCTGCCAGAGCTGGGGTGACGTCATCAGGGTCCTGCCTGCCGTGCCGTGGCCGGATGTGGCGATCGGGAACTTCCGTACCCAGGGCGCGTTCCTGCTGAGCGCGTCCCGGGTCGGTGGGAGGACCCGCTGGCTGCGTGTGCGCAGCGAAGCGGGTGCGCCCTGCGTGATCCGGCACGACATCGCGGGTGACGTCGTTGTCCGGGATTCCTCTGGCCGGGATCTCCCCCACCGCCTGGTCAGCCCCGGTAGGGTCGAGATCGGACTCGCCCGCGGCGGTGAGGCGTTCGTCCATCCGGCAGGTGATCGGCCTGACTTCAGTGTTTCGCCGGTGCCCGGCGACTCGTCGGCGCCGTGGGGCCTGCCATGACCAGTTGGCTGGCGAGGTGGTCTCGTACGGCGACAAGATCGGCGATGCGCTTGTCCAGCACGGCAAGGCGTCGCCGGGCCACCTCGGCCACGGCCGTGCCTATGCGTGCGTTCGCCATGTCTCCATCGAGGCAGACCTGGAAAGCGTGGACGTCCTCCAAGGTCAGCCCGGCGTCCAGCAGGTATCGGATGTTGGTGACGCGGGTGACGGCGATCTCGTCGTAGTCGCGGTAACCGTTGGCCATTCGCCGTGAGGTCAGCAAACCTTGCTCTTCGTAGAATCGGAGCGCCCTGGTTGTCACGCCTGTCCGCTTCGCCAACTGTCCGATCCGCACGGGTTATCCGACCACGGCCGCACCGTCGACCGGCAGCACCACGCCGGATGTGAACGCCGCCTCCGGCCTGGCGAGCTGGACGATCCAGAACGCCACTTCCTCGGGCCGGCCGATCCTGCCCAGCGGTACGTATCCGACCATCTTGTCCCGCAACGCATCGACTTCAGCCGGGCGGAGTCCCTGGTGTTCGGGCATCGGCGTGTCGATCGGTCCGGGCGCGACGGCTGCGACCCGGATCCCCTTCGGCGCGAGGTGCACCGCCCAGCTGCGGGTCAACGACTCCAGTGCCATTTTCGCGGCGCCGTAGACCGTCCCGCCCGGGACTGGCCAGCCCCGCTGCCCGATCGACGTCGTCACGTTGATCACCACGCTCACGTGCGGGGTCGCGGCTTGGGTGAGGTAGAGCGGTGCCAGCAGGTTCGTCGCCAGCATTTCCTCCACTCCGGCGCGGTTGTCGTCCTGTTTGAGGATGGCCGCGTTGTTCACCAGGACGTCGAGCCGCCCGAACGTCCCGACAGCGGTGTCCACGATGTGGTCAGCCGCTCCTGGTTCCGCGATGTCGGCGACGAGAGTCCTGATGCCTGCCCCGTCGGCTGTCTCGTCCAGCCGCGCCGCGGTGCGCCCGACCACCAGCACGTCCGCGCCTTGAGCTGCGAAGGACCGCGCGGTGGCCCGTCCGATGCCTGTTCCGCCGCCGGTCACGATCACGGCTTTGCCGTCGAAATCTCCCATGTCCGCCGACCGTAAACATTCACGCCCGCGTCAAGGTCAAGTCGCGGCCACCCCGGTTCGGGTGACCTGCACTTCCCAAAAACCGCCGTTTCAAGTTAGGCTGCCCTAACTTGGAGGTGACAGGTGACCGAGACACCCACTCCCGCCGAGCGTGCGCGCACGATCGCCACGCGCGGGGGCAAGGCCACACTGATGCCGTCCGCCGAAGGCGCAGGCAAAGTCATCCCATTGACGCACCACGTGCACGCGGACGGCGTCGCCAGCGTGCTCGTCGCCCAGAGCAACCCGTTCGTGCAGGCCGCGTGGGCGGCGCCACGGGGTGAGCTCGCGGCGATGCTCGAACTCGCGGACACCGCGCCTGTGCCGCTGCGGGAGCCCGTGCGCGGCCTGCTGTGGTTCACCGGCTGGGTGCGCGCACTGTCGGACGACGAGGCCAGGCGAGCCGCGGTGCTGGTCGCCGAGGAGCGCCCGGATCCGCGTCTGCTCGACGTCGGTCACGGCGCCACCATGCTGCAGCTCATCCCCGCCTCGCTCGTCCTCGCCGACGCCGAGGGCACGCATTCGCTGCGGCTGGAGGATTTCACCGCCGCGACACCGGACCCGTTCTGCGCTTACGAGGCGGACTGGTTGCGGCACTTGGAACTCGCGCACACCGACGTGGTGTCGCTGCTGGGCCGCCACCTGCCGGACGAGCTGCGCGGCGGGCACATCCGGCCGCTCGGCCTTGACCGGTTCGGCCTGCGGCTGCGTGTCGAGGCCGACGACGCCGACCACGACGTGCGGCTGGCGTTCGAGCAGCCCGTCACCACGACAGCCGAGCTGGCCAACGAACTGCGCCGCCTGGTCGGCTGCCCGTTCCTCGCCGAAACCAGGAAGCGGTACTGACGGCCTAGTCGGCCAGCTCGGGCGGGAACCCGCCGGTGCAGACCGGTCCCCAGCGCTCGATCGTCACCCGGATGAGGCTCTTGTTCTGGGCACGCATGGCCGCGCGGTACTCGTCCCAGTCGGGGTGCTCGCCCGCGATGCACCGGAAGTATTCGACGAGCGGTTCGACGGCGTCCGGCATGTCCAGCACCTCGGCCTGCCCGTCGACCTGCACGTACGGGCCGTCCCAGTCGTCGGACAGCGTGCACAGCGAAACACGCGGGTCACGGCGCGCGTTGACCGCTTTGGCCCGCTGCGGGTAGGTCGAGATGACCACACGGCCTTCGGTGTCCACGCCGCAGGCCACCGGTGACATCTGCGGGCTGCCGTCCGCGCGTCGCGTGACCAGGATGGTGTGGTGCCGGGGGCGCAGGAAATCGATCAGTGCCGCACGGTCCACTTTGTCTTTCGTCGCGATCCGTCGAGCCATGGGCCAACGGTAACGTGCGGACGTGGCGAATCGACTCCGCGCCTGGCTGGCGCCGCAGCGCGATCAGATGGTCGTGACCGACTCGGCCGAGCGCCGTTCGATCAAGATCGAGCTGGTCGTCGTGTTCACGGTGACGCTCGGCATGTCCGGCTTGCGCTCGCTGCTGAGCCTGGTGGACTCCCTGCTGCGGCCGGAGCCGCTGTCGAGCCAGAGCGTGGCGCTCAACGTGCCGCAGGCCAAGCTCGACCTGCTGGACCTGCTCAGGCAACTGCTCAGCGCGACGCAGCTGTTCGGCTGGGGCGCGCTCGGGCTGTACCTGTTGTGGCGCGCGGGCAACAGGCTCGCGGACGTCGGGCTCGACCGGCGGTTCATCGGCAGCGACACGCTGCGGGGCGCCGGCCTGGCCGCGCTGATCGGCATTCCGGGCCTGGGGCTGTACCTGGTGGCGTACTCGATCGGCGCCAACCTCGAGGTGATGCCGACGACGCTGACCGACACGTGGTGGCGGCCGATCGCGCTGACGATCTCGGCGGCGGGCAACGCGTGGGCCGAGGAGGTCCTGGTGGTCGGGTACCTGATCACCAGGCTGCGGCAACTCGGGTTCGGCGAGAACAAGTCACTGGTGGTCTCGTCGGTGCTGCGGGGGTCGTACCACCTCTACCAGGGGTTCGGCGGGTTCGTCGGGAATGTCGTGATGGGACTCGTGTTCGGGCGGGTCTGGCAGAAGACGACCCGGCTGTGGCCGCTGGTCATCGCCCACACGCTGCTCGACGTGGTCGCGTTCGTCGGCTATTCGTTGCTGCGCGGGGTTTCCTGGCTTCCCTGAGGCGTCCCGCCCCGGGTGCGGCGTAAACTGCACCGGTAGGTCCTACCGGGAAGGACGCCGATGGCCGGTCGCCAGGAGCACGAGGGGTTCGGCAGACCCGAGAAGCGCAAGGCGATCACCCAGGCCGCTCGCAAGGTGTTCGGCCGCGACGGGTTCACCCGCGCGGGCGTCGACGTGATCGCCGCCGAGGCCGGGGTCTCGAAGAGGACGATCTACAACCACTTCACCGACAAGGAGCAGTTGTTCCTGACCGTGGCGCTGGAGGGGGCGCGTGAGGTCACCGCCACCATCGAGCAGATCATGGACCGGCACCTGCGCAAGATCGTCGACCTCGAGCAGGACCTGATCGACTTCTCGATGGACCGGGTGGCGGCGGTCAGCGCCTTCGCCGACCACTTCGCGCTGGTCCGCGTGATCGAGGCCGAGGCGACCCGGATCCCCCCGCCGATCCTCAAGGCGTGGATCGACGCGGGCCCGCAGACGGCGCACCTGCGTCTCGCGCCGTACCTGAGCCGCATCGCCGAACGCGGTCTGCTGGTGCTGCCGGACGCCGACCGGGCCGCCGCCCACCTCACCCTGCTGACCATCACCGACGTCAACCACCAGACGTTCTACGGCACTGTGCCCATCCCGCAGGACGAGGTCGTCAAGATCATCACCAGCGGGGTGTCGGCGTTCCTGCGCAGCTACCTGCCCCGGCCGTAGCCGTCGGGTTCACGGGCTGTCCACCACGTCCGGCTTCGCCGGGACCTGGTAGCCGGAGCGGCCGAGGCTCTCGTGCACGAACCGGTCCCAGCTGCCGTCGGTGACCATGGCGCGCAACGCGTCCGTGACCTTGGCGCGCCGACTGTCCCCTTTGCTCAGACCGATGCCGTAGCGCTCGACGGAGAACGGCTTCCCGACGACTTTCAGCTTGTCCGGCTGTTCGGCCGCGTATCCCGCGAGGATGACGTCGTCCGTTGTGACAGCGTCTGTTTCGCCTTTCAGCAACGCGTCCACGCATTCGCGGTACGAGCCGCGCCGGGCCAGGGTGACGCTTTTCGCGTATGTCGCCTGAACTTTCTCCGCGGGCGTCGACCCGGACACCGAGCAGAGCCGCCAGTCGCTGTCGTCCAACGCCTCCGGACCGTCGATGTCCGAGTTCGTCTTGCGCACCAACAAGCTCTGGCCCGCGACGAAGTAGGGGCCGGCGAAGTCCACTCGCTGCTTGCGGGTGTCGGTGATGGAGTACGTGGCCACGACCATGTCGGCCCTGTGCTGTTCGAGCATGGTCTCGCGGTCGGCTGGGCGCGCCTCGACGAACGTGATCGCGCGCTTGTCGGTCCCCAGCCTCGCCGCGACGTACTGGGCGACGTCGACATCGAGACCGGTGTATCCGCCGTCCGCCGTGCGCACGCCGAGGCCGGGCTGGTCGAACCGGATGCCGATGGTCAGCTTGGGCCCCGACGGCGGCTCGTCGCCGTCGCCGCACCCGGCCGCCATCAGCAGCCCTATCGCCGCGCACAGGACGACAGCACGCATGAACTCAGCTCCCCGACTTGGCTGATCCGCCCCGGGACCATACCCGCCGATCCGGCGCACAACAAATAACGCACGATTCGCTCGTTTGACGAAACGATTCGCTGTTTTTTATCGTGACCACCACATGTTTGGATCAGAAACGGCGGCCAGGCACGACGATTTGCATAGCCAGCGGCTAGGCTGGGTTCTCGTGACCACAGACGTGCAAGTCCAGGCACAGCCCCGCGTCGACAGCGAGGTGGGCACGCTCCGTTCGGTGCTGCTGCACCGTCCGGGCGCGGAACTGAAACGGCTCACCCCGCGCAACAACGACAAGCTGCTCTTCGACGGTATCCCGTGGGTGGACCGCGCGCAGGAGGAGCACGACGCGTTCGCCGAGGTGCTGCGCGGCCGGGGCGTCGAAGTGATGCTGCTGGCCGACGTGCTCGGCAAGGCGCTGGAGGACGGGCGCGCGCGGACAACCGGCGTGCTGACCGCGGTGGACGAGCGGCGCCTCGGCTACGAACTCGCCGACTCACTGCGCTCACATTTGTCCAGCGTGGACGCCAAAACCCTCGCGCACGTGCTGACGGCGGGGATGACCTTCGAGGAGCTGCCCGTCGCCGAGGGCGCGTCCCTGGTGCGCCGGATGCACTCGCCGTACGACTTCGCCATCGACCCGCTGCCGAACCTGCTGTTCAGCCGCGACTCGTCGGTCTGGATCGGCGACCGGGTCGCGATCGCGTCGCTGGCGATGCCCGCTCGTGTGCGTGAAACGTCGGTCCTGGACCTGGTGTACGCGTACCACCCGCGGTTCCGGCTGTCCGGTCGCGCGTACGGCGCGCACTCGGCCCCGGTCGAAGGCGGTGACGTCCTGCTGCTCGCGCCCGGCGTGCTCGCGATCGGCGTGGGCGAACGCACCACACCGGCGGGCGCGGAATCCCTCGCGCGGTCGGCGTTCAACGACGGTCTCGCGCACACGGTCCTCGCCGTTCCGATCGCGCAGGATCGCGCGACCATGCACCTGGACACCGTGTGCACGATGGTCGACCGGGACGCGGTCGTGATGTACCCGGCCGTGCGGGACACATTGGTGGCATACCCGATGCGGTCGGACGACTCCGGCGGCGTCATCGCCTCCGGCCCCGTGCCTTTCTTGGCGGCGGCGGCCGAGGCAATGGGAATCGAGCGTCTCCGGGTCATCGACACCGGTTTGGACTCGGTCACAGCCGAGCGCGAGCAATGGGACGACGGCAACAACACCTTGGCACTCGCGCCGGGCGTGGTCGTGGCCTACGAACGCAACGTGGAAACCAACGCCCGGCTGGAGGACGCGGGGGTCGAGGTGCTCCGCATCAGCGGCTCTGAGCTGGGCTCGGGCCGCGGCGGGCCACGCTGCATGTCGTGCCCGATCAACCGCGACTCGGCCTGAGGAATTTAGGAATGCCTAACCTGAAATTAGGTTGACTTAATTTCTGTTAGGCTTTCCTTATTCCAGCACAATCGACTGGTTTTACGCCACATTATTTGGTCCGCGCGGGTCGCGCGAGTTATCGTGGAAATATGACCAGCAAGTTCTACCAGCTTCTGCAGCAGCAGATCCGCAACGAGTTCACGGCGTCCCAGCAGTACATCGCGCTGGCGGTGTGGTTCGACGACCAGGACCTCCCCCAGCTGGCGAAGCACTTCTACCACCAGGCGCTGGAAGAGCGCAACCACGCCATGATGATCGTGCAGTACCTGCTGGACAACGACGTCAAGGTGATCATCCCGGGCGTCGACGACGTCCGCAACGACTTCGCCGAGGCAGCCGAACTGGTCGAGCTCGCACTCAACCAGGAGCGCCAGGTCACCGACGACATCGTGGCGCTGGCCAAAGCCGCCCGCGACGAGGACGACTACAAGGGCGAGCAGTTCATGCAGTGGTTCCTCAAGGAGCAGGTCGAGGAAGTCTCCTCGATGTCCACGCTGCTCAACGTCGTCAAGCGCAGCAACGGCAACATGTTCGACGTGGAGACCTTCGTGGCCCGCGAGTCCGTCGGCGACGGCGGCTCGGACGCCGGTGCCCCTCGCGCCGCAGGCGGCTCGCTGTAAGACATCGCTCGATGAGGCCGGACGGCGTCCGGCCTCATCGGACTGTCCTACCGGGTCACTTCGCGAGCTTTCCGAACGATCACCTCGGCGACAGTGATGGCCTGATCACAGGCGACATCCGGCTTCTGCGTGACACGCGTTTCGACGCTCTGCGCGTCGGTGAGGCCGACGACCAACCAGCACTCGTCTTTTCCAAGCGCTGAGGTGACCGCGGGCTGGCCGCCTATGGTGCGTGCGACCGCGCTGTCCGATGGCCACTTCGCTTCGCGGCGATGGATCCCGTGTCCTGACGTATCCCAGGGCCCTGGCTTGATCGTCGGTGAACAGGTCACACGGCTTGTCGCGGTACCCGCCGGCGTCGAGCGCGGGGATCGCCGGCCGTCGACTCGGTGTCACCGAACTCCGCGGCGCGACACAACGTGGGTCGTCGGCAGAGGATCCGGCCGCGTCACGCCATGCCCCTGCCGCCGCGGTTGAGCCTTTTCTCGATCTCGCTCACGCGTCCACGCTCCGCGTTCTTCTCCGCGACGTACTGGGGTGGCAGTGGCTCGTAGAGGTCGACGGGTTCTCCCGTGCTCGCACGTTGACCGTTGAACTCGGCGGTGAGGCCGTCGAGCGCATGCCCGAACTACTGGAACAACCCGAAAGTCGTCTTGAGGTGCTCCGCTGCCGGATCGGTTAACCGACGCAGTCCTGTTGGTTCGCCAGCAGTGCGATGCTGGTGATTTTTCCGGAGGCGAAGGTGAATTTGTACTTCGCGCCGGGGTTTCCGGGGACTGACACCGTGCTGCCGGTGAAGTCGCGGTACGTGGCTTTCACCGAGTCCGCGGGGGAGCCGATCGTGATGTCCTCCGGGGTGGTCGCTTCCGCGCGGTAGACGAGGGCGACCACTTTCCCGCTTTGGCCGATGTACGCCGTTCCTGTCGCCGATTTCGTCGGGAGGGACGAGCAGCCGACCGGTTCCTTCACCGTTGTCGGGACTCGTCCGCTCGCGCTCAGTTCTTTCTGGGTGTCGCCCAGCCGGATCGTGCCGTCGCCGGTCGGTCCGAGGACCACGCCCAGTCTCGCTGTGGGCGGCTGGCCGGTCGCTTTCGTTGTTCCCGGGGGATCCAGGGGTGCGTTGGGTGAACTGGTGACGTACTGGGAGGGGCCTGGGGCCGTTGTCGCGGTGGATTCCGGGCGCGGCTCGACGGAGGTCGGCTGGGTGCTGTCGATGGGCAGGTCGGATGACGGTTGGGTCGCCACGCCGCTCGACTGCGGGCTCGACTGGGTCAGCACGAGCGCGCCGCCCGCCAGCATCGCCGCGCTCAGCACTCCCGCCGCGGACATCGTCACCATCCGGCGGCGGCGCAGCCTGCTCGCGCCCGCGACCACGTTCGACTCCGCTTCGGGGGCGACGCGCACGTCCAGGCGTTCGTCCTTGAACAGGCGCTTGAGCTCGTCTTCGAGGTCCATCTTCAGCACCTCCCTTCTTCCGTTGCCCGCAGGCGGGTCCGCAGACTCGCCATCGCCTTGCTCGCCTGGCTCTTCACGGTTCCCGCGCTCACGCCGAGGGCCGCGGCGATCTCCGCCTCCGACAGCCCGTCGTAGTAGCGCAGCACTATTACCGCACGTTGCCGTTTCGGCAGGGCTCGCAGCGCCTGCCACAGCGGCTCGTTGTCGAACCGGTCCCGGGTCGCCGCGGCCGCGATGTCCGGCAGGTCGGCGACCAGGTTTTCCCGGCGAGTCCGGCGCCACCTGCTGATGTGCGTGTTGGCCATGGCACGGCGGGCATAGGCGAGCGGGTCACCGGTGTTGCGCACGACACGCGTCCACCGTGACCCGAGCTTCTCCAGCACGGTCTGCACCAGGTCCGCCGCGTCGTGGGGGTTGCCGGTGAGGGCGTGGCCGTAGCGCAGCAGTCCCGGCAGGGCCGCCTGGACGAACTCGCCGAAGTCATCCACGCCGTAGCTCGCCCCCAGGTCGGGGTTGAGCGTTCCCACCGTCACATGCTGGACACGCCCCAGCTCGCGCTGGGGTTGCCTCGAGTTTGCTCACCGGTTCGCGAGCACCGCGGGCAGCGTGAAGGTCCCGTCCGGCCCCGGCGGGAAGTCGATCACCTCGACCACCGCGTCCGGGTTGATCGGGCCGTAGACGTGCGGGAACCACGGTCCTTCCGGCGGCCCGACGAGCGGGCGTTCCCACTTCAGCTCGGCGTCCAGCCGGGCCGGGTCGATCACCAGCAGCACCAGGTCGGTCCGGCCGCTGAACAGCGCGTTCGCGGGCAGGTGCACTGTGCCGAAGTCCGAGCAGTGCACGAACCCCTCGACCTCGAGGGATTCGGCACGGTAGTCGTCGCCCTGTGGTGGCCACTCGGCACGGCCACACATGTGCAGAATCACCTGATCGTGACCTGCCTGCCGATCAGGCCGTCCCTGGCGCGGCGCTCGTCGCTGGTCAGCGGCTTGTCGTTGAGCGCTTCGGCCAGCCGGGCGCCGAGCTCCGCGACGGGCTTCTCCCACTCGCGCGAGTGCATCTCGTTGTCCAGGTCCCACACCGGCACCAACAGGCCGTGCGCGCGGAACGAGCCCGCGTACTTCGAGCCTTCGCCGAGCGTCAGGCCACCGGCGGCGCTGAGCCGGGCCAGTGCGGCCATCAGCTGCTCTTCCGGCTCCGGGCGCACCCAGCGCAGGTACGCCTTGTCGCCGGCGAGCGTCCAGTACGCCGCGTCACCGACGCGCTGCGTCGGCATGATCGCCTCGTTGGCCCGCTCGAGCGACAGCGCGACCTCGCCGGTCGCCTCGGTGTTCTCCGCGAGCCACCAGTTGAAGTTGTCGTGGATCTCCGGCTCGAACGGCGCGTCCGCGACGAGGATGTCCTGCAGCCGCTCGGTGCGCTCGTCGTCCTGTGCGACCACGCTCAGCACGTCACCCGGCTTCGCGTCCTGCGTCCACAGGATCGACCTGGCGACGTCACGGCTGATGTCCAGCGACCGGGTCTGCACCTGCAGCCCGATGAACGCCTCTTCCGACTCGTCCCCGCGGACCAGGCCCGCGGAGGCCAACGGCAGCACGGTGCCCAGCGTGACCGGGCGCTTCGGCTCGGACGCGAGCTTCAGCCGCACGGTCGCGGACGGGACGAACTCGCGCAGCGCGACGAGCTCGCACTCACCGGCGAGTCCTTCGAACGGCCGCGCGACGGCGACCTCGGTGACGCCGCCCGGCGCGCCGTGGCACGCCTTGTAGCGCTTACCCGAGCCGCACGGGCATGCCTGACGCGGGTTGATCCCTTCGTCACCGGCAGCCGAACGCCGTGCTCTCCTGGCCTGCTTCGCCCCGGCGCCCTTGCCCACAACAACTCCCTATCTCGACGGTTCGGACTCCGGGACCGTACCGCGCAGAACTTCCAAGGTCGCGGCGGGCTTGTTGGTCGCCACGAACCGGACCCCGAGTCGCTTGCAGAGCAGCACATCCTCGGGCTCGTCCACGGTCCAGCAGTACACCGGCCTACCCGCACGCTCCACATACGTCGGATCGGCACGCAAACGTTCAATCGACGGCCCGGCGTAGTCGCCGATGCGGGGCGCCAGCCGGGTTCCGCTGAGCATCACCGTGGGCAGTTGCGGCGCGTGCCGTTGCACTCGGCGGACCGCCTGCTGGGAGAAGGACATCACCACGATCGGTGACTCTTCCTTGTTGGCGGGCCTGGCCAGGCTGTGCCGGGCGAGCAGGGCCACCAGCTTCGCTTCGACCAGCCCGCCGTAGCGGACCGGGTGCTTGGTCTCGACGAACAGCCGGACACCGGGCGTCAACAGCTCGAGCAGCGACTCCAGGCGCAGGACACCGGGCTTGTCCTCGTCGCCCCAGCGCAGTTCGTCGAGCTCGGACAAGGTCATCACGCTCACGACACCGCGGCCTGTCGACGTCCGGTCGACCCGGCGGTCGTGCACGCAGACGAGCTCGCCGTCGCGAGTCAGCCGGACGTCGCACTCCAGGCCGGTCGCGCCCTGCTCCAGCGCGAGTTGGTACGCGGCGAGCGTGTGCTCGGCCAGGTCGGCGGACGCGCCGCGGTGTGCGACGACTTCGGTCAACACAACGCGATCGTCGCACGAGCCATCTGGCGACCGTGTGAACTGCGGCCATACGGTTGCTGACATGCCGTTCGACCTCCATGACCCCGGATTCGTCGCCGACCCGTACCCGACGTTCGCGGCAATGCGCGAGAAAGCCCAGGTCCACGCCCATCCCGACCTGGGCGTCGCGGTCGCGGTGTCGCACGCGGCGGCGTCGGAAGTGCTGCGCAGCCGCAGTCTCGGCCGGATCTGGCACGACGCCACGCCGGTCGAGCAGTTCACGTCGTTCAACCTGCTGCACCGCAACTCGTTGCTGGAGAACGAGCCGCCGACGCACACGCGGCTGCGGCGACTTGTATCGGCCGCGTTCGGCCGCGGCCACACCGAGCGGTTGCGCCCGTGGGTCGACGAGCTGGCCGGGCGGCTGGTGGACGATCTGAAAGGCGGCGGTGACCTGCTGGAGAAGCTGGCGGCGCCACTGCCGGTGGAGGTGATCGCCGAGCTGCTCGGGGTGCCGGGGGCGGACCGGTCGAAGCTGGTGCCGTGGTCGAACGCGATCGTGAAGATGTACGAGTACGGCCTGCCGGAGGAGTCGCGCCGCAAAGCCGAGGAGGCGGCGAGTGAGTTCGTGGCGTACCTGCGTGACCTGGCCGCGCAACCGGCGCCGGGCAGTTTGATCGAGGACCTGGTCGCCGCGCACGACGGCGAGAACCTCGACCAGGACGAGCTCGTGGCCACGGCTGTGCTGTTCCTGATGGCCGGGCATGAGGCGACCGTGAACGTGATCGGCAACGGCGTCGTGGCGCTGATGCGCAACCGGGACCAGTGGCAGCGGCTGGTGGACGACCCGCCGCTGCTGCCGACGGCCGCCGAGGAGCTGATCCGTTACGACGCACCGCTGCAGATGTTCGAACGCACCGCCACCGAGGAGGTCACGATCGCGGGCCACACTGTGCGGCCTGGCGAGAAGATCGCCGCGCTGCTCGGCGCCGCGGCGCGCGACCCGCAGGTGTTCGACCGGCCGGACACCCTGGACATCGGCCGCAGCCCCAACCCGCACCTGGGTTTCGGCGGCGGGATCCACTACTGCGTCGGGGCGCCGCTCGCCCGGGTGGAGATCATGGCCGCGCTGAAGGCGTTGACCACGAAGATGCCGGACCTGCGGCTGGACGGCGAGCCTGAGCGGCGGCCGGAGTTCGTGATCCGCGGCCTGCGCACGCTCCGGGTGACCGGCTGACCCCCCCGACCAGGCAAGACCCTGCCCGGCTCCGGCGCCTGGAACCGCTCCCAGCCACCCCCACACCCCGCCGCCGCCTGAAGGGGGACCCCTGATTCCAGGCTATGGCGGGTGGGGGTGTGGGCGGAAGCCCGGCGGGGGCGGGGCTGTGGACAACTACTCGCTGTGGACAACTCGGGCCGATCGAGCCACGTCCTGTTGCGTCAGGTCACGGTTCAGCCTGATGCTTGCTCGGCCGTCAGACGCGGCGTTACCTTCCGACAGTGATCTAGGTCACGAATGCCCGGTTTGCCTGGTGCACAGGAAGGGCGCGCGGATGCTGGCTGTCAGCAACCTGGAAGTTGTCTACGACGACGTCGTCCTGGTCCTGCGCGGGCTGAGCCTGCACGTGCCGGACGGGGCGATCGTGGCGGTGCTCGGCGCGAACGGCGCGGGCAAGACCACGCTGCTGCGGGCGGTGACCGGCCTGCTCGGGCCGCACCGGGGCAAGATCACCAAGGGCACGGTCCGATTAGCCGGCGGCGACATCACCGGCGCGGACCCAGCGGCGATCGTCCGCGGAGGCATCGCGCAGGTCCTCGAAGGCAGGCGTGTGTTCGCCGAGATCACGGTGGACGAGAACCTGCGCGCCGGTGCCTACACGCGACGCTCCCGTACCGAGGTCAAAGAGTCCTACGCCCGCGTGCTCGACCTGTTCCCCGTCCTGGCCCAGCGCCGCAAGTCCATCGCCGGGTACCTGTCCGGCGGCGAGCAGCAGATGCTCGCGATCGGCCGCGCGCTGATGGCGTCCCCGAAACTGCTCCTGCTCGACGAGCCCTCCCTCGGCCTGGCGCCGCGCCTGGTCGAGCAGGTCCGCGACATCGTCGTGCAGATCAACCAGCAGGGCACGAGCGTACTGCTGATCGAGCAGAACGCCGTGATGGCGCTGGCGATCGCGAACTTCGGCTACGTACTGGAGAACGGCAAGGTCGTCAAGGACGGCCCGGCTGCCGACCTGCTGGCCGACGAGGACATCCGCGAGTTCTACCTGGGTTCCGGTGAGCGCCGGTCGTTCGCCGACGTGAAGAGCTACCGGAGGAGGAAGCGTTGGAGCGCCTGACACCGTTGCTCGAAGTACGGGACCTGGTGTTGCGGTTCGGCGGGGTCACCGCGCTGGACGGCGTGAGCTTCGACGTCGGCGCGGGTGAACTGTTCGCGATCATCGGCCCGAACGGCGCGGGCAAGACGTCCATCTTCAACTGCCTCAACGGTGTCTACCGCCCGCAGCAGGGCACGATCACACTCGGCGCGACGAGGCTGAGCGGGAAGTCGCCCGCGTCGATCGCGGCGCTGGGGGTGGCGCGGACGTTCCAGAACCTCGGGCTGTTCGAGCACCTGAGCCTGATCGACAACCTGATGCTCGGCCGCCATCACCTGATGAGCACGGGAATGGTCTCCGGGATGCTCTGGTGGGGCCGGGCCAAGCGCGAGGAACTGGCGCACCGCGAGGCCGTCGAGTCGATCATCGAACTGCTGGAACTGGAGTCGTACCGGCGGATGCCCGCCGGGCTGCTGCCGTACGGCGTGGCGAAACGGGCCGAACTCGGCCGTGCGCTGGCGATGGAGCCGACGCTGCTGCTGTTGGACGAACCCGTCGCGGGGATGAACCTCGAGGAAACCGAGGACATGGCCAGGTACCTGACGGAGGTCCGCAGGCGCCTGCCGTTGACGATGATCCTGGTCGAACACGACATGCGGCTGGTGATGGACCTCGCGACCCGCGTGCTGGCGCTGGACTTCGGCGTGGTGATCGCGTCGGGCACACCGGCCGACGTGCAGGACGACCCGCAGGTCATCGAGGCCTACCTCGGCGGTGCGGCATGAGCACCGCACTGCGTCAGTCCGAAGTCGACATATCAACACTCCCGGCCCGGCTGCTGGAACTGGCGGCGACACAGCCGAAAGAAGTCGCACTGCGGCACAAACTCTGGGGCCGCTGGCGGGAGACGACCTGGGCCGGGTACGCCGCGCAGGTCGCCCGAACCGCCGCCGGGTTACGCCGGCTCGGCGTGGCAGCGGGGACCAGAGTGGCCATCCACGCCGAGAACCGGCCCGAATGGCTGCTCGCGGACCTTGCCGTGCAAGGACTCGGCGCGGTGAGCGTCGGGATCTACCCGACGTCACCGGCGGCGGAGATCGAATACCTGCTCGCCCACGCCGCGGTCTCGGTGCTGATCACCGAAGACGAGCAACAGCTGGACAAGGTGCTCGCCGTCCGGCAGAACCTGCCGGACCTGCGGCACATCGTGGTGATCGACCCGCGAGGCGTGCGCGCGGAGGGGATCCTGACCTTCGCGGACCTGATGGCCGACGACGACGGTTCCTACGCGGCCACGGTGTCCTCCTTGGATCCGTCAGCGCCCGCGATCCTCGTGTACACGTCAGGAACGACCGGGCCGCCGAAAGGCGCGGTGATCTCGCACGCCAACCTGGTGGCGTCCGGCCGCAAGTTCGTCGACGCGCTCGGCGCCGGCGACCGTGACGAGGTGCTGAGCTACCTGCCGTTGTGCCACATCGCCGAGCGGTTGATCTCGGTGATCGACGCGGTGTGGGCGGGCTCGACGGTGAACTTCGGCGAAGGCGGCGAGGCCTTCGCGCAGGACCTGCGCGACGTCCAGCCGACAGTGTTCCTCGGCGTGCCCCGCGTGTGGGAGAAGATGATGGCCGGGGTGGAGATCCGGATGTCGGACGCCTCCCGGCTCAAACGCCTCGTCTACAAGGCTTGCCTGCGCCAGGGGCGGCGGATCGCACCCCGCCGGATGTCCGGCCGCACCTCGCCCGCGGACAAGATCGTGCTCGCGTTGTGCGAACTGCTGGTCTTCCGGCCGTTGCGGCTGAAACTCGGCATGTCACGCGTCCGCGTGCCGGTGTCGGGGGCCGCGCCGATCGCGCCGCAGGTCCTGGAGTACCTGTGGGCCGTCGGAATCCCGGTTCTCGAAGGCTACGGACAGACCGAGAACACAGCGATCTGCACCCTGACCCCACCGGGCGACGTGCGGCTCGGCACCGTGGGCCGCGCACTGCCCGGCGTCGAGATCCGGATCGCCGACGACGGCGAGATCCTCACCAGATCAGACGGCGTGTTCCAGGGATACCTCGACGACCCGGCGGCAACCGCGGCGACAGTGGACACCGACGGCTGGCTGCACACGGGCGACGTCGGCACCCTGTCGGACGACGGATTCCTGACGATCACGGACCGCAAGAAGGACATCATCATCACGGCGGGCGGGAAGAACGTGTCACCGTCGGAAATCGAGAACCTGCTGAAGGTGTCGCCGTACGTCCGGGAAGCCATGGTGGTCGGCGACCGCCGCAAGTACCTGACAGCCCTGGTCGGCATCGAACTGGACACCGTCGGCAACTGGGCCACCCGCAGAGGCCTGGCGTACACGACATACGCCGACCTGTCCGACAAACCGGAAGTGCACGCGCTGATCGGGAACGTCGTGAGCGCGGCGAACAAGGAACTGGCACAGGTGGAGCAAGTCAAGCGCTTCGCGCTGATCGGCAAGGAACTCGACCACGAGGACGGCGAGCTGACAGCGACCCAGAAGGTCAAACGCACCGCGATCGAAAAGCGCTTCCACGCGGAAATCGAGGCGATGTACACATGACGCCCCCGCCCACCTCCCCACCCAAAACCTGTCCCGCACACCAACATCCCCCACACCACAGTCCCCCACCCAACCCGGGGGGCGGCCCTGCTCCAGTCTATCGGGGTGGTGGGGGCGGCGGGATGTACCTCGTGCGCGCTGTGGACAACTCGGGGCTTGTGGATAACCGGGGTTGGCGGGCCTTCGCCGCAGCCTTTCCGTTGGTGGCTGGCGGTAGGCTGGATTCCGGGGGCCGGAGGTCGCCGGAGACAGTGAACCGGAGGTCGCCCGAGACGGCGAACCAGAACCAGCCGGACACAGCGAACCAGAAGCGGGAGTTGGGCCGGAAGCGACTGCGGCTGACGTGTTGCGAAGCGCCGTGGTTGGTGGGGCGATGACTGCCTTCCTGCAGAACTGTTTCGCCGGGCTGGCGTTGGGGTCCACCTACGCCTTGGTCGCGCTGGGTTTCGTGGTCATCTTCAAGTCCACCGGGGTCATCAACTTCGCGCAGGGTGGGTTGCTCGCGCTCGGGGCCTATCTCGGGTACACGTTCTCCAACAACCTGCTGCTCGCGTTCGGGGTGGCGATCTTGCTGGCTTGTCTGGTCGCGGCGGTGGTGGGGGCAGGGTTCGAGCGGCTGGTGTTGCGACGGATGGTCGGGCAGCCGCCGTTCGCGGTCATCATGATCACTATCGGGCTGCTGTTCGTCCTTGAGCCCGTCATCACGGCTATCTGGGGTTTCGACAACCTTCAGGTGCGCAATCCGTGGAACATCCACACCGTTGAGGTCGGTGGGCTGGTGTTCGGGGTCAAGGATTTGTGGACGATCGGGCTCACTGCCGCTGTTGTCGTCGGGTTCTTCCTGTTCTTCAAGTACTCGTCGCTCGGGTTGGCGATGCGTGTGACCGCGTTCGACCCGGAGGCCGCGTTGGCGCAGGGCATCAGTGCCAAGAAGATCTACGCTGTTTCGTGGGCGATCGCGGCGGCGTTGGCTGCGCTGGCTGGGATCGCGATGGCCGCTGGGCCTGGTGGGTTGTCGCCTTCCATCGGGTTCATCGCGCTGGCCGCTTTTCCCGCCATGATCGTCGGTGGGATGGATTCGCCCGCCGGGGCTGTGCTCGGTGGGTCGCTGATCGGGCTGGCCGAGGCGTTGACGCGTGGCTACCAGGACCAGTTGTTCTCCTGGGCCGGGGACAACGTGTCCGTCATCGTTCCGTACATCTTGATGATCGTCGTTCTGCTGATCCGGCCTTACGGGCTGCTGGGAACCAAGGACGTGAGGCGAGTCTGATGGCCAAGCCGCACCGCGATCTCGTCCGGGACTACCGGCAGGACCTCCGGCTCTTCGGTTCGCCGACGGCCAGGGCCGGTCTGGTCGCCATGCTCGTCGGCCTGGTGATGCTGCCGATGGTGGTTCAGGACGACTTCTGGCTCTCCGTTCTCGTCTACGTCGGCATCACGGCTGTCGGCGCGATCGGGCTCAACCTGCTGACTGGCTACTGTGGGCAGATTTCGCTCGGGCACGCGTTCTTCATCGGCGCGGGGGCGTACGTCACCGGCTGGGTCGGCAGCGATCTCCCGCTCTACCTGTGGTTGCCGGCGGCGGCGCTCGTGGGCGGGATGCTCGGTGCGGTGATCGGGCCGTTCGCCTTGCGGCTGCGCGGGCACTACCTGGCGATCGTCACGTTGGGGCTGGTGTTCATCGGTGAGCACCTGTGGCGCAACTGGCGCGGTTTGACCGGCGGCAACTCCGGTACGTCCATCAACGCCCAGGTGGCGCTCGGGCCGGTCGACTTCAACCGGGTCGAACTGGCCGGTGAGGTGTATTCGCGCAACCAGGGCTACTTCTGGCTGGTGTGGGTGCTGGTCGCGATCGTCGCGTTGCTGGTCAAGAACCTGGTGCGGACCAGGCCGGGGCGGGCGTTGCAGGCGGTCCGCGACCGGGACCAGGCGGCTGAGGTGATCGGGGTGCGCGCGGGCCGGTACAAGATCGGCGCGTTCGTCGTGTCCAGTGCGATCGCGTCGGTCGCCGGCGCGCTTTTCGGGTCGTACCAGCAGTTCGTCAGCCCGGACGAGTGGAATCTGCTGTTGTCCATCCAGTACATCGCGATCGTCATCGTCGGCGGGCTCGGCACGGTGTTCGGGTCGATTCTCGGTGCGGTCTTCGTCGGGGCGCTGCCCGCGCTGATCGACCGGTTCGGCGACGCCATCCCGGGGGTGCGCACCGGTGTCGGCGGTGAGGGGTTCATCAGCGTCTTCGCGTTGAACCAGGCCATCTTCGGGGTGCTGATCGTGCTGTTCCTCGTCTTCGAGCCACGGGGTCTCGCAGGGATCTGGTTGCGGATCAAGGCTTACTTCAAGTCTTGGCCATTCTCGTACTAGGAGGCCGTCACCATGCATCGACGCATCACGTGCGCGTTGGCCGCCATGCTCCTCGTGGCGGGCTGCGGAGGCGCTGGAGATCAAGGCGGGAGCCAGAGCGGCGGCACCGCGGGCGCGCCGCCGTCCACCTCCGGCTTCGACGGGACCACCATCAGGCTCGGTGTGCTCTCGCCGCTGTCCGGGCCGGTCGCGGTGATCGGGCAGCCGCTGACCGCGGGCAACAAGATCTGGTTCGACGCGCTCAACCAGCGCGGCGGCGTGGCCGGGAAGTACAAAGTGGAGCTCGTGCAGGAGGACACCCAGTACAAGCCGGACGTCACCGTGCAGCAGTACAACAAGGTGAAGGGCAACGTGGTCGCGTTCACCCAGGTGCTGGGCACGGCGCCGACTTTGGCGGTGCTGCCGCAGTTGAAGACCGACAAGGTGCTGGCCGCGCCCGCGTCGCTGGACGCGTTGTGGGTGCGTGAACCGAACCTGCTGCCGGTCGGTGGGCCGTACCAGATCCAGGTGATCAACGCTCTCGACCACTACCTGACCGTGGGTGGCGGCAGCAAGAACTCCAGGATCTGCACGATGATCCAGGACGACGTGTACGGCGAAGCGGGGTTGCAGGGCCTGCAGTACGCGGCGGAGAAGTACGGTTTCACCATCGCCACCGCCCAGCGGTACAAGACCGGCACGGAGAACTTCACCGGCCAGATCCAGGCGCTGGCTGGCTGCCAGATGGTGTTCCTGACCGCGACGCCGACCGACGCGGGCAAGATCTGGGGCACGGCGGCGCAGGCGAAGTTCGCGCCGCGCTGGTACGCCCAGTCCCCCGCCTACGCGGCCGCGATGGCGAAGTCGCCGATCACGCCGTACCTGCAGCAGACCGCGATCATCGTGGCCGAGGGCACGGAGTGGGGCGACGAGAAGGTGTCCGGCATGAAGGACCTGGTGTCGCGGACCACGCAGTTCGGGCCCAGCCAGCAACCCGACTACTACCTCGCGTTCGGCTACAACCAGGCGCGGGCGATGACCGCTGTGCTGGAGAAGGCGGTGCAGAACGGCAATCTGTCGCGTGACGGGATCCTGAACGCGCTCAACCAGCTCGGCAAGGTGTCGTTCGACGGGCTGACCGACGACTACCAGTACGGCCCGGCCGAGACGCGCAACCCGCCGCGTTCCAGCACGTTGTTCGCGGTCGACCCGGCGAAACCGTTCGGCTTGAAGACCGTCAAGTACAACACCAGTTCAGACGCCGCCAAGGCCTTCGAGTTCAAGAAGACCGGCTAGCGCCGCACAGGCATCGGTGACCAGCGCCGCATCGACTTCGTCGCCGCGCAGCAACCACTGTTGCAGCAGTCCACGGGCGAGCGCGGCGGCCGACATGGCCACGCGCTCCGCGTCCTGCTGTCCGGCTCGGGTCAGTGCTTCGGTCAACTCGGCGACCAGCGGGTCCTGGTGCAGGCGTTGGGCGAGCACGGGATCGTGCAGGATCAACGGCACCAGTTCGGCCTCGAACCGGAACAGCCGTCGCGCGTCCGCGGTGGCTCCGGCGGCGGCCATGGACGCGCCGAACCGGCGGAGGACCTCGACGGGACTGCCGCCGGTCAGGTCAAGCGCTTGTTCGGCTCGGCAGTGCTCGATCGCGGCGACGAACAGCTCGCGCTTGCCGCCGAACGCGGAGTAGACCGCGCCCGTGGTGAGGTCCGCCTTGGCCGCGATCGCCTCGACGGTCGCGGCCCGGTAGCCCTGCGCGGCGATCAGGTCGACGGCCGCGGTGACCAACGCGCGGCGGTTGCGGTCCTGGGTCTCGGCTCTGCTCGGCACGTTGAAATAATACCACTATCTGGATAGTGTCATTATCTGTGATTCCTGATGAGCACGGCTTCCCCGGTCCGGACGAGGTCGCCGCACGGCTGGCCGAGTACGGCACGCCACGGCAGATCGGCACGTCCCGGCTGGGCGAGCCGATCACGATGGTCAGCATCGGCAGCGGCCCCAAGAACGCGCTCGTGTTCGCCGGGCCGCATCCCAACGAGCCGATCGGTTTCCTGACCGTGCCGCACCTGGCCGAACAGGTCGCCAAGGACGACCTGGGCCACACTTGGCACCTGGTCGGCTGCGTCGATCCGGACGGCGCCCGGCTCAACGAGAGCTGGTACGACGGGCCACTCGACCGCGAGCGCTACCTGCGCGGGTTCTACCGGCCGCCGATGCACGAGCAGGTCGAGTGGATGTTCCCGGACGGCATGCCGGAAACCCGTGCGCTGCGGGACGTGATCGACGAGCTGCGCCCCGACCTGTTGTGCTCGCTGCACAACGGCGAACTCGGCGGCACCTTCTACTACATCAGCGAGGACCGCCCGGAGCTGGCCGAGCAGCTCGCCGCCCTGCCGACCGGCATCCCGTTGCACGTCGGCGAAGCGGAAATGCCTGGCACGCACATGATCCGGCCGGGTGTGTTCCTCTTCCCCACGGTCGAGGCGGCGAGCCGGCTCACGCCGGGCATGTCCAGCATCCACTACGCACAGCGGTACGGCACGTTCTCGCTGGTGATCGAGGTGCCGATGTGGTCGGATCCGCGCAGTTGCGACGGCTCGCCGTCCGGCAAGTCGCGGCGTGAGGTCTACGCGGCCGTCGCGGAGTTGTTCGGCGACGTCGACCGGATGCCCCGCCTGCCGCTCGTTGAGCTGACCGTGCGGGATTCGCCGTTCCTGCGGGCTTTCCACGACTCACGAACCAGCGCGGAGCGGTTCGGCGACGTGCTGCGTTCGCGCGACCCGGCGGGCGACGCGACGGTCGCGGAGTGGTTCGGGTTGCAGGAAACCGCGCACATGCTGCGGCTTCGCACCTGCGCGACCGGGTTGCGGATCCTGGACGGCGAACTCGGGGTGGGCAATCACCGAGCCGCCGTCCGGTCGGCACGAGCAGCGTTCGCCGAGCTGTTCACGCGGTGGCTGGCCGAGGAGGACTCGGTCGCCGAGCCGATTCCGCTTTCCCGGCTCGCGCAGGCTCAGCTCGGGGCGATCCTCAGCGCCGCGAAGTCGTAGCCGTCCCACGCCGCGCGCTGGGCGTCCTTCGGCGCGATCGCCAGCCGTGCGCCGGTGTCCCAGATCTTCGTGATACGCAGCCAGTACTGCGGCCAGCCCGGGTTTCCGTCACGGCCGAACGACGTCCACGCACGTCGCATCTGCTCCGACAACGCCTTCGCCGCGCGGGGATCGGCGTCGTGTGCCTGCTGTCCGCCGGGAACGCCGGTGAAGCGCATGGTGCCGAACACGAACGGCAGTTCGGCCGTGTGCACGGCCGGGCCCCAGTCGAACTGGTACACGTACGCCTTGCCCCAGCGGCGTTGTGCTTCGGCCATGCGTGTCGCGGGGACGCGCATGGTCTGGTCGGTGAGCATGGCCAAGGCGGCGTTCGGTTCGCCGCGGTAGGCCCGTGCGACCGTGCCGAGGTCGAGTTCACGGGGGAAGAACGCCCGGTACTGCTCCAGTGTGAGGTTCAGGATGTCCGGGTCGAACTGGGCGAAGTAGCGCATCTCGTCGCGGTTCGTGCCGATCAGGAGGTCGACGCCGCGTGCGTTGCCTGCCCGCAGCGCGTCGACCACCGGTCGTTTCACCAGCTCGCCGTCGATGTACGGTCCGAAGTAGACGGCACCGGTCAGCGGGTTCTCGCCGACCATCTTCTCCTGCAGCCGCAGGATCTCCAGTGTGCTCATGCCGGTCAGGTCGACGGACGGCGTCGGTGACGCGTGCGTCAGGTAGCCGGATCCGCTTTGCAGGATCACCCGGCGCATCAGTCGCTGCGGGTTGTCCGTGGCGAGGATGGCGCTGAGCGAGAACGCGCCTTCGGATTCGCCCATCGCCGTGACGTTCCGGGGGTCGCCGCCGAACGATCCGATGCGCTTCTGCACCCATTCCAGTGCGGTTATCTGGTCGCGCAGGAAGTTGTTGCCGGCGCCCAGCAGGCCGAGGCGGTAGTTCGCGGTCACGACGACCGTGCCGCCGCGGGCCAGCTCGGTGCCGTCGTAGCGGGGTTCGTTGGCGGTGCCGAACCGGCTCGCGCCGCCGTGGAAGAACACCGTCACCGGGTTTTTCCCGCCGGTCCGGGGCGCCCACACGTTCAGCTGCAGGCAGTCCTCGTCGAGGTAGACCTGGTTGCCGTCCGGGTATTCCTCGGAGAGGTTGTCGCGGAACTGCGGGCAGACCTTGAGCTCACCCGTTTCCCGCGCGTCGTCCACGAGCCGGGGCGGTTGTTGCCTTGCGGCGGTGGCGTACTGGATTCCACGATGGACATTTATCGACATATCGCTGTGCACGGCCGGGGCCGGGCCGAGTGCCAGCGCGACCGCGAGGAGGATCTTCACGGCCCCAGCTTGCGACGGCCGCGGCGACAGGGGATCGCCGACGAGGACGAATCAGCTCTCGCCCGCGATGACCAGACCGGACTCGTAGGCGAACACCACGGCCTGCGCGCGATCCCGCAGGCCGAGCTTGCTCAGCACGTTGCTCACGTGCGTCTTCACCGTGTTCTCGCTGACGTGCAGCTCGGCCGCGATCTCCACATTGGACAATCCGCGGGCCAGTTGGCGCAGGGTGTCCCGTTCCCGGTCGGTCAGCTCACCGAGCCGGGTGACCAGAGCGGGAACCGGGTGGCCGCGGCGTGCGAGGTCCGCGATCAGCCGCCGGGTCACGCTCGGCGCCAGCAGCGCGTCACCAGCGGCCACCACGCGGATCGCGTTCACGAGCTCGTCACGGCGGATGTCCTTGAGCAGGAAGCCACTCGCCCCGGCGGCCAGCGCCGCGTACACGTATTCGTCCACGTCGAACATGGTCAGCACGATCACCTTGGCACCGGTCTTCGCGCAGATCTCGGTGGTGGCCCGGACGCCGTCGACCACCGGCATCCGGATGTCCATCAGCACGATGTCCGGGTCGAGCCCGGTCGCGACCCTGATCGCCTCGGCACCGTCCGCCGCCTCGCCGACGACCCGCATGTCCGGCTGGGCGTCGAGGATCATCGCGAAACCGCCGCGGAACAGGTCCTGGTCGTCGACCACCAGCACACGCAGCATCAGATCGGCAAGCTCACGTGCACAGCGAATCCGGCGCCGCCGGGCCCCGGCCCGGTACGCAGCGTGCCGCCGCACGCGGTCACCCGCTCCCGCATGCCCAGCAGCCCGAAGCCGTGGCTGCCGGACGGCCCACGGCCGTCGTCGATCACATCGACCCCCACTGTTGTTTCCTGCCAGCGGATCCTGACCTGGATCCGGGACGCCGAAGCGTGCCGCACGGCGTTGGTCAGCGACTCCTGGACGACCCGGTACACCGTCACGTCCACTTCGGACGGCAACGGTCGCGGCCGTCCGACCACCTCCAGCGACGCGACACCCGTGACCAGTTCGGGCAGCTCCGCCACACCCGGCGACCGCAACGCGTGCACGACCTCGCGCAGCTGGGCGATGGCTCCCCGGCCGGTGGACGCGATCGCGTCGAACGCCCCGATCGCCTTGGCCGGATCGGTTCCCACGACCACCGGTCCGGCTTCGGCCTGCACCACCATCATGCCGACGGAATGCGTGATGACGTCGTGCATCTCGCGGGCGATCCGTGTCCGTTCACGAGCAGCGGCCTCCGCGGCCTGGGCGCGTCGAGCCCGGGTGCTCGTGCCCAGCGCGTAGGCCGCGACATACGCGATGGCCAGGTAGCGGTAGGTGTTCAGGTCGTCGTCGCCTGGGATGACCAGCGACACGGTCACGCCGACGATGGCCACGGCGACGCACACCATCCGCCACAGCGGCGGGCTGGACGCGGCGATGACGTAGATCGCCACGAGTGGCCCGGCGGGAATCAGCGGGGCCACGAAGAAGGCCGCGAGCACAGTCGTGGCGAGCCCGACAACCAGCCCGACCAGCAACGGCTTGCGCAAGACCCAGTACACCGGCGCGGACGCGACCGCGGCGCACGCGACCGCGCCCCAACCGGCCATGAACGCGACCGGCACGACGGTCGCCACCACGACCACAGCAGTCAGCACCCAGCGCACGCGGTCAGTATGTCGGTGAGCACGAGCGATCGCCTCGCTCGCGAGGACTAGGCCGACCTCATCCGGCCAGCAGCTCGCCGAGCCGTGCAAGCTGATCCGGTACACCACCCGGTCGGACTGGTAGACCGACATCTGACCGTGCCCGTCGAGCAGCGCATCGCCTCGGCCACCTGCTCGATGGACAGGTCGTGGACTATCCGCAGCACCAGCACCGCACGCTGTCTGGGCGGCACGTTCTGCGACGCGGCGACGAGGGTCGGCCGGTCCTCCGCCTCGACGAAGTCACCACACAGTGCGTACGCGGTGGGCCTGGACCGATCGAAGCGCGCCGAGAAGAACTCGTCGTCGGATCGTGCCACGGGTCCTCAACACCACCCCGCGTTCTCGGGCCGCGTCAGCGCGTGGAACCGAAAGCCCTGGTCGCGCGCAGCTCAGGCGGAGGGGCGTCGGTCACCTTCACCACACGCATCGGCCGCAGTGCCGCCGCGTCGATCGGCGCCAGCAGCTTCACCAGCCGCCGGATCAACAGGATCGTGAGCACCGCGACCGCGGCGCCGAGCAGGTCGGTGACGGTGGCAAGCACGACACCGTCGGCTTGGGCCTGCACGCCGCCGCGGAACCGCCAGGCGATCGTGAACGCCATCAGCAGGCCGTCGGCGACCCACAGGCCCCACCACCACTTGACCAGCTTGCCGGGCTTCGGGCGGTCGTCCGGGTCGCGGCGTTCGGCGGCGTGCTCCAGCTCGGCGAACACCGACCCCGCCACCACCAGGTTGATCCCGGGGATCAGCATGCCCCAGAAGAACTGCTTGTCGGTGCGTCCCGGCTGGTACCCGGCGACCTCGGCCGCCGCCAGCCTGGCGACGTACAACCACCAGATCGTCAACGCCACAGCGAGCGCGCCGACGGCCAGGGCCAGGATCGCCCCGGCGTAGACGAAGGTGTCGGAGGTGGCCACGACACCGCTGCTCAGCGCACCGTAACGGCTTCGCAGCAGGAGCACGTACCGCCAGATCTCGGACCCGGCGGCCACCACGGCCAAGCCCGCGAGCAGCCAGAGCATCGCGACCGCGTGCTTGGCGATGTACCGGACGCGGTCCACCGCGGCCGGGACCTCCGGCCGGGCACCGGGCACGGACGTCGGCCACCGCCACGCGACGCTGGGGAAACCCCAGCGCGGCGGCGTCGGGTACGCGGGCGGCCCGGCGTACGGCCTGCGCCGCCGCTGTCCGCCGCGCCCGCGCGGATACGCCCCGGGTGGCGGGGTCGCCACCCAGGTCATGCGCGCGGGCGGTCTGCCCTGGTAGTGCGGGTGCACGGTCAGATGACCTGCGGTTCGGTCTGCGACTCGCTGACCATCGCCTTGCCCGCCGCGTGCCACGACTGCATGCCGCCGTCGACGTTGGTGGCGTCCCAGCCGTTGCCGTTGAGGTACGCCGTCACCCGCGCGGACCGGCCGCCGCTGCGGCAGATCACGTAGACGTCCTGGTCGCTGGGCAGCTCGTCGAGCCGCCCGGCCAGTTCACCCATCGGGATGTGCAGCGCGTCCGGCGCGTGCCCGGCGTCCCACTCGTTCTGTTCACGCACGTCGAGCAGGGTCACGTCGGCCGGGATGTCGTTGACGGTCGCGGCGGGCACGTTAGGCATAGACACAGCCCAGATGCTGCCACGATCCGCGTGGGGATGCTGTTATGCCAGGTCAAACCTCGTGAGTGGGTCGGCCGGTTAGAACCGGTCAAACCACTCACGAGGGGTTTCAGTGGTGGGTGGCTTTTTCCGCGCCGACGCCGGTGAGTGCGCGGACCTCCATCTCGGCGTACTTGGCGTCGTCGCGTTCCTTGGCCAGGACCGTGCCGAGCCAGCCGAGGAAGAACGACACCGGGATGGACACGATTCCCGGGTTGGCCAGGGGGAACAGGTCGAAGTCGGCGTTCTTGAACATCGCCGACGAGCTGCCGGACACCGCGGGTGAGAAGACGATCAGCAGGACGCACACCCCGAGGCCACCGTAGATGCTCCACAACGCGCCGGAGGTGTTGAACCGCTTCCAGAACAGCGAGTACAGGATGGTCGGCAGGTTCGCCGACGCGGCGACCGCGAACGCCAGCGCGACCAGGAACGCGATGTTCTGGCCGTTGGCCACGATGCCGCCCGCGATGGCGACGGCGCCGATCACCAGCGCGGTGATCCTCGCGACCTTGACCTCCTTGGCCGGGTCGGCCTCACCTTTCTTGATCACGTTGGCGTACACGTCGTGCGCGAACGACGCCGACGCTGTGATCGTCAGCCCCGCGACCACAGCGAGGATCGTTGCGAACGCGACCGCCGCGATGAACCCGAGCAGCACGGGCCCGCCGAGGGCGTCCGCCAGCAGCGGCGCCGCCGAGTTGGCCCCGCCGGGCGCGGCCTTGATCGCCTGCGGCCCGACCAGCGCGCCCGCGCCGTAGCCGAGGACCAGCGTGAACAGGTAGAAGATGCCGATCAGCCAGATCGCCCAGACCACCGAACGGCGTGCTTCCTTGGCCGTGGGCACGGTGTAGAAGCGCATCAGGATGTGCGGCAGGCCCGCCGTGCCCAGCACCAGGGCCAGCGCCAGCGACACGAAGTCCAGCTGGCTCGTCGGGGTCTTGCCGTACTGCATGCCGGGGTCGAGGACCGACTGGCCGCCTTTCTGCGCGGCGCCGCCGAGCAGGGCCGACAGGTTGAACCCGAACCGCGCGAGCACCCAGACGGTGATCCCGGCGGCGCCGACGATCAGCAGCGCGGCCTTGATGATCTGCACCCACGTGGTGCCTTTCATGCCGCCGACGAGGACGTACACGATCATGATCACGCCGACGACGGCGATCACCGCCGCCTGCCCGGCTGGGTTGCTGATGCCCAGCAGCAGCGCGACCAGGCCACCGGCGCCTGCCATCTGCGCGAGCAGGTAGAAGAAGCTGACCGAGAGCGTCGACACCGCGGCCGCCGCGCGGACCGGTCGCTGGCGCATCCGGAACGCGAGCACGTCACCCATCGTGTATTTGCCGGTGTTCCGCAGCAGTTCCGCGACCAGCAACAACGCCACCAGCCACGCGACCAGGAAACCGATCGAATAGAGGAAACCGTCGTAGCCGTTCACCGCGATCGCACCCGCGATACCCAGGAACGACGCCGCCGACAAGTAGTCACCGGAAATCGCGATCCCGTTCTGCGGACCGGTGAACGCACGACCGGCGGCGTAGTAGTCAGCCGCCGTCCGGGTGTTTCTGCTCGCCCGGAACACCACGACCAAAGTGATCACTGCGAACGCGCCGAAGATCGAAATGTTCAGTGCCGGACTCGACCCGGCGACGCCCTGGGCGACGGTCATTCGCCCACCCCTTTGGATTCGATCTCCGCGCGGATCTTCTCGGCCTGCGGATCGAGCTTCCGGTTGGCGTACCTGACGTAGAGCGTGGTGATCACGAAGGTGGACACGAACTGCAGGATCCCGAGCACGAGCGCGACATTGACGTTGCCGAACAGCCGCGTCGACATGAAACCGTGTGCGTAGTCGGCCAGCAGCACGTACGCCAGATACCAGACCAGGAAGAATCCGGTCATCGGGAAGACGAACCTGCGGAGTCTGCGCCGCAGTTCGGCGAAATCAGCGGAATCCTGCACTTCACGCCACGTGGCTGTGTCGGGACCGGTTCGCTCCGATGTGCTCATTTGTCCTCCCCGAACGCCGATTTCGTGATCAGGACACAGGTCGGACCGTAGATACAACTGTCGGTACGAGTAAGGGGCCGTTCGGGCACATTCGCTCAGCCTGTTGAGCGATGCGGTGAACGGTCATCACACGGACATGACCGGTTTCACCGGCGGTGACGACCGTCAGCCAGACGGGCTCTTTCCTCGGCCGTGCCGAACCGGGCCACATCGCGGTCGCGGATGAAACCGAGCGGATCGGGCGCGTGCATCCGCAGCAGTGTCCGGCTGGTGTCGGCGGGCTGCCGCCGGTGCGTGGCCTTGCTGACGATGTACACGACGAAGAACGCGATCGGCACCGTGATCAACGCGGGCTGCTTGACGAACGACGGCGCCCAGTCGCCGGTGTACCGGCTCACCACGTCCAGCACGATCGCGCCGATCACCAGCCCGCCGCCGACGATCATGCCCGCGCCCGCGCCGACCCACGTCAGCTTGCGCCACCAGATCCCGAGCAGCAGCACCGGGCAGAACGTGGACGCGGCGAGCGCGAACGTGACACCGATGCTCAGCGAGATGTCGTTGGGCCGCAGCACCAACGCCATCCCCAGCGGCACGAGTCCGGCCATCAGCGCGGCCCAGCGGAAGTCGCGCACGCGGCCGCGCAGCACGTCCGTGGACAGCACCCCGGACACGCTCACCACCAAGCCGGACGAGGTCGAGAGGAACGCCGCGAACGCGCCGGCGGCGGTGACCGCGCCGAGGATCTCGCCGGGGAGCCCGGGAATGATCTTGGCGGGCAACTCCGTCACGGCCGCGTCGGTCCGCCCGGTGACCAGCAGCTCCGGCACGTAGATCCGCGACAGCGCGCCGAGCAGCAGCGGGAACATGTAGAACAGCGCGAGCAGCAGCATGATGTGCAGCGTCGTCCGGCGCGCGGCTTTCCCGTCGGGGTTGGTGTAGAAGCGAACCAGGACGTGCGGCAGCCCCATCGTGCCGAGGAACGTGGCGAAGATCAGCGAATACGTGGTGAACAGGTCACCCGCGCCGCCGGACGACGGTCGCATCCAGCTGTCGTTGTCCGCGGCTGCCCCGGCGACGACGGGAACCGCCGAACCGGCGCTGAACCGCAACGTCGTTCCCGCGTTGACGGTGACCTCACCGACCTCCGGCCGCCAGAACACGTCACCCGACGCGGGCGCGCCGTTGACCACGCCGTCCGCCCACAGCCACACGGGTTCCTTGATCCGCAGGCGAACCGGCGTGTCGACCCGGACCGTGGTGGTGTCGGTGAACGTCGGTGACGTCGGCGCGGTCAGCGAGGTCTCGTGCGCCCCCGCGCCGCCGCGCCCGATGAAGATCGCGCACAGGATGAACGTGGGCACGGCGATCGCGAACAGCTTGAGCCAGTACTGGAAGGCCTGCACGACGGTGATCGCGCGCATGCCGCCGCCGAACACGTTCACCACCACGACGACGATCACGATGACCGGACCGACCCATTGCGGCACAGGCATGATCCGCGAGAGCACGAGCCCGGCGGCCTGCAACTGCGGCAGCAGGTACAGCACGCCGATGAAGATCACGAAGAACGTGGCGAGCTTGCGCAGCCCGCCCGAGCCCAGCCGCGCCTCGACGAAGTCCGGCAGCGTGTACGCCCCCGACCGCCGCAGCGGAGCGGCGACGAACAGCATCAGCGCGAGATAACCGGCGGTGAACCCGATCGGGTACCACAGCGCGTCGACGCCGTCCTTGAGGATCAGACCGGCCACACCGAGGAAGGACGCGGCCGACAAGTACTCGCCGGACACCGCGGCGGCGTTGCGCCGCGACCGCACGGTCCGCCGCGCCACGAGGAAGTCCTGCGTCGTGCTGGCCGCCCGTGAGCTGCGGAAACCGACATAGAAGGTCATCACCGCGACCAGCGCGATGCCGGACACGGCCCACAGGTTCAGCTCAACGGCCGTGCCACCCACTGGACAAACCCTTTCGGGCTACTTCTCGACCATGTCGACGAAGTCGCGTTCGTGCCGTTCAGCCAGCACGTTGTACCAGTATCCGATACCGAAGAGAACGGGGAAGGGGGCGACCCCCAACAACAGCCACGGCAGCCGCACCCCGGCCACGGTCACGTCGGAGATCGCGGGCACGAAGAAGAACAACACCGGCAGACTGCACAGCAGAACGGCGGCGAGCAACGCCAACCGCACGGCCGTGCGGAACTGGATCCGGATGAACCCGCGCACGAGCTCCTCGCCGTAGCTGGTCTGTTCCTCCAGCTCGACGACCGTGCGCAGAACAGTCACCGGCGCACGGGAATCCGCGAGCACAACGCGTTTGCGCCTCGGCGGCGGCCCGGCGGCGCCGTTGTCCTGCGGGTCCTTGGACGACCTGCCGGGTCCGCTGCCCGCCGAGTGCTTGCTCATGGAAACCGGCCGCTAGCTGCCGAAGCCCGCGCGGGGGGATCGCACGAGCTTGTCCTTGAGCTCACGCGTGTGCCGCCGGCTCACCGGCAGCTCCTTCTCCTCGCTGCCGATCACGACGGTGTACCCGGACGCGCCCATCCGCAACTCGGTGATCAGGTTCAGCGGCACCAGGTACGACCGGTGGATCCGCACGAACCCG
Organism: Kibdelosporangium phytohabitans; assembly: GCF_001302585.1. Classification (GTDB taxonomy): domain Bacteria; phylum Actinomycetota; class Actinomycetes; order Mycobacteriales; family Pseudonocardiaceae; genus Kibdelosporangium; species Kibdelosporangium phytohabitans. The sequence goes on along the minus strand of NZ_CP012752.1, from coordinate 107,091 downwards.
ACCTTTCCCCAGCGCTCCTCCAACTGCGCCAACGGGATCCGGACCAGGTGCGAGCCGTCCGTGGTGTAGAGCCGCGCGTAGTCGCCCTGCGCCTCCACCCAGCGGACCGACTTGCGCGCCACCAGTTTCGTCGTACCGGCCAGTTCGACCGGGATCACCTCGTCGTCGCGCTCGTCCTGCACCGCGACGCCACCGCCGGGCGCGGTGCCCGGCGCGGGCAGGTTGTTCAGGCGCAGCTTGGCGATCACGCGGTCGACCGCCTTGTCCACCCGCGCCTGGTCGTTCAACGGCTTGAGCAGGTAGTCCACCGCGCCGAGTTCGAAGGCGTCGACCGCCTCGTCGCCGCCGACGCCGGTGACGAACACCAGGCAGGGCGGCGGGTTGAACTCGGAGAGCACGCGGCCCATCTCGATGCCGGTCAGGCCGGGCATGTTCAGGTCGCAGAAGACCGCGTCGACCGCGGGCATCCCCGCTTTGCGTCGGGTGACCAGCTCTTCGTCGTTGCCGCTGAGCACCCGCAGCGCCTCGGCGGCGTCGAAGGCCGTCAGGATCTTGCGAACGTGCCGGTTTCCCTCGAGCCGTTCGGTGATCATCTCTATGCCGGCCCGCTCGTCGTCCACGCAGAGTACGACGAGTCCGGCTGCGCTCTCGTTAGTCACGGTGGGGTGCATCTTGCCTATCGCACCGCCTCGATGTCCATGTTCATCACTACCGCCACCCTGCCGAGTGAAGTTTCTCCGGACAAGGATCACAGACCGAAGCGCGACCAGGTAGCTCTGTGTTCCACGGCCTGAATCGCGGCTCCGAGAATCCCGGCGGCCGCACCGCCGCCGACCCCGAGCCGGGCGAGCAGCGGCCGTCGTGGTTCGGCGATGGCGATCTCGGCGTCCGGGTAGCGCTGCGAGATCACGCCGCGCAACGTGCCCAGGCCGTCCACCAGGCCGCGTTCGGCCGCCGCGGCACCCGTCCACACCTCGCCGGAGAACACGTCGTCGTGGTCCTTGCTGAGCCGGTCACCGCGCCGCTCGCTGACCCACTCGACGAACTGCTCGTGCAGCTGCCCCTGCAACCCGACCAGCCACTCGACGTCCTCGGGCTTCTCGTTCTGGAACGGGTCGAGCCGCATCTTGTTGGTGCCCGCGGTGTGCACGCGCCGCTCGACGCCGACCCGCTCCAGCAACCCGGTCAGGCCGAATCCCGCGCTGATCACGCCGATCGAGCCGACCAGCGACGTGCCGTGCGCGAAGATCTCGTCGGCCGCGCACGCGAGCCAGTACCCGCCGGACGCCGCCACGTCCTCGCAGAACGCGATCACGGGCACGTTCTTGCGGGCCGCCAGCTGCCTGATCCGCTCGGCGACCAGCGCCGACTGGGTCGGCGCGCCACCGGGCGAGTTGACCTGCAACGCCACCGCGAGCAGCCGCTCGTGGTCGAACGCCCTGGTCAACGCGGACTCGACCGAGTTGAGGCTGATCGACCCGCGGCCGAGCGGGGACGGGGTCGGCGTGATCACGCCGTGCAGCTTGATCACGGAGACGACGGGCTTGCGATCGATCCGGTCGCCCAGGCCGGGCAACCGGGACACCAGCTTCTCGGTCACGCTCATGGTCGAAACTCTACGGACTCTGCGCGTGCCCGTTGGGTGACGCCGAGCCCGGCACCGGTGCGTAGTCGTCGTCCGACTCGGGGTGCGAGTAGTCCGGCAGGGCCGGTCGCACGCCGGGGAACGACTTCGGCACGCGCAGGATCACCTTCATCCCGGCGCCCGGCGCTGTCTCCACCATCAGCGCGTACTCGTCGCCGAACACCGAGCGCATCCGCTGGTTGATGTTGCCGATGCCCACGTGCGAGCCGGTCTTGTGCGCGTCGCGCAGGTCCGCGAACAGCCTGTCCGCGTCCATCCCCACCCCGTCGTCCTCCACGCTGATCAACGCTTCCGAGCCGTTGTCCTGCGCGATCACGGTGACCGTGCCGCCGCCGGGCTTGCGGGCGATGCCGTGCCGGACCGCGTTCTCCACCAACGGCTGCAGCACCAGGAACGGCACCACGACCGACAGCACCTCGGGCGCGATCTTCAGCCGGACGGCGAGCCGGTTGCCGTAGCGGGCGCTCTCGATGGTCAGGTAGCGGTCGATGTTGCGCAGTTCTTCCGACAGCGTGGTGAAGAAGCCGGACGCCCTGAACGAGTACCTGGTGAAGTCCGCGAAGTCCTGGACCAGGTCACGGGCTTGTTCCGGGTCGGTGCGGATCAGCGAGGAGATGGTGTTCAGCGCGTTGTAGACGAAGTGCGGCGAGATCTGCGCGCGCAGTGCGCGCGCCTCGGCCTGCGCCAGCTGCTGCTTGGCCTCGTCGAGTTTGGCCAGCTCCAGCTGGATGCAGACGAACTTGGCGACCTCGTCGGCCATCCGCATCAGCCGTCCGGAGTTCATCCCGCCGACCACGATCAAGGCGCCCTCGACCGTGCCCTCCACGATCAGCGGCACGATGACGGCCGTGCGCATCGGGCAGCTGCCGCGCCTGCTGCACGGCAGGCTCTCGTGCTGCACGTGCTCACGCTGGCCGCGGGAGACCGCGCTGACGATGTGGTCGGCGAGGTCCCGGTAGTGGTGGTTGGCCTGCCCGTCCCACGACAGCAGGGAGCCGTTCGCGTCGCTGAGCCCGACCGCGACGCACTTGAGCAGCTCGACCAGGTGCTTGGCGGTCTGGTCGGCGGAGGCCTCGGTCAGCCCGCCGCGCAGCTCCGGCGCGGCTTTGGACAGCCGTTGGATCGCGTCCAGCTGTGCCTCGTCGACCGAAGTGCTCACTCGTCGCGTCCGGCACAGGAAGACGAAGAGCCCGAGGACGGCCAGCGTCGCGATGACGCCGAGCACGACTCGCTCGGTCAGGAACTGGACCACCCGGTCAATGCTCTGGTACTCGGTACACACAGGCAAGCTCTGGGTCCAGATTAGTAGACATCCGATGTCTTCGTCGGGCAGTGTGTCGGTCGTGCCGACCGAGCGAGCGACCGGGCGCGTCGCGCTTTTCGCGACCTGCCTGACCGACACGTTCTTCCCGGACACCGCACGCGCGGTCGTCCGGCTGCTGGAACGTCTCGGCTGTTCAGTGGAGTTCCCGCAAGATCAGACGTGCTGCGGGCAGATGCACTTCAACACCGGCTACCGCGCCAAGGCGGTGCCGCTGGCCCGCAACGTCGCGTCCGTGTTCGCCGGGTACGACGCGGTGGTGGTGCCGTCCGGTTCGTGCGCCGGGATGGTCAGGCACGTGTACCCCGATCTTTCGGTCACTCCGGGGCCGGTGTACGAGCTGTCGGAGTTCCTGATCGACGTGCTCGGAATCGAGGACGTCGGCGCATATTTCCCCCATCGGGTGACGTATCACCCGACTTGCCACTCGCTGCGGATGCTCGGCGTGGGCGACAAGCCGCTGCGCCTGCTGCGCGCGGTGCGGGGCCTCGACCTGGTGGAACTGCCCGCGGCGGAGTCGTGCTGCGGGTTCGGCGGGACGTTCGCGCTGAAGAACGCGGACGTGTCGTCGGCGATGCTCGCGGACAAGATGTCGTGCGTCCTGGACACGGGCGCGGACGTGCTCACCGCGGGCGACAACTCGTGCCTGATGCACATGGGCGGTGGATTGTCACGGCTTCAAGCCGGTGTGCATCCGGTGCATTTGGCGGAGATCCTGGCGAGCACCGAGGAGGAGCCATGGGTGACACCGCTCGCAACCCGGTGACGTGGCTGGGCAGCCCGGCCTTCCCCACCGCGGCGAAGACCGCGCTCGCCGACGACCAGCTGCGCCGCAACCTCAAGCACGCCACGGGCCTGATCCGGACCAAGCGCGCGGGCGCGGTCGCCGAACTGCCGGACTGGGAGCAGCTGCGGCTGTCCGGCGAGGCGATCAAGGACGACGTGCTGGCCAACCTGGACACGTACCTGCTGCGGTTCGAGGAGTCGGTGGCCGCGCGCGGCGGGACCGTGCACTGGGCCAGGGACGCCGCCGAGGCCAACGAGATCGTGCTGCGGCTGGCGCGCGAGGCCGGCGCGGACGAGGTCGTGAAGATCAAGTCCATGGCCACGATGGAGATCGGGCTGAACGAGGCGCTGCAGGCCGGTGGGGTCACGCCGATCGAGACCGACCTGGCCGAGCTGATCGTGCAGCTGGGCAACGACCGGCCGTCGCACATCCTGGTGCCCGCGATCCACCGCAACCGCACGGAGATCAGGGACATCTTCAAGGCGGCCATGCCGGGCACCGAGGACCTGACCGACGAGCCGGTCGAGCTGGCCGCGGCCGCGCGGGCGTTCCTGCGGCGCAAGTTCCTGTCGGCCAAGGTCGCGGTGTCCGGCGCGAACTTCGGCGTCGCCGAGACCGGGTCGGTCGTGGTCGTCGAGTCCGAGGGCAACGGCCGGATGTGCCTGACGCTGCCGGAAACCCTGATCACCGTGATGGGCATCGAGAAGCTCGTGCCCACCTGGCAGGACCTCGAGGTGTTCCTGCAGTTGCTGCCGCGCTCGTCGACGGCGGAGCGGATGAACCCGTACACGTCCGTCTGGACCGGTGTGACGCCCGGCGACGGCCCGCGCGACTTCCACCTGGTGCTGGTGGACAACGGTCGCACGGACACGCTGGCCTCGACCGTGGGCAGGCAGGCGTTGCGGTGCATCCGGTGTTCGGCGTGCCTGAACGTCTGCCCGGTGTACGAGCGGACCGGCGGTCAGGCGTACGGCTCGGTCTACCCGGGCCCGATCGGCGCGATCCTCGCCCCCCAGCTCGGCGGCGACATGCACGACAAGCACGCCGCTTCCCTGCCGTTCGCCTCGTCGCTGTGCGGGGCGTGCTTCGAGGTGTGCCCGGTGCGCATCGACATCCCGTCGGTGCTGGTGCACCTGCGGGCCAAGGCCGTCGAGGCGAAACCGAAGTACAGCCCCGAGGCGATCGGCATGGCGGCGATGTCGTGGGTGATGGCCGGGCCGCGCCGATTCCGCGCGGCCCAACGCCTCGCGGTGGCCGGGCGGTTGCTGTCCCGCGGTGGCAGGATCCGCGGGCTGCCGTTCCCCGGTTCGAAGTGGACGGACAGCCGCGATCTGCCCGCGCCCGCGAAGGAGTCGTTCAGTGCCTGGTGGAAACGCACCCGTGGGTGACTCGCGGGACGTGATCCTCGCCCGGATCCGGGGCGCCCTCGGCGACCGCCCGGATCCGCGGCCGGTGCCGCGCGAGTACCAGCGGACACGCGACTTCCCTTCGGTACTCGACCTTTTCGCCGAACGCGTGGCCGACTACCGGGCGATCGTGCACCGCGTGACGGACCCCGTCGAGCTGATCCGCTCGGCGCTGGCGGGCAAACGCGTCGCGGTCGCGTCGGACGCGCCGCCGGAGTGGCTCGTGCCGGAGGTGACCTGGCTGCGCGAACCGCTGACCAACGCCGACCTCGACGCGTGCGACGGAGTGCTGACCGGCTGCGCGGTCGGAATCGCCGAGACCGGCACGATCGTGCTGGACGGTGGCGTGGCACAAGGCAGGCGCGCGCTGACGCTGCTGCCCGACTACCACCTGTGCGTCGTGCGCGCCGACCAGGTCGTGGGCACTGTGCCCGAGGCGTTGGCGCGGCTCGAGCCGACGCGTCCGCTGACGTTCGTCAGCGGGCCGTCCGCGACGAGCGACATCGAGATGGACCGGGTCGAAGGCGTGCACGGCCCCCGCACGCTCGAAGTCCTGATCGTCTCTCAGTAGATCGGATTGTGCCGGTTGGCGTAGCCGAGCCGGATCTCGGCAACTCCTTCCGGCTGGTTGTCGACGGTGATGCCGGCGCAGAGTTCGTACGGGTCGGCCAGCCAACCGTTCGGGCGGCACTCCACCTGCGGTCGCGCGGTGAACCCGATGAACTCCACCTGCCAGCCCTTGGCCTGCCGCAGGTGCTCACCGAGTCGCGTGGCCAGATCATCCGCCCGGACGCCTGTCGCGGTGACCAGCAATGTCCGTTGGCACGAGTCTTCACAGGTGCCTTGGTTGGCCACGACGGTCATGCCCGGCGGCAACGGCAGCACGGCGTCCTCCGGAGGCATGGGCGCGCCGTCGAGCACCGGAACCATGGTGGTGAGCACCAGCCCAGCCACCCAGCAAGCAGCACCGAGCGCCCACGTCAGGTCCAACCGGTGGGCGTCGATCGCGGCCCCGGCGACGACCGCGGTGGCCGCGGTCAGCAGGTACCAGCGCAAACCGTCGTCGACATCAGGCGGCGAGGCGTAGTCGCCGAAGTGCGCCGTCCACGACGACCACGTCAGGACAAGCGCGACCAGCACCCAGCCGACCAGCCAGCCGCGCTGCCGGGTCCGGGCGAGCAACGCCCAGGCCACCGGGAAAGCCAGCACCACGGGCACGATCACGGCGACCTCGGCCGGCGCGAGCAGCTCGTCCGCGATCGGCTCGCGCGGTTGCAGCACCGGCCACACCGGCGCGGTTGCCAGCACCGCGAACCCCACCGCTGACAACCGGCCTCGAACACCCCAGTTCCCTGTCACGCCGACTGGACGGACTCCCGGCCTGCCGCCGTTGCAGGGATCACTTGAGCAGTTTGGACATCCGGCGGTCGGCCAGCGGCTTGCCGTTGGTCTGGCAGGTCGGGCAGTACTGGAAGGACTTCTCGGCGAACGACACCTCGCGGACCGTGTCACCGCAGACCGGGCACGGCAAGCCGGTACGGGCGTGCACACGCAGGCCGGAGCGCTTCTCGCCCTTGAGGCGCGCCGCGGACTGGCCGACCGAGCGGTCGACGGCGTCCTTGAGCACGGACTGCATGGCCTCGTGCAACCTGGCCATGGCGTCGTCGTCCAGCTTGCCCGCCGTGGCGTACGGCGAGAGTTTCGCGGTGTGCAGGATCTCGTCGGAGTAGGCGTTGCCGACCCCGGAGAGCAGACGCTGATCCGTGATGGCGTTCTTCAGCCGTTCGGTGCGGCCGGACAGCAGCTTCGCCAGATCCTCGACCGACAGCGCCAGCGCGTCCGGGCCGAGCGTCTGGATCTGCGGGATCTGCTGCACGTCGGTCACGATCCACACCGCGAGGCCCTTCTTGGTGCCTGCCTCGGTCAGGTCGAAACCGGGCCCCTCACCAGGCGGACCGAGATGCACGCGCAACGCCAACGGCCCCTTGCCGGGCTTGGGCGGCGCGGCGCTGAGCGTGTCCGCCCATCGCAGCCAACCCGCACGAGCGAGATGCACGACCAGGTGCAGCCCGTCGCAGTCCATGTCCAGGTATTTGCCGTAACGCCCAGCGCCGGTCACGGTCCGGCCGTGCAGCTCGGTCCACGGAGGTGACGCGGTCTTCAGCACTTGCAGCGAGGCGACATCGACCCTGTGAACGGTACGGCCGACCGCGAACTCACGCAGGTGATGCGCGAGCGCCTCGACCTCAGGTAGCTCTGGCACAGGGACAGTCTCACCCGCGCACGCCGCCCTGTCACTCCGCCCGTGTCACTCCACGGGGTGCAGTGGGCCGTCGAAGCTCGGCATCGTGTCGCGCTGGATGTCGCGGGCCACCTTGGCGACCTCGGAACGGACCGTGAACATGCCGCGGACCGTGCCCACCCATTTCTCGACCGGGGCCTCCGGGGTTCCGTCGCCGGTCTCGGCCACCAGCTTCCACGGGCGGCGCAGCGCCCAGCGGGCCGGGAAGAACAGGAAGATCATCAGCAGCGCCAGCACGACCCACGCCGGGACGACGACGTCCTCCGGCATCCGCAGCACCCAGACCAGGCCGAGCACGATGACCAGGAACATCATCACCACACCGGGGCCGTGCCCGCCGCTCACGTCGTGCTCGAAGTCCTCGGCCGTGGCCGGTCGGCGCCCCCACTCCAGCTCGCCACGCACGGTCCACATACGGCCGTCTGCACCACGTACCAGGCGCGTCATTCTCGTCTCCTCCACGACACGTCTGCGTAGGCGCCGATCCACTGTCTGCGGTCGCGCATGCGTCAACGGTACCGCGTCGGGACTAGGCCCAGCGGGTGAAAGTCGATCGTCACTCAGCGCGTCGGCTGGCCTGCGGTCTCCGGCAGGTCCGGCGCACCGGGCTCGGGCTCGGGCACCGGCGTTGCCTGCGCCGGTCGCTGTCCCGGCGCCGGTGTCACCTCCGGCGTCGTCCTGGGGGGCTTCGTGGGCTTCGAGGTCTTCGGCGGGGTGGTCTGCTCGGAGATGAACGGCTGGCCCGACGTCGGCGGGCAGGTCTCCTCGTCCGGCGGCCCGACGAGCACGCTGGAGCCGGAGGTCTCGACGCCCTCGGTCTCGATGTCGCGTTCCTCGACCGTGGTCGGCGGCGGCTGGTTGCGCAGTTCGAGTTCGGTCTCGCGGTGACCGACGGTGCCTTGGCCGCGTTGCTCGGGCTGGTTCTGCGCAGCCGCTCCACCGCCGCCGTTCTGGCCGCTGTCACCGCCCGGCCCGACTTCGTTCCTGGCGGGCTGCTGGGCACGGCCGGTGCCCGTCGAACGCAACGACGACGACAGGGACCCGGTCGCGGCCATGACCTCAGGCAGCGGCGACTCGGTGATCACCAGTTCGGCCGGGCCCTGGCCGGTGAAGTCCAGCGCCGCCACGACCGCGTCGTCGGCACCGGGCACGACCGTCATGCCGACGACCCCGGCCGCGACCACCGACGACCCGGCGAGGGTCAGTTTCGCCCCGGTGGACGTGACCAGGCCCTTGAGCGTGGTCCAGAACCCGGTCTTCTGCGCCACCAGTCCGCCGAGCGCGACCGGAGCGGCCATCATGCCCGCGTAGGAACGCAGGCCCGCGCAGACTTCCCGCAGCTCGTCGTGTGTCGACTGACACGACGAACAGCTGAGCAGATGGGCACGGACCCGGCGCCGCTCGGCGCCCTTGATCGTCCCGGCGGTGTACGCGCCGAGCTTCTCCAGCACCGACCGGCACCCGGTCGCCCCGTGGTGCGTGGACAGGTGCGCCTGCAGGTACGCGGCCCGCAGGCCGCGGCGGGCGCGCCGGGCGAGCGCGGCGGTGGCGTTGGCGCTGAGGCCGAAGTTGTCCGCGACCACGGCGGGCCGCTCGCCTTCGACCTCGACCTTCCACAGCACGCTGCGCCAGCGCTCGGGCAGGCTGGTGAACGCCCGCGTGATCAGGTTGCGTTCGTGCGCCTGGCCGGACGTGTCCGGGCTCCCGCCGGCGCGGTGGGACAGGACCTCGTCGGACACCGGGACGTCCCGGCGCCGTTCGCTCCATTCCCACGCCACTCGCCGCGTGACGATCAGCAGGTAGGAGCGGACGTTGTCGACGGGCCCGGCGCCGCGGCGGATCGCTTGCAGGACCCGGAAGAACGCTTCCGCGGTCAGGTCCTCGGCGTCCGCGCGATCGGCCGCCAAACTCCGGGCCATACGCCTCACGGCGTCCGCGTGCCGGGAGAACAGCTCGCCGAAAGCGGCGTCCTCACCGGACCGCAGAGCGGCCAGGAGTTCGCGGTCGTGGAACGATTCCTCGCCAGTGTCGAGAGCAGGGTTGCCCGTTGCGGTCATCCGGCTAGGTACCTCCCTCCGGATACACGCGAACGTTGAACAACATGCCACATCTGGGCGTCGCCGAGTGTGGGTAGTGTGAAGACTCTTGGTGACATCCGACCAAGGATGTGAGCCAGATAACCTGATCAGATCCGCCATTCGGCTGACTGAATCGCTCATGAGTGCCGCGAATGAACTACACCCGCACGGGGGAGGTCGGCCCACCGGAAACCTCGGTTCGAAGATGCGGTAGAGTCTCAGCAACGTCGAGAGACGCCATGCGGATGTAGCGCAGCTGGTAGCGCATCACCTTGCCAAGGTGAGGGTCGCGGGTTCGAGTCCCGTCATCCGCTCACTCGGGGGACGTGTGTCCACGGAAAGCGTGGACATCGTCGTTCGCCATAACTTTGGGGAGATGACCCCCAAACCCTCCAGCAACGAACGGCCCGGGCCTTGAAGGCCCGGGCCGTTAGTCGTATGCGGGTGCCCCCGGGCGGGGCGCCGGAAAATGGCCAGTTAGTCCACTTCCGCTTGACCCGATCGGGTTAACCCGATAGAGGTAACGCCGTGCTCGACACACGAGGCGCTCCGTTACGCATGGCCGTGGGAGCGTTCCTGGGAGCTGCCGTCGCGGCCTTGTTCGCCGTCGGTGCCGTGAGTGGACGCGCGGCCGACCGCGCTCCCCTGCGCCTGGAACACGTGGCCACGGACGGTACGCAGTCGTCCGCGCCTGCCGTGTCGAGCGCGCCCGCGGCCCCCGAGCAGACCTCGCAGAGCTCCCAGTCGAGTACGTCGTCCAGCTCGTCGTCCTCGTCGTCGCAGGCGTCCGAATCGACCACGACGACCACCACGACAACCCAGAAAGTGGTCACCACCACCCAGGAAGTGACGAGGACCACTACGACGACAACGACGACCACCAAACGGCCACCGACCACCACGACGACCCGGTGCACGCACCTGCTCTGCTGACGCGGTCTACGCGGCCTTGAACGGGTCGTGCTCGGTGATCAGCTTGTCCAGCCTGGCCTGGTCGACCCGCTTGGACACCGAGCTGTCCTCCTGCCGGTCCCTGATGCACTTGGCCAGGGTGAACGCCGAGGTCACCGTGTACAACAGGCCTAAACTCAGAAACCCGCGCATCCAGGGATCGACCGGCAGCACGATGATCCCGACGGCGACCGCGACCAGTGCGATGGCGAAGGACGCGACGGCCTGTGCGTAGAAAGCTGCTGTGTTCTTTGGCATACCTCGAAGCGTCCACGGACCGCGCCGGGCTGTCTTGAGTACATCTACTCAGCACGAGCGCATCGAGACGCTGTCGTTAGCAATCGGTGTCAGTGCAGGGTGAAGACCACAACGTCCGACAGGTCGGTCCTGGTCACCGGCAGTCCCTTGACCGACCGCACCAGCGCCTTGTCGTACGTGGGTGACTTGTCGCCCGCGGAGCGGGGCATCTCCAGCAGCGACCTGATCACGACGACCTTGCGGATGCCGTACTTCTTCATCTCGTCGATGCTGCGGGGGCTGGGGAACGCGGTGCTGATCTTGGACAGCTCGGTCCACGACTTCGGGTAGTTGCCGGTGTTGCCGTTGGCGATCACCGGGAATCCCTCCTTGATCGACCACAGCATCGGGATCGAGTCGCCGGTGAGGTGGATCGGCAGGATGAGCGTGCCCCCGTCGCGGGGCTCCATCGCGAACGCCTCGCTCAGCGCGGCAGGAGGCTCCGGTGGGTGCGCGTACGGCAGCACCGGCGCCGACTCCAGCGCGGCGCCGAGCGCGGGCAGCACCATCACCAGCGCGAGCAGCCGCCGCCTGACCGGCGACACAGTCCGGTTCTCCGCCAGCACCTGTGCCAGCCTGGTCACCGCGCCCGCGGCGAGCAGGATCAGCAGCAAGGTTGTCCAGATGATGAGCCGGCCGGGGGTGCGCAGCGCGTCCCAGCCGGGCATGAACTTCCACAGCAGCAGGTACGTGAAGGTGCCGTGGAAGAAACTCGTCCCCAGCGCGAGGATGCCGGTGAGCACCGCGCCGGCGCCGAGCAGGATCCGGGTGCGGCGCGGCCACGCGCTGACGAACAGGCCGATCACGGCGAACATGACGAGCACCAGGCCGGGGAAGATCCACTTCTCCCACGGGGCCGGGTCCATCTCCCACGTCCAACGGGTGAGCGCGGTGTCGCTCCACAGCCAGGAGAAGTGCGAGGTGGTGATCAGGCCCTGCGGCGGCGGCGAGTACACCGCCAATTCCTCGGCCGTGCGCTTGAACTTGTACAGGTCGATGACACGCAGGTACGGCAGCGTCATCAGCAGCGTGATGACCAGGAAAACGCCGACGCCGACGCCGTTGGCGATCACCAGCCGCCGGGTGATCCGGCTGCGCCCGCGCCACATCGCCACGGCGATCGCCACGCCGACCGCACCCAGCACGTAGGCGAACGGCAGGCCGGTGGCGAACCCGATGGTGATCTGCCACGTGGCGATCAGCCATCCGGCCAGCGCCCAGCCCGGCCTGGCCAGTTCCGGCCGGAAGCCGTGCCGCAGCGAGAACCCGTGCCCGCGGGCCAGCGCGTACAGGGCGAGCGCGATCCCGCCCGTGGAGAGGAGGTTGAGGTGGTGCACGTGCGCGAGCCGCCACGGCGCCCACGCGAACACGACCGCGCCGAGAGCGGCGGCGTGCCAGCTGCCGCCGAGTTGGCGCACCAGCCAGTACCCGCCGACGAACGCGAGGGTGCTCGCGAACAGGAAGACGATGTTGTAGCGCAGCAGCGCGCCCGCCTGGTCGTCCCCGCCGATCAGGCTGAACGGCAGGTAGCCCAGCAGCGAGTCGGTGAACGCGAAGTTGTTCCGCGCGGCGAGGAAGATGTTGCCGGTCCAGAAGTCGCCGCCGCCGAACAGGAAGTGCCGCTGCCAGGCCAGCTCCCACGTCTGCAGCAGCGGGTCGCCGAGGTCGAACAGCACCGTGGTGCGCGGCGCGCGCACGATCGGCCAGCAGAAGGCCAGCGCGAGCACGAGTCCACTCAGGATGACCAGCAGCGGTTCCCTGAGGGCCCGTCCCTGCCTGGCTGCGCCCCGCTGCGGCGGCCCGCTGGGCGCGGCCTGCTCAGGGGCAACGGTCTGTGTGATCAACAATCCCCCTGGAACAGCGACTTCCGGGGCTCGCGCAGGCACCACGCGGCGAACACCCGGCCCGACAATACTGGACGGGTCGGCTGCCTTCTGCCCGTACGACGCATTGGCCACCCGTGGTGCGAACGCAAATTAATCGTCCGCTCACCGCCGGGCCCGGACCGCTGACATGACGATGAGACCATTCGGGTGACGATCGTGCACTGTCCGTTGTACAACAGTGGCAAGATTCGCCTGTCACGGTGAACGCTGGACGACCGAGAGGATCCATCACCGTCCTTCCCGGCAAGGCACAGACCTTGCCCGATACGCACATCCGTCCCGGTCGCGCCGCCATGGCCGACGGCTGGGAGCGAGAATTGCCACATGGCTCCATGGCCGGGATGAAGGGGGCTGACTCATGGGTTGGCAGGATGAGCTGCAGAGCTTGGACGAGCAGTTGTCCGCGGGGCAGATCCGCGCGGAGGAGTACCGCAAGCGGCGTGACGAGCTGCTCGCCGCCGCGTCGAGCGGTGCGATCAGCCTGCGGCGGGTGCACCGGCAGAAGTCGCCGTCGATCGCCAACGCGTTCAGCGCGGAGACCAAGCCGGACACGAGCAGGTCCGCCGACGTGACCCAGAAGGTCCCCGCGGGCGCGTGGCAAACGGCCAGGCCGCAGACACCGCCACCGCCTCCCCCGCCGATGCAGGCCAGCGCGCCGCCACCGGCATCGCCGCCACCGCCACCGCCCGCCTCGACGTCCACGGCGCTGGTCCCGATGCACGGCTCCGAGGTGTTCGGCAACAAGCCGTCGAAGCCCGGCACGCGCGAGTCGGCGAAGGTCCCGAAGTTCCTCGTGGCCGTCGTGGTGCTCGCGCTGGTCGCGGGCGGCGTGTGGTGGTTCGCCTTCCGCGGCGGCGACGGCAGCCCCAACACCGGCGGTGTGCAGCCCGACGCGGCGCCGCCCGCGGCCACCTCTGGTGAGCTGACGCTGGACAAGCTGCCCAACCCGACCGACTCGCAGCTGTCGACGGCCGGCGTGCTCACCGTCGACCAGGCGCAGACCAACAACCTGATCCGGCCGGACGAGGCCGCGTACCTCAGCGCGACCGACCTGCAGAAGATCTACTTCCGCACGATCGTCACCGGCAACCTCAGCTACCAGCTGTTCGCCTTCCAGACCCAGACCGACACCGGTGGGACGCGGATCGTGTCCGGTGCGCTCGAGCGCGGCAAGCGCGCGAACATGGTCCCGGCCACGATCGACGGCCTGCCCGCGAACGTGACTGTGACGAAGATCCTTGTCGCCGGTGCCGCGTACTACGAGGCGGTGTACCCGATCGACAAGGGTGCCGTGCGCCTGGTGGTCCTGCAGTCCGGGCCGAACAACGAGCGGCAGCTGGTCAACGCCATGAAGCGCACGGCCGAACTGGCGACCGCGTCCATCAAGCCCAAATAGCAGCCCGGTACCCAGCATGTACCCGCCCGGAGGCAGCGACGTACACGTGGCTGTGAGCATGCGCAACAATGTGACCCGTTTGAACGATTCTGGAGGGTCGAATGTCTTGGCAGGAAGACCTCAGGCAGCTTGATCAAGCGCTTGCGGAGGGGCGGATCCACGCCGATGACTACCGCAAACGCCGGGATCAGCTCCTGGCGACGGCGACGGGGGCCACCACGCCACCGGCGTCATCCGGGCCTGCCAGCAACCCGTTCCCCGCGCAGCAGCCACCGGCGAGCAACCCGTTCCCCGCGCAGCAGCCACCGGCGAGCAACCCGTTCCCCGCGCAGCAGCCACCGGCGAGCAACCCGTTCCCCGCGCAGCAGCCGCCCGCGAGCAACCCCTTCCCCGCGCAGCAGCCGCCCCAGCAGCCCACGCCGCCGCCGCCTCCGCCGCAGCAGGCTGAGGCCACGCAGGTGCACCAGCCCGGCCAGCAGCCCAGCAGCGGCCCGTTCCCCACGCCGTTCCGCTGGGAGCCGACGCAGGGCGGCGCCGAGTCGACCCAGATCGTCAGCCAGCAGCAGAGTGGCAACCCCGACGTGACGCAGGTCGTCAGCCAGCAGCAGGGCGGCCAGCAGGCAGGCAACACGGGCGAGGCCGAGCGGACCCAGGTCGTCCGCCCGGTGCAACAGCAGGGTGCGCAGCAGCACCAGGCGCCGTGGCACTCCACGCCGCCGAACCCGAACCAGGGCTCGCCGTGGGGCATGGACGACCAGCCGATGCCGTCGCTGCAGCCGACCTGGCTGGCGCAGGGGCCCGAGGTCTTCGCCGAGGACAAGGGTTCGAAGTTCGGCAAGGGCGCCAAGATCCTCGTCGCGCTCGTGCTGGTCATCGGTCTCGGAGTCGGCGCGTACTTCGTCTTCTTCACCGGCAAGGACAACAACCAGCCCGGCGCGATCGAGCCGCAGCCCTCGCCGTCCCCGACCAGCACGACGAAGCCGAAGCCGCCGCGCGACGAGCTGTCCATCGCCGACATGCCGGGCAAGCTCAACGAGAAGTACAACAACGTGAAGACGTTCGCGGACGCCAAGGCCGAGAACTTCCTGACGCCGACCGAGGTGCAGATCCTCACCGACGCGGGCGCGGGCAAGGCCAGGCTCGCGGTGTCCGACACGCCGGAGAGCATCAACCCGTCGGTCTTCACCACGCAGACCACCTCGGCCGAGACCGCGACCGTGGCCAGGGACAAGCTGGCCGAGCAGCAGATCGCCAACGGCGCAAAGGCGCTCGACAACCAGCCGACCGGCGTCGTCGCTTCCAAGTACGACAAGACGGCCAACACCCCGGCGTTCATCCGCGCGCACTACGCGCACAAGGGCACCCTGGTGCGTATCCAGGTCGTGGGCAACGACCTGGTCACGGTCACGGAGGTGTTCAACGATCTGCTCGCCGAGCAGCTGAAGATCCTGGCCGCGAATGGCTGACCACCCGGGCGCCATCGCGTGCACGGTCGTCGCGCGCAACTACCTCCCGTTCGCGCGTGTGCTGGCGAAGTCGTACCTGGAACACCACCCGGGCCACGAGTTCGTCGTCGTCGTGACCGACGGCGTGCCCGATGGTGTGACCGGGGACGGCTTCGAGCTGGCCGGGCCCGAACTGCTGGACGTCGACGAGGACGACTTCCTGCGAATGGCGACCGCCTACTCGGTCGACGAGCTGGCGAGCGCGGTGAAACCGTTGCTGCTGCGGCGGTTGCTGACCCGTGCCGACGTCGTCGTGTACCTGCACCCCGACATCCGGGTGCACGCGCCGATGCCGGAGGTCGCGCGGCTCGCGGCGAGCGACGACATCGTGCTCACCCCGCGGTTCCTGGCGCCGCTTCCGCGTGACCACAAGGAACCGTCCGAACAGGCCATCCTCGGGGAAGGCATGTTCGACCTCGGTTTCCTCGCCGTCGGCCGGGGTGCCGGGGATTTCCTCGACTTCTGGGCCGAGCGGCTGCGCCACGACGCGATCGTCGACACCGCCGCGCAGCTGTTCGCCGACCAGCGGTGGGCCGACCAGATCCCCACGCTGTTCCGGCACACGGTCATCAGGGACACCGGGTTCAACGTCGCCTACTGGAACCTGCACGAGCGGCCGTTGAGCCGCGACGCCGACGGCACGTTGCGCGCGGGCGCGGATCCCGTGCGGTTCTTCCACTTCAGCGGTTACCGCCCGGAAGTCCCGTGGCTGTTGAGCAGGCACTGCCAGGTCCGGCCGCGGATCAGGCTGTCCGAGCAGCCCGAGGTCGCGCGGCTGGCCGCGGAGTACCGGGAACTGCTGCTGGCCGACGGGTATCGCGAGCCGTTGAAGTCCGTGGCCTACGGCTTCGACACGTTGCCCGACGGCACCGAGCTGACCAGGTCGCTGCGCCGGATGTTCCGTGGCGCGTGGATCGAAGCCGAACGGCCGGACGCCGAGGACCTGCTGTTCAAGCGGGCTGTCACCGAGGTCCCGCCGCACCCGTTCGGCGCCGACCACGGCGCCGGGTTCCAGCGCTGGCTGGCCATGCCGAGCGCGCCGCCCGAGGAAGCTGCCGGGCTGAACCGGCTGGTGATGGCTGTCTGGAACCAGCGTGAGGACTTGCGGCGCGCGTTCCCGTCGCCGTGCGGCGCCGACGCGGCTGCGTTCCGGCACTGGTGCCGGACGCACGGCGTGGCAGAGCAGATGGTTCCGAAGTGGGCGCTGCCCAGGGAACCCCGTGCGCTGCGCCCGCCGGTCGACGAGTTCGGCGTGAACGTCGCCGGGTACCTCACCGCGGAACTGGGTCTCGGCGAGATGGGCCGGATCATCTCGAAGATGGTCGAGCGGGCCGGGATCCCGCTCGTGTCCGTCGTCGAGGAGCACTCGCTGGCCTGCAGCACCGCACTGGACCTGCCACCCACCGCGGGCAGGCCCCGGTTCCCGGTGACGATCACGGCCGTCAACGGCGACCAGACCGAGCTGCTGATGTCCAGCTACCCGGAGATCGGCTACGAGCGGTACCGCATCGGGCTGTGGGCGTGGGAGCTCGAGGACTTCCCGGCGTGGCAGCACGGCGGCTACGACTTCGTCGACGAGATCTGGACCGTCAGCGAGTTCTGCGCCAAGGCGTTCGCCCGGCACACGTCCGTGCCGGTGAAGGTGATCCCGGTGCCGGTGCTGGATCCCGGCCTGCCGGCGCGGCAGCCGAGGCAGCCTGGAACACCGGCCCAGTTCTTCTTCGCCTTCGACTACAACAGCACAGGCGAACGCAAAAACCCGTGGGGCGTGGTCAAAGCCTTCAAGAAGGCCTTCCACGGCCGCGACGACGTCAAGCTGGTCATCAAGGCCACCAACGGTCAGCTGCACGCCAAAGCGGTCGAGCGCCTGCTGCACGAGGTCGGCGGCGACCCGCGGATCGAACTGGTCGAGCGCTACCTCAGCTTCGCCGAGCTGAACAAGCTCTACGCCGACAGCGACTGCTACGTGTCGCTGCACCGCAGCGAGGGTTTCGGTCTCACGGTCGCCGAGGCGATGATGCGCGGGATGGCCGTCATCTCAACGGATTACTCCAGCACGACGGAGTTCTTCGACGACGAGACCGGCTGGCCGATCCCGTACCGGACGGTCGACGTCGGCCCCGGCTGGCCGCCGTACCAGCAGGACGGGCACTGGGCCGATCCGGATCTGGACGCGGCCGCGGCGGCGATGCGCGAGGTCGCCGACAACCCGGCCGAGGCCCATCGGCGTGGCCAGGCCGCGCGGGACCACCTGCTGCGGACCCGTTCGCCGGAAGCGGCGTCGGCGTGGATCACCGAGCAGTTGCGAGCGGCGCACCGCACCTGGCGAACCGGCAAGTCCGACAGGCCCGCGCAGTCGCTCGCACCGACCGACCCCGTGCTGCGGCCGTTGGTGGACGCGCGGGAAGCGGTGCGGTGGCGCGCCGAGACCAACGGGCCGTCGCGCCTGCCGCTCGCCCCGGCGATGCGGCGTGTCGTGCTCCGGCTGATCGACCACTACGACGTGCACCAGCGCAAGGTGATGGCCGCGTTGACCGACGGTGTGCAGACCGCGCTCGACCGGCTCAACCGCCGGTTCGTGGACACGACCGAGGCGCAGAACGCCCGGATCGAGCAGCTGACCGAGCAGCTCGGCAAGGTCGAACGGATGCTGGACGAAAGACTTGCCAGAGGGGAATCAGATGAGCAAGGAGCTTGACAGAGTCCGCGACGCCTGGGAAACGCTCGGCACGTCGGACCCGTACTGGGCGGTGCTCACCGAGCACGAGTTCCACGACGGCCAGGCCAAGACCAGGTTCTTCGACAGCGGCCGTGCCGAGATCCGCTCACTGCTCGACATCCTCGACAAGTTCCGCAGGCCCTACGGTGACACGGCGGTCGACTTCGGCTGCGGCGTCGGCCGGTTGAGCTTCGCGCTGGCCGAGCACTTCGAGAACGTCACGGGCGTGGACGTGGCCCGTTCGATGATCGAAGAGGCACGGGCGAGCAACCCGTTCCCCGACCGCGTCCGGTTCGTCCACAACGACGCCGCCACGCTGCCGTTCGACGACGACTCGGTCGACCTGGTGATCAGCGTGATCACGTTGCAGCACATCAGGCCCGCGCTGACGCTGCGCTACCTGCTCGAGATGGCGCGGATCGTGCGGCCGGGCGGGCACCTGCTGTTCCAGATCCCCAGCCACATCCCGGCCGTGCGGCCGATCCCGCCGTGGCACAGCAAGGCCGAGCTGCGCGTGCTGGAGGCACCGTCGTCGCTCGAAGTCGGCGAGAACAGCTACATCCGGGTCGGTGTCACCAACCTCAGCGACGGCGAATGGCCGCGCGGGCAGCTGCTCAACGCGGGCAACCACTGGCGCCGCAACGGGTTGATGGTGATCCAGGACGACGGCCGCGACAGCGTCCGCTGCCCGCTGCGGCCGGGTGAGCAGACCGAGGCCCTGATCCGGGTCAAGGCGCCCACCGAGCCCGGCTCGTACGAGCTGGAAGTCGACGTCGTCCAGGAATCCGTGGCGTGGTGGGCGGACCGGGGCAGCCAGCCGGTGCAGGTGCCCGTCGAGGTGCGGTCGCCGGCCGCGGCTCCCGCCGGGGACGACAGCGCGCCCGAGGCGGCTCCGGCCGCGCCCGCGACCATCGGCGCGATGGAGATGCACGGGGTGCGCAAGGACCTGGTGTGCTCGCTGTTCGAGCAGATCGGCTGCACCGTCCTCGAAGCCGCGCCGGACGAACGCGCAGGCAGCGACTGGGCCAGCTACCTGTACGCGATCGAAGTCGGCGAATACCGCGTGGACGTCAATCACGGCGTCTGAGGACATGCGTCCGGCTAGGGTGGGCTCATGGCGCAGACGACGTTGCCTCCGATCCACGAGGCATGGCTGCCACGCGAGCACACCCTGTACCGGCCGCGGCACGGCGTGCGGCAGCTCACGGCCATCATCTGCGCTGTCGTTTTCTTCGGCCTGCCGATTTTCTCGCTGACAGTGGGGATGCGCCCGACCGAGCTGGAGAACCACCGGCTGGCCGCGTTCCCGAACCCGGGCGACGGCTGGTCGTTCTTCTCGGACTTCGACGGCTGGGCCAACGACCACCTGCCGTTCCGGCGGGACGCCATCGACCTGGTCAACGGCATCAGCCGGGGCCTGTTCGGCGAGCCGCCCGCACTGGGCCGCAGCTCGGAGGTGTCCGGCCCGGTCGCGGGCGTACCGGCCCCGCAAAGCGGCGACAAACGGCAGATCAACCCGGGCATCACGATCCCGCTCGCGATCGAGGGCCGCAACGGCTGGATGTACTACGGCGACGACGTGGTCAGCCGCTGCAACCAGGTCCGCGACCTGCGGGCGTCGGTGGACATGATCCGCAGGCTGCGTGACGGCGTGAACGCGTCCGGCCGAAAGTTCGTGCTGGTCGTCGCGCCGGACAAGTCCACGATCGTGCCGGAGAACCTGCCGGGTACCTACGCGGGCCGGGACTGCCTGCAGAAGGTCAACAGCGAGCTGTGGCCGTTGCTCACCGCGGAGCAGGGGGTCGTCGACCTGCGCGGCGAGCTGCAGGCGCGGGGCAAGCAGCTGGGCAAGCCGGTCTACCCGCCGCTGGACGGCCACTGGTGGGACGAGGGCGGCATCATCATGGCCCGCAGGCTGGCGGAGGCGATCCACCCGACGATCACCCGGAACTGGGTGACCACGCCGGCGCAGGAGTACTCGGTCCCGTCCGACACCCCGCCGCTGATCGGTCTTTCCGGTACCAACAAGGGCTTCCAGTACGCGCTGAAGCCGGACGGCGTGCGCGACCAGACAAGGGCCGTTCCGCCGGACTTCTCCACGCCCGTCCAGGTCGGCCACGCCACCGGTCCGGGAACGGTGGCGAAGTCGGTCGGCCTGCTCGGCGACTCGTTCACCATCAAGGCGTTGCGCTACATGGCGGCTTCGTTCGGTGACCTGACCGTGCTGCACTACGGCAAGGTCAACACCGACAACGGCCGCGCGGCAGGCGAGATGCTGGCCCAGAACGAGGTCGTCGCGGTCGAGGTGGTCGAGCGCACGATCGCGTCCGGCAACAACCAGCTGCTGCAGCCGGACGTGGTCGACGGCATCGTGCGTGTGCTGAACGAGAACCCCATCCGCAAGTAGGGCTCCGGTCAGTCGTTCCTGCCCGACAGCTGCCGTTCGCGTGACGCCCGCAGGTAGCCCATGACCAGTGATTCCAGGTCGGGTTCGGTGCCTTCCCAGCCTTCCGGCGCCTGCTCGACCTCCCGCAGCAGCAGGGTGGACTGGCGCGCGGTGCGGGTCGCGCTGATCAGCGTTCCCTCCACAGCGGACTCGTCCGCGGCCGGGCCGACCAGGATCCGGTGCTCCGCGAGGACTTCCTCGATGTCGCCGTCGACGCGGACGCGGCCGTCGTCGACCAGCAGGATGTGGTCGCACACCTCGCGCAGGTCGCTGGGCAGGTGCGACGACATCACCACCGTGGTGCCGCGGTCGGCCACCTCGGTCATGATGATCCGCAGCGTCTCGTCGCGGGCCAACGGGTCCAAGTCGGACAGTGGTTCGTCCAGGAGCAGCAGCCGGGGCAGCCGTCCCAGCGCCAGCGCGATGGCCACCTGCGTCTGTGCGCCGCCGGAGAGGGTGCCGATCTTCGCGTCGACGTCCACGCCCGCCAGCAGTCCGAGCACCTCGTGCACCCGGTCGGTGGACCAGCGGTCGTTCATGGCCGCGACGGCACGTGTCTGCTCGCGAACCGTGAAGTCGCGGTGGAGCGAACGGTTCTGCGTCAGGAACGAGACGTCCGGGTGGATGCGGCCGTTGACGGGAGCGCCGAAGACGGTCAGCTCGCCGGTCGTCGGCCGGACGAGACCGGCGGCCATCCGCAGCAGGGTGCTCTTGCCCGCGCCGTTCGGGCCGACCAGGGCGACGACCTTGCCTTCGGGGACGGCGAAACTGCAGTCGCGGACCGCCCAGCGGGTGCGGTACCGCTTGCCCACGGCGTTGGCGGTCAAGGGATTCATGGTTGTTCCTCGCCGGGGTAGTGCTCGTCGCGGACGGCGGAGTACAGGGCGTCGACGTCCTCCACGACAAGACCGCCCCGCTGGGCACGGCCCATCCAGCCGGACAGCTCCTGCCGCAGCGGTGCGTCGTCGCCGGTGGTGGCCTTGGAGGACAACGACTTGGTGACGAAGGTACCCAGACCGCGGCGGGCGTCCACCAGTCCTTCCCGTTCCAGCTCGCGGTACGCCTTGAGCACGGTGTTGGGGTTGACGGCGGTCGCCTCCACCACCTCCCGCGCCGATGGCAGCCGGTCGCCGGGGTTCAGCAGCCCCAGTCGCATGGCCTGTTTGACCTGCTGGGTGATCTGCATGTAGGTGGAGACCGCGGAGCGCCGGTCGATCCGGAACTCGATCACACCGGTCAGCATATGTGCTCCGGCGGCCCGGGGTCGCGCACCGCGGTCAGCTCTGCCGCCGCAGCGCCCACCCGGCACCCACCAGCAGCAGGACCGCGAGGCCACCGAAGACCGCCGCGTCGTACAGGTGCGCCTGCCAGACCTGGTTCTCCGGGATGACCTTGACGTACTGCTTGACCAGGCCGGACCGCGGCAGGCACGCCAGGAACTCCTCCTGTGTCCTCGGCGTCCCGCCTGGCGTCGACTTGCAGGCCTGGAGCAGGGGGTACGTCTCCTTGGACGGCATCTCCCGCCCGGCGGCGTCGATCCAGCCCGAGCCGACCGTCAGGGAGGCGCCCCGGTACTCACCCATTGCCGCGCTTTGGCTCACGCCGGCCGCGTACTCCACCCGATGGACGGGAAGCACTCGCATCACCAGTTCGGACATGGCCAGGCGCAGGACGACGAACGCGCCGAGCCCGGCGGTCATCGCCACCAGGGTGCGGCGGGACACCACCCCGAGGAAGGCACCGACCGCGAAGGCGAACAGCGTGAAGGCCGCGGGTGAGACGTGCTCGATCCCGTAGTTGAGGAAGTGCAACGACCCGCTGTTGCGCGGACCCAGCAGCCCGGCCGCGGACAGCCACCACGAGACCAGGTTTTGCAGGGCGATCAGCACGATCAACGCGGGGGCCAGCGCGACGACCAGCTTGCTGATCATCCACCGGGTACGGCTCACCGACTGGGTGAAGGCCAGCACGTGGGTGCCCTGTTCCAGTTCCCTGGCGAACAGCGGGGCACCGATGAACACGCCGATCAGCACGGGCAGGAACAGGATCACGGCCTGTCCCGCGTGCAGCGGGGTGGTCCAGTCCGTCGCGAAGAGGGGGATCGAGCCCGCGGCCGGGCAGCTGGTGGCCGACTGCGTGACGCAGTTGGTGAGCCGCAAAGACTCGATGGTGTCGATCATGTTCGACCGCAGCAGGGCGATCAGGCCCCCGCCGATGACCAGCATGCCGAGCAGGGTGATCAGCTGCGCGCGTTGCCGCCGCCAGGAAACCCAGATCATGCCGCTTCTCCCCGTGCTGCCGCTTCGCGCATCCGGTTGAGGACCAGTTCGCCGAGCGGGACGCGGTCGGCGCCGAGCCGGTCGACGTCCCCGGCCAGCAGGACCTGTCCCCTGTTGAGCAGGAGCAGGTGGTCGCACACGCCTTCCAGTTCCGCCAGCACGTGCGAGGACAGCACCACCGTGATGCCCTGCGTCCGCGCTTCGGTGATCAGCGTGCGCAGGACTGTCTCGCGGGCCAACGGGTCCAGGTCGGCCAACGGTTCGTCGAGCAGCAGCAGACGCGGGCGTTTGCCCAACGCCAGTGCGAGTGCGACGCGGGTGCGCTGTCCGCCGGACAGGGTGCCCACCTTCGCGTTCATCGGCACCGCTGCCTGCTCGACCAGGTACCCGGCGTAGCGCTGGTCCCACGTCGGGTTGGTCCGCGCCCCGAACGTCAGCGTCTCGGCCACGGTGAACTGCGGGTACAGCGGTTTCTGCTGGGCCAGGTAGGACACCGCTGGGTGCAGCCCCTTGCCCGTCGGGTGGTCACCGAAGACGGTGATGCCACCGGTCGTCGGGTGCAGCAACCCGGTGATCAGCCCCATCAGGGTGCTCTTGCCCGCGCCGTTCGGGCCGACGAGGGCCACGATCCGGTTGACCGGGATCGCCAGTGACATCTCCCGCAACGCCCATCCCCTGCGGTACTTCTTGCCCAGCCGGTCAGCGATCACCGGAAGCGCCTGTTCAGGCTGCTTTCGCGAGTTCACGGCCGTCTCCTTTCCGCCTTCGGCTGCGGCCAAGGTAACACCTTTCACTAATTAAATAGTGAACTGGCTTATTCATGTCACCGGACGCAACCTCCGGACGGGATGCGTACACACGATCGGGCATGACTCATGCGTGTCGGAGTGGTGTTACCCGGGTCACACACTCAACCGGCGGAGCCTCGGGAACGTCCTAGGAACGGAAGTCCACCACCGACGGAGGCCTCGATGTGGGTGCCAGTCGTGATCGTGGCCCTGGGAACCGCGTTCTTCCTGGGGCGGCTGATGCACGTCATGCTCAAGCGACCGCGCAAGAACTAGGGCCTAACGCCCGACGGCGTAGCTCTGCATGCCACGGGCGTTGGCGGCGGCGCGCAGCATGCCGTCCGCGGGATCGCGGGACACCGCGGTCAACCGGCCCAGAATCCAAGGGCCCGCGTCGGTCACGAGGTGGCCGCGCTCGCGCAGTTCGGCGATCGCCGCGTCACCGATCCTCGACTCCACGACCAGCTCACCCGGCTGCCAGTAGCGGGGGAAGAACGAACTGGGGAACGCGCCGGAGTGCCACGCCGGGGCGTCGATCGCCTGCTGCATGTTCAGGCCCGCGCCGATGTGGGCCAGCCAGAAACACACCTGCCACTGGTCCTGCTGGTCGCCGCCGGACGTGCCGAACGCCATCCTGGCCACGCCGTCGCGCAACGCCATCGACGGCGAGAGCGTGGTCCGCGGCCGTCGCCCCGGGCGCAGCGAGCTGGCGAAATGCCGTTCCAGTGTGAACATCTGCGCCCGCGTGCCCAGGCAGAAGCCGAGCGCCGGGATCGTCGGGGACGACTGCAGCCAGCCGCCGGACGGGGTCGCGGAGATCATGTTGCCCGCCGCGTCCACCACGTCGATGTGCACCGTGTCGCCGCGGACCACACCGCTGTTGCCGACCGTCGGTTCGCCGAGCGCGCCGGAGATCTCCTCGGCAGGCACGAAGTACGGCACCGCGAACTCCGGCAGCCGCGGCGGCCGGCCGTCCGGTGAGCCCGGCCGCAGTTCGAACGAGGCCTGGTCGGACACGAGCGCGCGGCGGTTGGCCGTGTAGTCGTCCGACAACAGCGCCGTCAGCGGGACGTCCGGGTCGTCGCCATACCACGCTTCCCGGTCGGCGAACGCCAGTTTGGTGCATTCGATGGCCAGGTGGACCGTCTCGGCCGTCGGTATACCGTCTACATAGGACAGCCGGTCGGCGAACCCCTCCAGCAGCCGCAACTGCTGGGCCAGCACCGGCCCCTGGGTCCACGCACCGCACTTGACCAGCGTCCACTCGCCGTGGTCGACAGTCAGCGCGTCCTCGTAGGACGCCTGCCACGAAGCCATGTCCTGGCCGGTCAGCAGGCCCGCGTGCGCACGGCCCGAGTCGTCGAGGAACGCGTTGCGCGCGAAGGAGTCGATCTCGTCGGCCACGAAACCGCTCGACCAGGCCAGCCGGGCCGCCTCGATCTGGGTTTCCCTGTCCGCACCGGCGTTCTCGGCCGCGGCCAGCAGCCGCTCCCACGTGTCGGCCAGTACGGGGTTGCGGAACCGGGAGCCCGCCGCGGGCGGCCTGCCATCGGGCATCCACAGCGCCGCCGACGTCGGCCAGTGTTCGACGAACAGGTCCGACACCGTGTCAATCGTGTCCGGAATCCTCGGCAGCAGCGGGAATCCGTTGCGGGCGTAGCCGATCGCCCGGTCCAGCACGTCCCGCAGGCGTTTGGTTCCGTGGTCCCGTAACAGGATCAGCCAGGCGTCCCACGCCCCCGGCACGGTCGCGGCCAGCATCCCGCTGCCGGGAACCAGTTCCAGACCGAGGCCGCGGTAGTGCTCGATCGTCGCGGCGGCAGGTGCGACACCCTGGCCGCACAACACCCGTGGCTGCGACTGCCCCGCGGCGAGGAACACCGCGGGCACCTCACCGCCGGGGCCGTTGAGGTGCGGCTCGACCACCTGCAACACGAAACCGGCGGTCACGGCCGCGTCGAACGCGTTCCCGCCGTCCTCGAGCACCGCCATCCCCGCCGCCGAGGCCAGCCAGTGGGTGGTGGCCACCATTCCGTGCGTGCCGGCCAGTTCGGGGCGAGTGGTGAACATAGCCGACTATCTAAGCCGCCGGTTAACGCTGGTTCAACAGGGCCTGCCGATGGCCTTCCACCGCAGGCCCGCTTCGCCGAGGTCGGCCCCGTCGAGCAGGTCGCGGGTGTCGACGACGGTGAAGCCGTCCATCAACTCGGCCACCCTGCTCCAGTCCAGCGTGCGGAACTCCGGCCACTCGGTCAGCACGACCACGGCGATCGCACCCTTCACCGCCTCGTACGGGTCGTCGACCAGCCGCATACCCGGCAGCTCGCCGGTGATCGCCGGGTCGTGCGCGGTGATCTCCGCACCTTCGGCGATCAGCGCGTCCGCGATCCGCAGCGCGGGCGAATCCCGCAGATCGTTGGTGCCCGCCTTGAACGCCAGCCCCAGCAAGCCGATCCGGGCGCCCCGGATCGTCCCGTCGCACGCCTGCCTGATCCGGTCGACGACGTCCTGCTGCTGGCGTGCGTTCTGCTCGATCGCCGAGCGCAGCACCGCGAAGTCGAGCCCGACGGAATCGGCGACGTGCAACAACGCGGTCGTGTCCTTGGGCAGGCACGACCCGCCCCAGCCCGGTCCCGGCTTGAGGAACGACCGGCCGATGCGCGGGTCGAGGCCCATCCCCTCGGTCACCTCGCGGACATCCGCGCCGACCCGGTCGCACAGCTGCGCGATCGCGTTGACGTAGGACAGCTTCACCGCGAGGAAGCAGTTCGCGGCGTACTTGACCATCTCCGCACTGGCCGCGTCGAGCACGAGCGTCGGCGCCTGAAGCGCCGCGTAGAGATCAGCGACCCGTTGTGCCGCTTCGCGATCGGACGAACCCACGACGATCCGGTCGGGGTGCAGGAAGTCGTCGACCGCGCTGCCTTCGCGCAGGAACTCCGGATTGGACACGATCGGCACACCGACCATGTGCCGCAGGCGGTCCGCGGTGCCGACCGGGACCGTCGACTTGGTCGCGACCGCGCACCCGGCGGGCAACAACTCGCCGATCTCCTCCAGCACGGACTCGACCGCGCGCAGGTCAGCGGAGCCGTCGGCGCCCATCGGAGTGGGCACGCAGAGGAACACCACGTCGGTATCAGGCGAAACGGCGTTCGCCGCACCGAGGACGAACTCGAGGTTTCCCGCCGCGGTGCCCCGCCGGACCAGCTCGTCGAGGCCGGGTTCGAGGATGTCGACGCGGCCGTCCCGCAGTCTGCCCACCTTGGCCGGGTCGATGTCCGCGCAGACAACGCGATGTCCGAGCGCTGCCAGGCACGCCCCTGTGGTCAGGCCGACATAGCCGGTGCCGACCACTGCGATCTTTCGCTGCAACCGAACCACCCCATCTTCGTCACTGGGACGGTCGCAGCCGGAGTTGACCTCCGTCCTAACACAAGCTGGCGTGCTCGAATACTCCATGCGACGTACGCGGCTGGAACTCCTGGCTCACGCCGACATAGGGTTCCACCGCATGGAGCACCGACATCTCGGTGAGTCCGGGCTCGTGGTCAGTGCCATCGGACTCGGCTGCAACAACCTCGGCAGGCCAGGCACCCCCGCGGAGTCGCTCGCCGGGTCGAGAGCCGTCGTCGGCGCCGCGCTGGACGCCGGCATCACCTTCTTCGACGTCGCCGACGTCTACGGCGCCCCGCGCGGGCGCAGCGAGGAACTGCTCGGCCAGGCGCTGTCCGGACGGCGCGACCACGCGGTCATCGCCACCAAGTTCGGCGTGGACATGCAAGGCGGCAACGGCCCCGACTTCGGTGCGCGCGGCTCGCGGCGGTACGTCCGGCGCGCGGTGGAGTCGTCGCTGCGCCGGCTCGGCACCGACTGGATCGACCTGTACCAGCTGCACCGCGCGGACCCGAAGACGCCGATCGGCGAGACCCTCGGCGTGCTGTCCGAGCTGATCACCGAGGGCAAGATCCGCTACGCGGGCGTCTGCAACCTGGCGGGCTGGCAGATCGCCGACGCGGCGTGGACCGCGCGCACCCAGCACGTGGCCCAGCCGATCGCCGCGCAGAACCACTACTCGCTGCTGGAGCGCGAGGCCGAGCGGGACGTCAACCCGGCCGCCCGCCGCTTCGGGCTCGGCGTGCTGCCGTACTTCCCGCTGGCCAACGGCCTGCTGACGGGCAAGTACCGGCGCGGCGAGGAGCCACCGCCGAGCTCGCGGCTGGCGGGCAGGCGCAAGCTGCTCGCCGACGCGCCGTGGGACCGGCTCGACGCGCTGCGGGCGTTCGCCGACCAGCGGGGCATCTCGATGACCACGCTGGCGTTGTCGTGGCTGACCGCGCAGAACCCGGTCTCGTCGGTCATCGCGGGCGCGACCACGGCCGAGCAGGCCGAGGAGAACGCCGCAGCGGTCAAGTGGCGCCCGTCAGCCGACGACCTCGCCTACCTCGACGAGATCTGCCCGCCTGGCCGCCGCTGAGACGGTCTGTTCGAGCAGCAACGCGATCGTCATCGGACCGACGCCACCGGGCACGGGCGTGATCAGCGAAGCCGTCCCGGCCAGCCGGTCGAAGTCGACGTCACCGACGTTGCCCTCGTTGTAGCCCGCGTCGATCACCACGGCCCCGGGTTTGACGGCGGTGATGAACCCCGGCTTGCCGACCGCGGCCACGACGACGTCCGCGGTCCGGACGATCTCGTCGAGGTTCTCGGTCCTGGAGTGGCAGATGGTGACGGTCGCGTGCCGGGCGAGCAGCAGCATCGCGACCGGCTTGCCCAGGATCGGGCTGCGGCCGACCACGACGGCGTGCTTGCCCGTGAGGTCGACCTCGTAGGCGTCCAGCAGCCGCATGATGCCGCCGGGGGTCGCGGAGGCGAACCCGGGCTCGCTGAAAGCCATGGCCGCGAACGAGTGCATGGTGACGCCGTCGACGTCCTTGCCGGGCGCGATCGCCTCGAAGGCGGCCCGCTCGTCGATGTGGCCGGGCACGGGGTGCTGCAACAGGATCCCGTCGACCCCGGGGTCGGCGGAGAGGTTCGTGATCTCCGCGACGAGCTGCTCGGTGGTCGTCGCGGCGGGCAACTGGACCAACCGGGACTCGATCCCGGCCTTGGCGCTGCGGTTGCGCTTCATCTTCACGTAGGTGACGGAGGCAGGGTCTTCCCCTACCAGGACGGCTGCGAGACAGGGTTTGCGCCCGGTGCGCTGCTCGAACTCGTGCGCGCGCTTCGCGGTCTGCTCGGTGATCTCACGGGCGACATCCGTGCCGGACATCAAGGCCATACAGCGACTCCATGGCTGCGGGAATCGCCCAGGCGCGCGGCAGTGCTCGGCGGAGCCGCTCCCCGGTGGTACTCCACCTGAACGCCAGTCACGACCCGAACCCCATGGTAGCCGCTCAGGGTCGTGTCAGACCTGAGTCGTAGCCGTGGGTCATCCGAGGGGTCCCTCGGACGGACATGAAGACCGCACTCCCGGCGGACGCGCCCGTGGCCTGCGAAGACGCACAGTAGGAGCATGATCGAGGTACTGGCCATCGTGCTCGGGTTCGCGGTCCTCGCCGCGCTGGCGGCAGTGCCGCTGGTGCTGCTGATGCACATCGCGGACCGCGGGCAACCCGTTAAGGACGTCACACCCCACGACCACGCCTGACCGGGCCGGATAGCCTCTCTGGGGTCCACGGCCCAAAGGAGAGCAGGCATGCAGGTCAGCGGTATCGCGGCGGTTGTCACGGGTGGCGCGTCGGGGCTGGGCGGAGCGACCGCCGAAGCACTGGCGAAGCAGGGCGCGAAGGTGTACGCGCTCGACCTGCCCAACGCGATCGAGAAGGCGGCCGTGGTCGACGGCGTGACGTACGTCGCCGCCGACGTCACCAGCCCCGAACAGGTCCAAGCGGCAGTCGGCCAGGCGGCGAGCGGAGAAGCACCGCTGCGCGTGGCCGTGAACTGCGCGGGAGTGGGCACAGCGGGCCGGATCCTCTCCAAGAAGGGCGTGCACGACCTCGACGTGTACCGGAAGGTCATCGAAGTCAACCTGATCGGCACGTTCAACGTCCTGCGCCTGTCAGCGGAAGCGATCGCGAAGACAGCCGCCGACGACAACGGCCAGCGCGGCGTCATCATCAACACGGCGTCGATCGCGGCCTTCGACGGCCAGATCGGCCAGGCGGCGTACTCGTCGTCGAAGGGCGGCGTGGTCGGCCTGACCCTGCCCGCCGCACGTGACCTCGCCACCTCCGGCATCCGCGTGATGACCATCGCGCCAGGCATCATCGACACCCCGATGCTCGCCGGCGTGGGCGACGAGTTCCGCGCGGCACTGGCCGAGGGCGTCCCGTTCCCGAAGCGCCTCGGCCTCCCGGCGGAGTACGCCAAGCTGGCGCTGTCGATCATCGACCACGACTACCTCAACGGCGAGGTCATCCGGATGGACGGCGCACTGCGGATGGCTCCTCGCTAGGCGAGAATTTCGGTCAGCCACTCGTGGAAGGCGGCGATGTGGTGCTCGCTGGGCACCAGGACGCCGCCTTTCGCGTACGCGCGGGAAGACATCGCGGGCTGGCAGCGCTCACACGCGTCGAAGTCCTGCTGGTTGACGCGGTGGAACAGTTCCACCGACCGTGCGACATCCTTGCCGGTCGCAACGACTTCCTTGGTGTAGAGCCAGTCGCAGACCACCACCGTGCGCTCGGCCGATCTCGGGAACATCCGGTGGAAGATGACGTGGTCGGGTACCAGGTTGATGAAAACCTGGGGGTTCACGGTGATCGCGTAGTACTTGCGGTCCAGCTCCTCGCCGACTCCGCCGATCCGGCCGAATCCCGCACTTCCGTCGACGGTGAAGCCCCGCGCATCGTCAGCGAACGCCGCCCCGTGCCCGACGTGGTACTGGGCGGCGTAGCCGTCGGCGAACTCGGGCAGGACCTCGGTGAGTTCGGGGTGGATGGTCGCGCAGTGGTAGCACTCCATGAAGTTCTCGACGATCAGCTTCCAGTTGGCCCTCACGTCGTAGACGATCCGCCTGCCCACGCCGAGCGCGGCCACTTCCCAGTGCTCGATCATCTCCGCGTCACCGAGCCGGTCACGCACCGCGCCGAGCACAGTGTCCTCAAAGGAGGGTGGCTGTTCGGCGAGGCAGACCCAGGCGTAGCCGAGCCATTCGCGTAAGTGCACCGGGATCAGCCCGTACTCGACCCGGTCGATGTCGGGCATCTTGGTGAGGTTCGGTGCCGCGACGAGTGTGCCGTCCAGGCCGTATGTCCAGGCGTGGTACGGGCATTGCAGCTGCCGCTTGGTCTCGCCCGCGGGTTCGACGCACAGCTTGGCGCCACGGTGCCTGCACACGTTGAGGAAGGCGCGCAGTTGTCCGTCCCGGCCGCGCACGAGGAGGACGCTCTCCCTGCCCACGTCGGCGGTTTCGAACTTGCCCGGTGTGGCCAGGTCGGCGGAGCGCGCGACCGCGAACCACATCGACTCGAACACCCGCTCCTGCTCCACGGCGAAGATCGACGGGTCGGTGTAGAAGTGCCCTGGCAGCGTGGCGAGCAGGCTGGGCGGCAGGCTGACGGTCAACTCAGCACCCCTTCGGAAGCGAGTTCACGCCGCCAACGCCCGAAAACACGTGGCTGGTCGACGGCGAGCACGGCAACGGGCCGCGAGTCGCGGCGGTACACGGCGACGAATGGCCCGTCCGGCGAGCCTTCGACGATCTCCACGTCGTCGCCGTCCCGGCGGTGACCGGCGAACTGCAGGCGTGAACCGTACTGATCCGACCAGAAGTACGGCACGGAGAACCGGGCGGCGTGCGCGCTTGTGCGTCCCAGCAGGCTTGCGGCCGCGATCTTGGGTTGCTGGACCGCGCTCGTCCAGTGTTCCAGGCGGATCACACGGCCCGCGTGGTCGTTGAACGCGGACGCGCAGTCGCCGACCGCGACGACATGAGGCAGGTTGGTCATGCACCGCGCGTCGGTGACCACGCCGCCGTCGATTGTCAGGCCGGAACCCAGGAGCCACTCCACGTTCGGGACTGCTCCGATTCCGGCGACCACGATGTCCGCCGGGATCTCGCGGCCGTCCGCGAGCCGGACGGCCCGCACCCGGTCATCACCGACCAAAGTGGACACCGGTACGCCGGTGATCAGTTTGACGCCGTGGCGTCCGTGCAGCTCAGCGCATACCTGACCCATTTCCGGGCCGAGCGGTCCGGCCATCGGCGTCGGCAGCGTCTCCAGCACCGTCACGTCGAGGCCGAGCTGTCGTGCGGTGGACGCGACCTCGGCGCCGATGAAGCCCGCGCCGATCACCACCAGGGATCCGCCCTGGTTCAGCGCTTGCTTGAGAGCTACCGCGTCTTCGAGCGTCCTGAGCGTGTACACGCCCGCCGGACCTGGCATTTCACGGGCACGTGCTCCGGTCGCCAGGACGACGGCGTCGGTCACGACGCGCTCGCCTGTGTCCAGCACGACCGTTCGCGAGGACGTGTCCAGGGCCGTGGCTTTGCTGCCCAGGCGCCAGTCGATGTCCAGCAGTTTGTCGTCCGGTGTGCTCAGCGCGATGTCGTCGAGCGACGCCGATCCGTCGAGGAAGCCCTTGGACAGCGGTGGGCGGTCGTAGGGTTCGTGCGGTTCGTCGCCGATCACGACGATCCGGCCGGCGAACTCCTGCGCCCTGAGTGCGCGCGCGGCTGACAGGCCGGCGATCGAGGCGCCGACCACGGTGATCGTGCGCATCAGGTGACTGCCGCGACCGGGGCTGCGACGACGTGGACGTACCCGTCCTTGACGACCACTTCGTGGGTGCGCACCGGCACTTTCGCTGGCGGGCCGGTCGGTTCGCCGGTCCGCAGGTCGAAACACGACGCGTGCAGCGGGCACTCGATGAGGCAGCCCTCCAGCCAGCCGTCGGCCAGCGAGGCGTCCTGATGGGTGCACGTGTCGTCGATCGCGTACAGCTCGCCGTCCACGTTGAACACGGAGATCGGGGGTTCTCCGTCGAGTCGGACCGCCTCGCCGGGACGGATGTCACCCAGCGCGCAGACTGGAATCATGCTCAGCCTCCGTTGTGCGATACACAACAAGTTGTGCGATAAGCAACAGAGTGAGGCTTCATCAGGAACGCGTCAAGGGTTCAACCAGGGGAAGTAGTTAACGCTTGAGTAGAGTTGCGACATGGGGAACGAAAAGCCCGCAACCGTCCCGGCGCAGTCCACCCCTGTGCAGTCCGTGGACCGCGCGCTGGCGATCCTGGACATCCTGGCCGTCCGGGGGGAGGCCGGGGTCACCGAGATCGCGGCCGAGCTCGACGTGCACAAGTCCACGGCGTTCCGGCTGATCGGCGCGCTGGAGCAGCGCCGGCTGGTCGAACAGGTGGCCGAGCGCGGCAAGTACCGCCTCGGGTTCGGGATCGTCCGGCTCGCCGGCGCCACCACCGCCAGACTCGACCTGCCGAGAGAGAGCCACCCCGTCTGCGCGCGCCTGGCGTCCGAGTTGGACGAGACTGTGAACGTCGCGGTGATGGACTCCGGCCAGGCGACCAACATCACCCAGGTGTACGGCACCGCGGCCGTGACCACGAGGAACTGGCTCGGCCAGCGCACCCCGCTGCACGCCACGTCCAGCGGCAAGGTGCTGCTGGCGTGGGCAGGCGAGGACGACCTGACCTCGGCGATGGACACATTGGAGCGCTACACACCCGCGACGATCACCAGCCGCTCGAAGCTGCTGTCCGAACTGGACATGATCCGCGAACGCGGCTGGAGCAGCACCAACGAGGAACTGGAGATCGGGCTGAACGCGATCGCGGCGCCGATCCGAGGCGGCAGCGGGGACGTGATCGCCGCGGTCAGCGTGTCCGGGCCCGCGTACCGGCTCACCGTCGAGTCGTTCACCGCGGTCGCCGAGAAGCTGTGCGTCGGTGCCGCCGAGATCAGTTCCCGCGTCGGCTACTTCGGCGAGTAGCGACCTACTTGAACACCACCGTCCGGTGGCCGTTGAGCGGCACGCGGCGTTCGACGTGCCACTGGACCGCCCTGGCCAGTGCGAGGCGTTCGGCGTCGCGACCGGCCACGGCCAACTGCTCGGCGTCCTGGGTGTGGTCGGCACGGATCACCTCCTGCTCGATGATCGGGCCTTCGTCCAGGTCGGCCGTCACGTAGTGCGCGGTGGCGCCGACGACTTCCACGCCGCGTTCGAAGGCCTGGTGGTGGGGCACTCTCGCGCTGGGCGTCATCGCTCGCGGCGACCTTCTGTTGCGCTGTACGCGACATTTAACGTGATAAGCAACAGTGTCGGCAGCGGTTGGCGACCGGGTCAACCCCGGCTAGCCTGCAAATACTTCGCATTACGAGCAGAGTTGAGCAATACGCAACACTTGGAGGGCGCGGTGACCTACGACCACATCATCGTCGGCGGCGGTTCGGCAGGGTGCGCGCTGGCCAACCGGCTGTCGGCCGATCCCTCCACGACCGTGCTCGTGCTCGAGGCGGGCAGGCCGGACTGGATCTGGGACGTCTTCATCCACATGCCTGCCGCGCTGACCATGGTGATCGGCAACCGGTTCTACGACTGGAAATACCACTCGGAACCGGAACCGTTCATGGGCGGCCGTCGCGTCTCGCACGGCCGCGGCAAGGTGCTCGGCGGTTCCAGCAGCATCAACGGCATGATCTTCCAGCGCGGCAACCCGCTGGACCTGGAGCGCTGGGGCGCCGACAAGGGCATGCAGGACTGGGACTACGCGCATTGCCTGCCGTACTTCAGGAAGATGGAGAACTGCCTGGCGGGCGGCGACGCGTGGCGCGGTGCCGACGGCCCGCTGGTCCTGGAGCGCGGTCCAGCCACCAATCCCCTGTTCGGCGCGTTCTTCCAGGCCGTGCAGCAGGCCGGTTACCCGATCACCAAGGACGTCAACGGTTTCCAGCAGGAAGGTTTCGCCGAGTTCGACCGCAACATCCACAACGGGCGTCGTCTGTCCGCGGCCCGCGCCTACCTGCACCCGGTGATGAACCGTCCGAACCTGACGGTCAAGTGCCACACGCACGTCAACAAGGTGCTGTTCGACGGCGAACGCGCGACCGGCGTGGAGATCAGCCGGTTCGGCCGGACGAAGACCGTGCGCGGCAAGGAAGTCATCCTGTGCGGTGGTGCGATCAACACGCCTCAGCTGCTGCAGCTGTCCGGGATCGGCAACGCCAGTGAGTTGCGGGCACTGGGCATCGACGTGGTCAACGACCTGCCGGGGGTGGGCGAGAACCTGCAGGACCACCTGGAGGTCTACGTCCAGCACGCGTCGAAGAAGCCGGTGTCGCTCAACCCGGCGCTGAAGTGGCGCAACCGGCCGATGATCGGTCTGCAGTGGCTGCTGGCCCGCAAGGGACCGGCGTCGACCAACCACTTCGAAGGCGGCGGGTTCGCGCGCAGCAACGAGGATGTCGCGTACCCCAACCTGATGTTCCACTTCCTGCCGCTGGCCGTGCGCTACGACGGGTCGCAGCCGACCGCGGGCCACGGTTACCAGGTGCACATCGGACCGATGTACTCCGACGCACGCGGCTCGGTGAAGATCAAGTCCAGGGATCCGCGGGAACACCCGGCGCTGCGCTTCAACTACCTGTCCACCGAGCAGGACCGGCGCGAGTGGGTCGAGGCGATCCGCGTGGCCCGCGACATCCTCAGCCAGTCCGCGTTCGACGAGTTCGACGACGGCGAGCTGTCCCCCGGCGCCGAGGTCAG
Source organism: Kibdelosporangium phytohabitans (assembly GCF_001302585.1). Classification (GTDB taxonomy): domain Bacteria; phylum Actinomycetota; class Actinomycetes; order Mycobacteriales; family Pseudonocardiaceae; genus Kibdelosporangium; species Kibdelosporangium phytohabitans. The sequence goes on along the minus strand of NZ_CP012752.1, from coordinate 71,559 downwards.
GACCGACGAGCAGATCCTCGAGTGGGTCGCCAAGGACGCCGAGACCGCGTACCACCCGTCCTGCACGGCGAAGATGGGCGTCGACGACATGTCCGTAGTGGACCCGTCGACCATGCGGGTGCACGGCGTCGACGGCTTGAGCGTGGTGGACGCGTCGGTGTTCCCGTACGTCACCAACGGCAACATCTACGCGCCCGTGATGATGGTCGCGGAGAAGGCCAGCGACCTCATCCTCGGCAACACCCCGCTGCCCCCGTCGGACGTCACCTTCTACCGCCACCACAAGCCGTGAACGCCGACAGTGGCAGCACGATCCAGTCGGTCGACCGGGCGTTGACCGTGCTGCGGCTGCTGGCCACGCACGGCGAACTGGGCGTCACCGAGATCGCGGCCAAGCTGAACGTGCACAAGTCCACGGCGTTCCGCCTGGTCACCACGCTGGAGCTGCACGACCTGGTCGAGCAGCACACCGAGCGCGGCAAGTACCGGCTCGGCGTCGGCGTGCTGCAGCTCGCCGGTGCCACCACGGCCAGGCTCGACCTGGTGCAGCGCGCCAAACCGGTGTCACAACGGCTGGCCGAAGTGGTCGGTGAGACCGTGAACATCACGGTGCTGTCCGGCCACGAAGCGCTGTACGTCGACCAGGTCGCCGGGTCGGCCGCGCTGCAGCTGCACAACTGGGTCGGCCAGCGGATCCCGCTGCACGCCACGTCCAACGGCAAGGTCCTGCTGGCGAGCGTGTCGGGGGCGCGGTTCGACGAGCTCACGTCCGGTGTCCTGAAGCGCTTCACCGACAAGACCATCATCGACCGGGCCGCGCTGCGCGCCCAGGTCGACGTGGTCCGCAGGAAGGGGTACGCGCTGGCCGTCGATGAGCTGGAAGTGGGGCTGACCGCCGTCGCCGCGCCGATCTGCGGTGCCGACGGAACGGTGGTCGGATCGATCAGCGCTTCGGGTCCGGGTTTCCGCATCACGCCTGATCACGTACCGGATGTCGCTTCCAGAGTGGTGGCGGCCGCCCATGAGGTGTCCCGCCGGTTGGGATGGCATGGCCAGTAGATGCCGCCCAGGTAGACCCATTTGCGACACGGGGCGGTCTTGACTATGTGGCCGTCGTCGAAGAATGGTGTTCCATGCACGGAACCCAGGTGCACGATACGCAACAGCCGGTGATCTCCGTCCGGAACCTGTGGAAGGTGTTCGGGCCCAAGGCCGCGCGGGTGCCCGGCTCAGCCGAGCTGGGTGCGCTGTCCCGACGCGAACTGCTGGACCGGACCGGCTGCACGGCAGCGGTCCGCGACATCGATTTCGACGTCGCCGCCGGCGAGGTCTTCGTGGTGATGGGCCTGTCCGGGTCGGGCAAGTCGACGCTGGTGCGCTGCCTGACCAGGCTGATCGAACCGACCGCGGGCGAGGTGGTCTTCGAGGGCGAGGACATCCTGACGGCCGGCCCGAAACGGCTCAGAGACCTGCGGCGCAACAAGTTCTCCATGGTGTTCCAGCACTTCGGGTTGCTCCCCCACCGGACTGTCGTCGACAACGTGTCGTACGGCCTGGAGATCCGCGGCGTGTCGAAAGCCGAACGCACCAAGCGCGCGGGCGAGGTCATCGAACTCGTCGGTCTCGACGGATACGGGGGTTCCTACCCCGACCAGCTCTCCGGCGGCATGCAGCAGCGGGTCGGGCTGGCGCGGGCGCTCGCGGGCGACCCGGACGTGCTGCTGTTCGACGAGCCCTTCTCCGCGCTCGACCCGCTGATCAGGCGGGACATGCAGAGCGAGGTGATCCGGCTGCACCACGAGGTCGGCAAGACGATGGTGTTCGTCACCCACGACCTGTCCGAGGCGTTGAAGCTCGGCGACCGCATCCTGATCATGCGCGACGGCGCGCTCGTGCAGATCGGCACCGGTGACGAACTGGTCGCGGCACCGGCCGACGACTACGTCCGCGACTTCGTGCGGGACGTGCCGCGCTCGCACGTGCTGACCCTGAAGTGGATCATGCGCCCGAAACGCGACGACGACCCGCTCGACGGTCCCGAACTGGGCCCGGACGTGGTGGTGCGGGAGGCGACGCGCAGCGTGCTGGCGGCGGAGAAGCCGGTCAAGGTCGTCAAGGACGGTGAGCTGCTCGGCATCGTCGGCGACGAGGAGATCCTGTCGGTCATCGCGGGCGGAAGTGACTCCTGATGGTGGCGACTTCGAGGACGACGGTGTCCACGAGGCTGCCGAGGATGAGCATCGTCGTGCGCAACCGCGGCCGGATCGTGGCAGGCATCCTCGCGGTGTGGTTGCTGCTGTGGCTGGTGCTGCGCGGCACGCACACCCTCGCACTCGGCGGAGCCCAGCTCACCACCGTGCACCGCTGGTTCAACGACCTGAACGACGCGATCGGCGCGGGCCGCGACTCGAACCCCCTCTTCCTGTACTTCTTCAACCACATCCGGGTGGGCATCGACGAGTTCGTCGTGGTCATCCAGTCGGTCATCGCCCAGCCGTCGTTCGACCGGCCGGTGCCGCTGATCGGCTGGTTCGGCGTGGTCGCGCTGGTCGGCTTCGGCTCGTGGGCGGTCGCGAACATCCGCGTCGCGCTGCTCGCCGCCGCCGGTTTCTTCTTCCTCGGCCTGCAAGGCCTGTGGCGCGAGAGCATGGACACGCTCGCGCTGACGCTGGCCGCCGTGATCATCTCGCTGGCGATCGGCATCCCGCTGGGCGTCTGGGCGGGGATGTCGGACCGGTTCAACCGGCTGATCACGCCGGTGCTGGACTTCATGCAGATCATGCCGTCGTTCGTGTACCTGGCGCCGCTGACCCTGTTCTTCCTGATCGGACCGGCGTCGGCGACCATCGCGACACTGATCTACGCGGCACCGCCGGTGATCCGGCTGACCGCGCACGGCATCAGATCGGCACCGCACGACACGGTGGAAGCCAGCGAGTCGCTCGGCTCGACGAGAACCCAGACGCTGACGAAAGTGCTGCTGCCCGCGGCCAAACGCACCATCGTGCTCGGCGTGAACCAGACGATCATGGCGGCGCTGGCGATGGTCACCATCGCCGCGCTGATCGACGCGCCGGGGCTGGGCAAGACCGTCGTGAAAGCGTTGCAGACACTCGACGTGGGCACCGCGTTCAACGCCGGTCTCGCGATCGTGGTGATGGCGATCGTGCTCGACCGCGTCACCACCGCGGCAGCCGGCCGGGGCCGCCGCAACCGTCCACACAGGATCATCCTGTGGCTGGCCGCGCTGCCGACGGCGTTCGCGGTCTGGCTGTCGTACACCTACGTCTGGGCCGCGGAGTTCGACTCGAACCTGGACATCGGCAGCAAGATCGCGGTGTGGGCCGGTGACGTGACCACCTGGGTGCAGTCGAACCTGGCGCCGGTCACCGGCGGCATCAAGGACGTGTTCACCCTGGTGCTGATCGACCCGTTGCAGTCCGTGCTGGCCGACTCGCCGTGGTGGCTGGTCGCGGCGGCGATCGTGGCGATCTCACTGGTCGTCGGCAGCGCGCGGGCGGCGATCGTGTCGTCGGTGTGCCTGGCGCTGATCGTGTTCTCGGGCTTGTGGTCGGACAGCATGACCACGCTCGCGTCGACGATCGTCGCGACCGCGTTCACGATGGTCATCGGCATCGTGGTCGGCGTGTGGATGGGCCGCAGCAAACGGGCCGACCGCGTCATCCGGCCGGTGCTCGACGCCGGCCAGACGATGCCGGTCTTCGTGTACCTGGTGCCGTTCCTCGCGCTGTTCGCGGCCAGCAGGTTCACCGCGATCGCGGCCGCGGTCGTGTACGCGGTGCCGGTGGCGACGAAGATCGTGGCCGACGGGATCCGCGGTGTGTCAGCGACCACAGTGGAGGCTTCGGTAGCGTCGGGGGCGAGCACGTGGCAGACGATCACCAAGGTCCAGCTGCCGATGTCGGCACGCGCGGTGGCACTGGCCACCAACCAGGGTCTGATCTACGTGCTCTGCATGGTCGTGGTCGGCGGTCTCGTCGGCGCGGGCGCGCTCGGCTACGACGTGGTAGCGGGCTTCTCACAAGGACAGCTCTACGGCAAGGGCCTGGCGGCAGGCATCGCCATCGTGCTGCTCGGGGTCATGCTCGACCGCCTGACCCAGGCCGCGGCCAACCGCATGCACAGAGGAGGTCGACGGTGAAGCGGACGCTCGGAGTCGCACTGGCGGCGGTACTGGTGCTGTCCGGGTGCGTCGGCCCGAAGGTCGGGCGGAACCAAGCCGGCAACGGCGGTGCGTGCGGCCGTTTCAAGCTCGCCGTCAACCCGTGGGTCGGTTACGAGGCCAACGCGGCGGTGATCGCCTACGTGGCGGAGAAGAACCTCGGTTGCCGGGTGACCAAGAAGGACCTGAAGGAAGAGGTCGCCTGGCAGGGCTTCGGCACCGGAGAAGTGGACGCGGTCGTGGAGAACTGGGGCCACGACGACCTGCGCAAGAAGTACATCGACGAGCAGAAGATCGGCGTGTCGGCGGGGTCGACGGGAGTGAAGGGCGAGATCGGCTGGTACGTGCCGCCGTGGCTGGCGAAGGAGCGCCCGGACATCCTGGAGTGGAAGAACCTGAACAAGTACGCGGAGCTGTTCAAGACCTCCGAGTCCGGTGCGCAGGGCCAACTGCTGGACGGCGACCCGTCGTTCGTGACCAACGACGAGGCACTGGTGAAGAACCTGGGCCTGAACTTCAAAGTGGTCTACGGCGGCAGTGAAACAGCGCTGATCCAGGCCTTCAAGCAGGCGGAGGAGAGAAGAACCCCGCTGATCGGCTACTTCTACTCACCACAGTGGCTGTTCACGGAAGTGAAGCTGGAGAAGGTGAAGCTGCCCCCGCACACCCCGGGCTGCGACGAGGTGGCGGAGAAGATCGCCTGCGACTACCCGGACTACGACCTGGACAAGGTAGTCAGCAGGAAGTTCGCCGAAGCCGACGGCCCGGCCTACCGGCTGGTGAAGAACTTCCAGTGGACCAACGCCGACCAGAACATCGTCGCCCGTTGGATAGCGGTGGACAAGATGAGCCCGGAAGCCGCGGCGAAGCGCTGGGTGGAGCAGAACCAGGAGAAGGTCAGGGCCTGGCTGCCCGCAACGTGAGGGCTTGCGCGCAGTGGGGCTGAACTCCGAAGCTCAGGTGTCGGCGCGCGTCGCGTTCTTCACCTGGGTTTCGGCCCACGCTGCCCATTCCTGGACCAGGGTGCTGGCACGCAAACCCCATTCCAGCGCGATCCGGCCGTAGAAGGTTTCCTCGTCGGACTCGTCCCGCAGTGATTCGCCGATCGCGGCCAGTTCGGCGTGCTGGTGCGCGGCGAGGTCGGCTTGCCTGCGCAGGTACGCGACGGCTTGGTCGGGTGGGATGAGGTTCAGGAAGAACACGCGCAGCAGCATCGCGCTCCGGCGCGGCGGGTCCGGGTCCACCTCGGTCATCCAGTGCTGGAGTTCGTCCCTGCCGCGCTGGGTGATCGCGTATTCCTTGCGCCCTCTCGGCCCTTGCGCGGCTACTTCGACCAGGCTCTCGTCGGCCATCTTGGCCAGTTCTCCGTAGAGCTGGCTCTGGGTTGCCGACCAGACGTTGGCCAGTGACTGCTCGAACCGCTTCAGCAGGTCGTATCCGCTGGCGGGCCCTGAGGTCAGCATGCCGAGCACGCCGTGGCGAAGGCTCATTCACCCATCATGACATTCCAGTGTTGACATGTCGAATCATGACGTTCTAGCTTCGACATGTCACTACTGGAAGGAGATGGACATGCCTGTCTACCTCGAAGGTCTGCTCGCCCCGGTCGCCGACGAGATCGAGGCCGTTGACCTGCCCGTCACCGGTGAACTGCCGCGTGAGCTGGTCGGCCGCTACTTCCGCAACGGCCCCAACCCGCAGCCCGGCCAGGATCCCGGGCACTGGTTCGCCGGAGACGGGATGATCCACGGCATCCGGATCGCCGACGGCCGCGCGGAGTGGTACCGCAACCGGTGGGTGCGCACCCGCAAGCTCGAAGGCGCCGAGTACCTCACCGAGAACGGCTTCGACCGGACCGCCGTCAGCGCGAACACCAACGTCATCAGGCACGCCGACAAGATCTTCGCCTTGGTGGAGGCCGGTTTCCCGTACGAGATGACGTCCGAACTGGACACCGTCGGCCCGTGCGACTTCGGTGGCAGGCTGACCACCGCGATGACCGCGCATCCCAAACAGGATCCGGTCACGGGTGATCTGCACTTCTTCGGCTACGGCGTCCTCCCGCCGTTCCTGACCTACCACCGGCTCGACGCCGACGGCGAACTGGTGGAGAGCAAGGAGATCGCCGTCGCGGGCCCGACGATGATGCACGACTTCGCCGTCACCGAGAACCACGTGATCTGGCTGGACCTGCCGGTCACGTTCGAGGCCGAGCGGGTCGGCAAGGGCCTGCCCTACGACTGGAGCGACAGCTACGGCGCCCGGATCGGCGTGCTGCCGACAGGCGGGGACGTGCAGTGGTTCGACGTGGACCCGTGTTACGTCTTCCACGTCGGCAACGCCTACGAGGACCAGGGCCGGATCGTGCTGGACGCCGTCCGCTACTCCCGCGACAAGTTCGTCTCGATCTGGCACAGCATCAGCGACAGCGGCAACCCCACCGACTACGCGGTCGGAACCTCGTTGCACCGCTGGATTCTCGACCCGGCGACTGGGAAGGCTGTCGAGGAGCAGCGCGACGAACGGGAGGTGGAGTTCCCGTCGTTCAACGAGGACAAGCTGGGGCGTCCGAGCCAGTTCCTGTACACCGTCACCGACAGCGCGATCGTCAAGTACAACACCGCCGATGGCGGCCACGAGATCAAGGAACTGGGCAAAGCACCAGGTGAGGCCGAGTTCGTGCACAGGCAGGGTGCGACGGCCGAGGACGACGGCTGGCTGATGTCGATCGTGACCGAGCAGGACAACAGCGGCTCGGAGCTGCTCGTGCTGGACGCCCAGACGCTGGAGTTCGCCGCGTCGGTGGAGCTCCCCCGGCGCGTTCCCGCGGGCTTCCACGGCAACTGGCTCCCGGACGCTTGACACGACAGCACCTCCGCGCGACGCTTGTTGCGCAAGCTGCGCGGTGTTGCGAATAGTGCATACTAGGAGGCTGGCGTGGCCGGACCGAGGGTCGTGATCATCGGCGCGGGAGTGGTCGGCGCCGCCCTCGCCGACGAGCTGACAGCCAAGGGCTGGACCGACGTCACGGTCGTCGACCAGGGGCCACTGCCCACGCCCGGCGGTTCCTCGTCACACGCCCCCGGGCTGGTGTTCCAGGCCAACGGGTCCAAGACCATGACCGAGCTGGCCCGGTACACGATCGAGAAGCTGGTCGAGCTCGGCTGCTTCCTTCAGGTCGGCGGCCTCGAAGTGGCCTGCACGCCGGAACGCGAGCAGGAGCTGCACCGCAGGCACGGCTGGCTCACCGCGTGGGGAGTCGAGGGCACGGTGCTCGACGCGGACAGGACTCGCGAGCTGTACCCGTTGCTGCGCGAGGACTCTGTCCGCGCGGGCCTGTACGTGCCGACCGACGGACTCGCCAAGGCCGTGCAGGCGGTGACCGTGCAGCTCAAGCGGGCCGAGGCACGCGGGGCGGTGTTGTTGGAGCGGCACGAGGTGCTCGACGTCAAGACCGAGGGCGACCGGGTCACGGGCGTGGTCACCGACAAGGGTGAGCTGGCCGCGGACATCGTGGTCTGCTGCGCCGGGATCTGGGGCCCGAAGATCGCGCGCCTTGCCGGGATGACGTTGCCGCTGGTCCCGCTGGCGCACCAGCTGGCGTGGACCGGCCAGGTGCCGGCGATCGCCGGGCAGCGGGCCGAAGCCGTCCGGCCGATCCTGCGCCACCAGGACGCGGACCTGTACTTCCGCGACCGCCACGACACGATCGGCGTCGGCTTCTACGGCCACCAGCCGATGCCGGTCGACGTGCACGACATCGCCAGCGTGGACGACGCCGAGGTCATGCCGTCGGTCATGCCGTTCACCGAGCAGGACTTCGAGGAGGCCTGGCACGAGACCCGCTGGCTGCTGCCGCCGACCAGGGACGCCAAGATCGAGCAAGGCATCAACGGCCTGTTCTCGTTCACCGTCGACGACATGCCGCTGCTCGGCGAATCCCCGGCGGTCAGCGGGTTCTGGGTCGCCGAGGCGGTCTGGGTCACGCACTCCGCAGGCGTTGCCAACGCGATGGCCGAATGGCTCGTCGAGGGTTACTGCAAGTCCTACGACCTGCACGAATGTGACGTGAACAGGTTCGAGAAGCACCACCTGGCACCGGACTACGTCACGGCACGCGGCTGCCAGAACTTCGTCGAGGTCTACGACATCAAGCACCCGTTGCAGCCGATGCAGTCCCCGAGGCCGCTGCGGACCAGCCCGTTCCACCAGCGCCAGAAGGAGCTCGGGGCGTACTTCCTCGAGGCCAACGGCTGGGAACGCCCACAGTGGTACGAGGTGAACCTGGACCAGCTCCAGGACCGTGCCGTGCACCAGCCCAACGACTGGGCGGCCCGGTTCTGGTCGCCGATCGCGGCCGTCGAAGCGCAGATCACCCGTGAGCGCGTGGCCCTGTACGACATGACGGCGTTGAAGCGGCTGGTGGTCGAAGGCCGTGGCGCGGCGGACTTCCTGCAGCGGATGACCACGGGTGACGTGCACAAGTCCGTCGGTTCGGTGACGTACTGCCTGCTGCTGGACGTCAACGGCGGCATCCGCAGTGACGTGACGGTGGCCAGGCTGGCCGAGGACCGGTTCCAGGTGGGCGCCAACGGTAACTTGGACTGGGACTGGTTCACCCGGCACCTGCCCGAGGACGTCTCTGTCCGCGACATCACCTCGAGCACGTGCTGCCTGGGCGTGTGGGGGCCGCGGGCGCGCGACCTCGTGCAGCCGTTGACCGACATCGACCTGACCGGCTTGAAGTACTTCCGCGGCAAGCAGGGCTACATCGGCAACGTCCCGGTCACCGCACTGCGGGTGTCCTATGTGGGCGAACTGGGCTGGGAGCTGTACACCGACGCGGACATGGGCCTGAAGCTGTGGGACACGCTGTGGGCGGCCGGTGAGCAGTACGGCCTCATCGCGGGCGGCCGGGCGGCGTTCAACAGCTTGCGGCTGGAGAAGGGCTACCGGTCCTTCGGCACGGACATGACCTACGAGCACGACCCGTTCGAAGCGGGTCTCGGGTTCGCGGTGAAGCTCGCCAAAGAGGAGTTCGTCGGCAAGGACGCGTTGAACCCGGGCGAGCCGCGACGCAAGCTCACGTGTCTGACGTTGGACGACACGGTGATGGGCAAGGAGCCGGTGTTCGACGGCGAGACGTGCGTCGGTTACGTGACCAGCGCGGCGTACGGGCACACGATCGGCAAAGGCATCGCGTACGCCTGGCTGCCCGCCGCGCTGAGCACACCGGGCCAGACTGTCCACATCGGATATTTCGACCGCCGGATCGAGGCGACTGTCGCCGAGGAGCCGCTGTTCGACCCGAAGATGACCCGGTTGAGGGGATGACGGATGGAGCACCCCGACTGGCTCTGGCGCACGCCCGAGCCGAAGAAGTCCTACGACGTCGTCATCGTCGGCGCGGGCGGGCACGGCCTGGCCACCGCCTACTACCTGGCACGCAACCACGGCATCACCAACGTCGCCGTGCTGGAGAAGGGCTGGCTGGCCGGCGGGAACATGGCCCGCAACACCACGATCATCCGGTCCAACTACCTGTGGGACGAGAGCGCGGGCATCTACGAGCACTCGTTGAAACTCTGGGAAGGCCTGCGGGAGGACCTGGAGTACGACTTCCTGTTCAGCCAGCGCGGTGTGCTGAACCTGGCGCACACGTCGCAGGACGTCCGTGAGGGCACGCGGCGGGTGCACGCCAACCGGCTCAACGGGATCGACGGCGAGTGGCTCACGCCGGACGAGCTCGTCGAGGTCTGCCCGATCGTGAACACCTCGCCGGACGTGCGTTATCCCGTGCTCGGCGGGACGTGGCAGCCGCGGGCCGGGATCGCCAAGCACGACTACGTGGCCTGGGCGTTCGCGCGCAAGGCCGACCGGTACGGCGTTGACCTGATCCAGGGCTGCGAGGTCACCGGCTTCATCACCGACGGCAACCGGGTGACCGGCGTCGAAACCAATCGCGGCCCGATCCACGCGGGGCGGATCGGGCTCGCGGCCGCCGGGCACACCAGCGTGCTCACGTCCACACTGGGCGTCCGGCTGCCGTTGCAAAGCCATCCGCTGCAAGCGCTTGTCTCGGAGTTGCTGGAGCCCGTGCACCCGACCGTGGTGATGTCCAACCACGTGCACGTCTACGTCAGCCAAGCGCACAAGGGTGAGCTGGTGATGGGCGCGGGCATCGACTCGTACAACTCGTACGGCCAGCGTGGTTCGGTGCACGTGATCGAGCAGCAGATGGCCGCCGCGCTGGAGCTGTTCCCGATCTTCGCGCACGCGCACCTGATCCGGACGTGGGGCGGAATCGTGGACGTCACACCGGACGCGTCGCCGATCATCGGCCGCACACCGGTGGAGAACCTGTTCGTCAACTGCGGCTGGGGCACGGGCGGGTTCAAGGCAACGCCCGGTGTCGGCTGGGTTTTCGCGCACACGCTCGCGCACGGCGAACCGCACGAGCTCAACAGGCCTTTCACGCTGGAGCGCTTCACCACCGGGGCGTTGATCGACGAACACGGCGCCGCCGCCGTGGCTCACTAGGAGGACTGCGTGCTGCTGATCAGTTGTCCCTGGTGCGGCGAGCGCGAGGAGACCGAGTTCCACTACGGCGGCCAGGCGTTCGTCGCGTACCCCGCCGACCCGGAGTCGCTGTCCGACGAGGAATGGGCGCAGTACGTGTTCTTCCGTGACAACCCCAAGGGCGACTTCGCTGAGCGGTGGGTGCACAGCGCTGGTTGCCGCCGCTGGTTCAACACCGTGCGCAACACCGTGACCAGCGAGTTCCAGTCATGAGGCTGGCGCGGGGTGGCGAGATCGACCGCACGAGACCGCTCACGTTCACGCTGGACGGCGTCGAGTACTCGGGCTTCGAGGGGGACACGGTGGCGTCGGCCATGCTGGCCAACGGAATCGTGCAGGTCGCGCCGTCGCTGTACCGGCAGCGGCCACGTGGGATCTTCTCCGCTGGTGTCGAGGAACCGAACGCGTTGGTCCAGGTCGGCGCCGAGCCTTCTCGCCAAGCGACGACGGTCCGACTGCGCGCGGGTCTCACGGCACGGACGTTGTCCGGCGTCGGCCGTCTCACCCCTGAACCTGAACAACACCGCTACGACAAGCGGTTCACGCACACTGACGTCCTGGTCATCGGCGCGGGCCCGGCCGGTCGCACGGCCGCGCGCACCGCGGCTGCCGGTGGCGCTCGCGTCATCCTCGTCGGCGCAGGACTCCCGGAATTGTCAGACCCCTCCGGTAACGTGAAATCAAGGGGTCCCCTTGGGGGAATTGGTGATGTGGGCGGGGCTGCCCAGCTCAGGGTGCTGAGTGGGGCGACGGCGTTCGGGTACTACGACAGCAACTACGTGCTCGTGGCGCACGAGCGGACCTTGTGGCACGTCCGGGCGCGCCGGGTGATCCTGGCAACCGGCGCGCACGAGCAGCCGATCGTGTTCGAGAACAACGACCGGCCCGGGATCATGCTGGCCGGTGCGGTCCGGAAGTACATCACCCGGTACGCGGTGCTACCCGGCCGCAAGGCGGTCGTGTTCACCACGAACGACAGCGCGTACGCGACCGTGGCCGCCCTGGTCCAAGCCGGTGCGGAGGTCACGGTCGTCGACTCGCGGCCGATCCCGCCCGACCTGGCGCCGAAGGGTGTCGAGGTGATCAGTGACCTGGTCACGACCACCGAGGGCCACGACCGGGTCACCGCCGTGTCCACTCAGGACCGCCGGATCGAGTGCGACCTGCTCGCGGTGTCCGGTGGGTGGCAGCCCGCGGTGCACCTGTTCAGCCAGTCCCGCGGCTCGTTGCGGTGGAACGGCCAAGCGTTCGTCCCGGACGCCCCGGCGCAGGCCAATCGCGTGGTGGGCGCCGCCAACGGGACCTTCGACACCAGGGCGGCGTTGATCGAGGCGGCCGACGCGGGCGTCGAAGCCGCTGCGGCCGTGGGGTATCCCGTCGAACCGCCACCGCTGCCCGCCGTGCAGGAACGGGAGATCACCCCGGGCAACCCGGTGTGGCTGGTGCCCGGCGATCCGGCCAACCAGTTCGTGGACCTGCAGCGGGACGCGGCGGTCGCGGACGTCCGGCGCGCGGTCGGGGCCGGGATGCGCTCGCCGGAGCACGTCAAGCGGTACACGACCATCGGCACAGGCACTGACCAGGGCCGCACGTCGAACATCCCGGCGTTGGGCGTGATCGCCTCGGTGCTGGGCACGACACCGGGTGACCTCGGCACGACGACGTTCCGGGCGCCGTCCGTGCCGGTGTCGTTCGCGTTGATGGCCGGCCGTGACCGCGGCAGGCTGCACGATCCGATCCGCACCACACCGATCCACTCGTGGCACGTCGCGAACGGCGCCGAGTTCGAGAACGTCGGCCACTGGAAGCGGCCGTGGTTCTACCCGAAGCCCGGTGAGGACATGGAAACCGCTGTGCTGCGGGAATGCCGTGCCGCGCGGACCGGGGTCGGCATGCAGGACGCGAGCACGCTCGGCAAGATCGAAGTGGTCGGGCCGGACGCGGGCGAGTTCCTCAACCGCATGTACACCAACGCGTTCAAGAAGCTGGCGGTCGGTTCGGCGCGCTACGGGATGATGTGCAAGGCCGACGGGATGGTGTTCGACGACGGCGTGACCATGCGCCTCGCCGACGACCGCTACCACGTCACCACCACGACCGGCGGCGCGGCGAACGTGCTCGACTGGTTCGAGGAGTGGTCGCAGACCGAATGGCCGGAGCTGGACGTGACGTTCACGTCGGTGACCGAGCAGTGGTCGACGATCGCGGTCGCCGGCCCGCGCTCCCGTGCGGTGATCGGCCTCGTCGCGCCGGACCTCGATGTGGCAGCCGGGGCGTTCCCGTTCATGACCTTCCGGGAAACCACGCTGCACAACGGCATTCCCGCGCGGATCGCGCGGATCTCGTTCTCCGGTGAGCTCGCCTACGAGGTGAACGTGCCCGGCTGGTACGGCCTGGCCGCGTGGGAGGCGATCCACGAAGAAGGCAAGCCGTACGGCATCACGCCCTACGGAACGGAAACCATGCACGTGTTGCGGGCGGAGAAAGGTTTCCCGATCGTCGGGCAGGACACCGACGGCACGGTCACCCCGCACGACCTGGGGATGTCGTGGATCGTGTCCAAGCAGAAGGACTTCGTGGGCAAGCGTTCGCTCAGGCGCCCGGACACCGCGCGGCCCGACCGCAAGCACCTGGTCGGTCTGCTGCCCGTCGACCCGGGGCAGTTGCTGCCGGAAGGCGCGCAGCTGGTCACGCCGGACGCGCCGATGACGCCGCCCGTCCCGATGGAAGGGCACGTGACGTCGAGTTACCGCAGTGCGGCGCTGGACCGGACGTTCGCTCTCGCGTTGATCTCCAACGGCCGCAACCGGATCGGTGAGACGCTGCTGGCGCCGCTCGGCGACCGGGTGATCGCCGCGGTCGTGACCGAGCCGGTGTTCTACGACAAGGAAGGCGCGCGCCGTGACGGTTGAGGACCTGCGTCGGAGCCCCTTGGCGGACTACCCGGGCGTCACCGAGATCCCGTTCCTGACCATGGTCGACGTCCGCGTCCCGCCTGCGGGCGACGCGGCGGCACGGATCAGCGCCCGGCTCGGCGGGCCGCTGCCGGTGGTGCCGAACTCCGTGGTGCAAGCCGGTGCCAGGCACATCCTCTGGCTCGGCCCGGACGAGTGGCTGGTGGTCGGCCCGGACGGCGACAGCGAGCTGGCCGGGATGTTCCCCGAAGCCGTCGACGTCTCGGCCAACCGGACGACGATCGAGGTGCGCAGCCGTGACCTGCTGGAACACGGCTGCACAGTGGACCTGCACCCGCGGGCGTTCCACGCGGGCCGCTGCGCGCAGACCACGATCGCCCGGACACAGGTGATCCTCTGGCAGACGTCGGACGAGCCGGTCTACCGGTTGCTGGTACGGGCGTCGTTCGCGACCTACTTGGCGGACTGGTTGTCCGACGCCTCGGGGAGTTGAAGGACGGGAAGCACTTCGTCGATCGGCATCCGCGCGGTCCGGTACCGCGCACGGCGCCAGGCGAACAGCATCACAGCGAGAATCAGGACGGGAGCGACCACGTACGTCAACGTCCACGCGAACACCGCGTGTGGATCGACCGTGACGGTCACGACGATGACCACCACGAACAACAGCAGGAGCGCAGGCAGGTAGGCGCGGCGCCATTCGAGCATCATGGACCGCTCGGTGCGCCACTGGTCGAAGCGGCCCGCGTCGGTGAGCCGGACCAGTGCGGCCACATCGGGTTTGCCGATCTCGTCCAGGAACCGGTCGGCGGCCAGGTGCTGTTCGTAGGTCTGGACATGGCGCCGCACGATCTCCTGGTCGGCTCCTGTCGCGGCTGCGATCCGCTCGGTGGCCTGCGTTTGCCTGCGCTCGCGGCCCGGCGATCCGTTCACGGCGGACAGCAGACCGAGCCCGACGCGCTTGAGCGCCCCCATGTCGCCGAGTTCCGCCATCAGCCGCAGCACGGCTGCCTCGCCGCCCCAGCCCCAGCCTTGCGACACCGCACCCGTGATCGGGTAGACCATGCTCGCGCGGTCGTTCCAGCCGATGATCACGACGGCTTTGCCCAGTTGCCGGACCGCCCGGTGGACCCATTGCGCGGCAGCGGAAAGACCGATTCGTTCGCGCGGGACGAGCACGGTGCCCGACTCGACCGGGATCACCACAGCCGACGAGACACCGCTCGCGTGCAGCAAAGGGCGGACTTCGCGCACAGGCGCGGGCACCCAGACGAGCATCCTGGATTCGGTCACGGTGTTCCCCCCAGCTCCACGTCAAGTGCCGGGAGCGTATCTACCCGGCCTTGCGGTGGACTCCCAACTGACCGAAAGGCACGACCGGCAGCACCTCGTCGACCGGCCGGCTGCGCGTCACCCGGCGCCGGTGCCAGACCATCGCACCGAACGCCGCCAGCACACCGAGCCCCATGATGATCATCGAGATGTTCAGCGCCACCGCGAGCGCCATCCACACGATGGCCGCGATGAAGTAGAGGACGACGGGGCCGGCGCCCGGCAGCTCGGGCATGCGCTCGTCCAGCGCGCCCTCGCCGATCCGCCGCGCGACCTGCGCGGTTTCCGGCTTGCCGACCGCTTCGAGCAGCCGGACCGCGTTGTCCGCGTCTGTGCGCAGGTACGGCACGACCGTGTCCTCGCTGACGCCGAACGCCTCGGCGAGCCGCGCGCTCAGGCTCGTGGCCAGCACACCGGCGACCCTGATCGGATACGAGTTCCCGCGGTAGCCGAAGGCGAAGACCACCGCGACATCGGCGACCTTCTGCGTCACCTGGGCCCAGCGGTGGGTGTCCCTGATCTCGGTGACGTGGCCGAGCACGACCACGGTCCCCGCGTCGGCGGGCACCAGCACCGCCGCGCCGAGACCAGCCGCGTGCAGCGCCTGGCGGACGTTCCCCGCCGGGGCGGGCACCCACACCATCGCTCGCCTGAACCGGGCGAGGCCCCTGCTCACCGCGCCCACCGCTACAAGTCCCCGACGAACGGGATGTCGTGGACCTCCGGTGCGGACATCCAGTTCCGCAAGGTCATCGTCGCTGTCACGTCGTCCTCGTTGTACTCGATCAGCCGGGTCCGCTGGTCCGGTTGCGGTTCGGCGCCGTCCATGCCGACCGCGTCGCGGTACCAGCGCATGGAGTTCTCGCCGCTGGCTTCCGGGTCGCGCCAGGAGAAGCCCGCGGCCGGGGCGATGATCTTGAGGCCTTTGCCCTGCGCGCACAGGAACTGCTCCTGGACGCTGCGGAACAGGTCGAACCAGCCGTCCGAGTCGATGAAGTCCTGGACCTGCGCCTCGGTCGGGATGCCCGGCATGCCCTTGAACCGCCGGGCGGACGCCAGCAGCCACCGGTTCTCGGCGAGCTCGTTGTAGCAGTAGGCGCGGAAGGTCAGGCCACGGGCGCGGGCCCGCAGGCGCACCCCCATCAGCCATTCCCAGAACTCGGCGAACGAGCGGCCCTCGTCCCTGGTGGGCAACGGATCCCACGTCACGAACGCGCGATACCCCTGCCGTTCACCGACATCCACACCGCTGAGCAGCACTCCCCACATGTACGCGCCCGCGTCGCCGAAGCTCTCCATGTCCACGTCGACTTCGACGTCCGCGCGGGGCACGACCACCTCGGGCACCCGGCGGACCATGGTGAGGTCCTTCAGCCACGCCTTGGCCAGCGCGATCGCGTCGTCCGAGGGCAGCCCGACCAGTTGCAGGTCCGTGCCCACCGGGACTTTCGCCAGGTCGTCGACGGTCATCACGCCCATGGCCCGCAGGGTCACCGCGTCCTCGCCCCTGGCCACCAGGCTGACGTCGCGCTTGTCCAGCAACGTCACCTCGCACACCGGCCACCACGGGCAGCTGCGGCACTCCAGGATCCGCGACGGCCTGGCCAGCGGCTGGTTGCCGTTTGCGGCCGCGGCCGCCACAGCCAGCCGGTCGGAGAACCTGTTGTCGTACTCCGACAGCGCGGTCCGGCCGCCCGGCCACGTCGGCGCCTCCAGGTCGTGCCACGCCACGACGTCCGCGTCCAGCCCGATCACGCCGCCGATCGCGCGCCCGGCCGCGGCGTGCCCGGAGGCCTGCAGCATCCGCCACGCGTGGGCGAGACGCATCTGGTCACGGGGCTGCGGCCGGATCTTGCGCAGCGGATCGACCCGGCTGCCGTTCGGCATCGGCTCGCCCAGCGGCGACGTGCGGGCACCCTGGCCGGGGTCGGTCACCTTGTGCCGGACGACCAGCACGGGCACGTAGCCCTTGTCGCTCTTGACCAGCAGGTCGATCGAGCCGCGCCGTCCGCCGAGCGGATCCCTGGGCAGCTGCGCCGCCCAGATGAACCGGGCACCGGCGGTCAGCATCGCCTGCGTCGCCTGTTCGCGGTCGGTTCCGCGCAGGTCGGGCCCGGCGGGGATCTCCATCCAGTCCGGCCCGACCAGGCGCGCGACCCGGTCGGCGACCGCACGGCGGTGCGCGGTCGCGTCCGCCTTGCGCTGCTGGCCGGTGGGATCCGGTGCGGCTCTCGGGACGTCCCGCATGCCGGGATCGTGCTCCAGGTGCACCCTCCGCCGGCAACGGTTGACCACACCAGCGTCGAGCAGCACCGAATCCGTCACAGTGAGCACTCTAGGCCGTCCCGCCGACAGCCGAGATGCTGCTGTTGCCACTGGCCAGTAGGTTGTTACGCATGAGCGCGACGAAGCGAACGCCACGGATCAATCCGCGCAACGCGAAAAACGCCGTCGCCGTCGCCAAGGTGATCGGCCCCGCGGTCGCGCCGGTCCTGCTGCCGTTCGCCGCGAAGGCAGCGGCGACTCTGCGCAGTCTCAAGGACAACCGCCGGGCGCACAAGTTGGGCATCCCGGTCGACGACCTGGCCAAGTTCTCCGGCAAGGGCGGTGCGCTGCACGCGCGGATCGCCGGGCTGGCCGAGGTCCTGCAGGAGCTGAAGGACCGGGGCAAGGACACCGAGTTCGTGGCCGAGACGTCGGACACGCTGGCCAAACTGACCTCGGCGGTGCGGGCCGCCGAGCGGATGCCGACCGCCAAGCGCAGGGCCGTGCACAAGGCGGTCGCGACCGAGCTTGACCACCTGGAGCAGCGGCTGCTGCACAAGCTGGGTATCTGAGGCTTCAGTATTCCGGCCGACACGCTGTGCGGCCTTGGTTGGTTACGCTCCTGCGTGTGAGACGGCGTCCGGCATCGACACGCAGCGTAGTGCGTGGCTGGACCCTGGCCGTCAGCTCGGGAGCGCTCGCGGTCGCGGCGCACGGGATGGTCGGTGGCGCCACGCCGGACGCGGCCCTCGCCGTGCTGCTCACCATGATCGTCGCCTGGGCGGGCACGTCCGTCGCCAGCCGGGTCGACGGGCCGCTGTCGGTGCTCACAGCCCTGGGAATGGCCCAGGGAGCGATGCACCTGGTCCTCAACTACGCGGTGCCGTCGCACACCGCCCATCACATGGCACCGGTCGACCCAGTGGTGATGACGGCGGCGCACACCGCCGCGACCGCGTTGACCGCGTTGCTGCTTGCCAAGGCCGACGCGGCGGTGCACCTGATCAGCACCGCGATGCGGCTGCTGCTCGACCTGGCCGAACCGCCTCGCTTCCCCGTGGTCGCGAGCGCGACCTACGCGCTGCCGGAGTCCCCGGACCGGATCGACCACATCCGTGCCGTGCTGCTGCGCCGGGTGCATTCCCGCCGCGGCCCACCAGCCCGCTCCTGAAACCAGCACATCCCCACCCCCGACCCTGCACATCTCAGGAGCAGTCTCAGCATGTCTACGAACCGATACCTGGCGCGCGGATTCGCGGTCGTGATCGCCGCGGGCGCCGTCGTCCTCGCCGGTGGCGGCACCGCCGGCGCACACGTCACAGCGAACGTCTCCGAGCCGGCCAAGAAGGGCGGCTACTCGAAGATCACCTTCCGGGTGCCCAACGAGGACAACACGCAGGGCACGGTCAAGCTGACCCTGCAGTTCCCCAAGGACACCCCGGTGACCAGCGCCCGGCCGAGGCCGCTGCCCGGCTGGACCACCGAGGTCACCAAGGTGACGCTGGACAAGCCGGTCAAGAGCGCCAAGGGCGCCGAGATCAAGGAAGCCATCGGCACGATCACGTGGACCGCCCAGCCGGGCACCCGGATCAACCCGGGCGAGTTCCAGGAGTTCGACATCTCGGCGGGCCCGCTGCCCGACGCCGACCAGCTGGTCATCCCGGCGATCCAGACCTACGACGGCGCCAAGGGCGAGGTCAAGTGGGACGCCCCGCCTGCCGGCGGTGCCGAGCCGGAACACCCGGCCCCGGTCGTGAAGCTGGCCGCCGCCGGTGCCGGTGAGGACGCGCACGGCGGCGCGGGCACGTCCGCCGACGTCAAACCCGCCACGGACTCGCACACCGAAGCCGCCGCGGCCGGCACGGACAACACCGCCCGGTGGCTCGGTGGCATCGGCCTGGTCGTCGGTGCGCTCGGTCTCGGCCTCGGGATCGGTGCCACGCTCCGCGCGAAGAAGGTGACCGCTCGCGGGGGCGATCAGGCATGAGGCGATTCGCAGCCGCCGCCGTGCTGGCCTGCCTGGCGTTCGTCGGGCTGGCCACCCCGGCTCTGGCACACAACTCGCTGGTCGAGTCGAATCCCAGGGACAAGGCGTCGGTGGAGGTGAGTCCGGACTCCATCACGCTCACGTTCGACCAGCCGGTCCAGCCCGGCGACGGGATCAACACGATCTCCGTGCTCGACCCGCAGAACAACCACTGGGAAGCCGCGCCGCCGCAGGTGGACAGCTCCACGGTGAGCGCGCCGCTGCGGCCGCTCGGCCCGAGCGGTGAGTACAAGATCGCCTGGCGGATCCTGTCCGCGGACGGGCACCCCGTCCAGGGCCAGCTGTCGTTCACGTTGAGCAAGGCGGGCAACGGCACCCCGCTCCCGGCGGACGAGCTGGCCAAGTTCAAGAACGGCGCGGGCGCGGCGCAGTCCGACACGAGCGAGGACAGCGGCGGCGTCCCCACCTGGGTGTGGATCGTCGGCGCGGTGCTCGTGCTCGGTGTCGGGATCGTGTTCGCGCTGCGGATGGGCGGCAAGGACGAAGAGGCCTGATGTCCTCGGCTCGGGCCACCGCGACGACTCGGCCTGCTCTGGTCGGCGCACTGGTCGCGGCGGCGATCGTGGGTGTCCTCATCGGACTCGCGATCACCGCGACCAGTGTGCCCACCGGGCTGGCCGAGCCGGACGCGGTGGTCCGGTTCGGCATCCCGCTCGTCCGCGTGATCCTCGACATGGCCGCCGTGGTCACGGTCGGGCTTTCGTTGCTGCCCTTGCTGATCGGCTTCGACCGGCCCAAGCTCGCCGAGGCCGTGCTGGCCGGCACGCGGCGGGTGACTGTCGCAAGTGCACTGACGTGGGCCACCGCGGCCCTCGTCGCGCTCGTCCTGCAGACCGCCGAGCTGCGACTGTCCCAATCGGTCACCCTCGACGCGGTGTGGGAGTACGTCCGCACTGTCGGCGCGGGCAAGGCGCTCGTCGCCGTGTTCCTCTTCGCCATGTTGTGCGCCGGTCTCGCGGCGTGGACTGTCCGCAAAGGTGAGTCCATCCCCGCCGAGCTGCGGGCCGCCGCCGCCTTGTTCACGCTGCTGCCGTTGCCGGTGACCGGCCACGCCGCGGACTGGTCGTGGCAGGACGTCACGATGGTCTCGATGGAACTGCACGTGCTCGCCGCGGTCGCGTGGACCGGTGGGCTCGGTGCGACGGTCGTGTTGCTCGCCGCCAACCGGACGCTGCTGGCGCACGCGTTGCCGCGCTTCTCCAACCTCGCCACGATCTGCATCGCGGTGTCTGTCGTGACCGGACTGTTCAACGGGTTCGCCGAACTGGCGCTCACGCCCGGTGGCTCGGTGTGGCGTGACCTGGTCACGACCGGTTACGGCGTGCTGGTGGTGCTCAAGGTCGCGTGCGTCTCGGCACTGGCTTTCCTCGGGGCCAACATCCGCTGGCGCCTCCTGCCGCGGATTCTGCGTCACAAACGGACAGCGCTGGTCGGCTGGGCCTCCGCCGAACTGGCGATCATGGGCCTGGCCTTCGGATTCGCGGTAGTACTGACGCGCGCACCAGTGCTTTAGGTTGCAGCCGTTCGTCGCAAATGGAAGATTATGTGGCGGCCGTCACTCCGAACTGGAGCCGACCGCGGGATTCGAAGAGTCGAGCGGTCAGTCCTGCTCGGTGAACTGCGCCTGTTCGTGCGGCCTGCGCAGCTCAGTGAGCCGCTGCATGGTCGCGGCGCCGCGCGTCTCGAGTTCCTTGCGGCTGATCCAGCCGGCCGCGAAGTGCCGGTAGGTCTGGGCGAGCATCACGAGCTCAGCGAGGTAGTCGGCCGCTCGGCGGCGACTGTCCTCGGGCAATCGGGACACCAGGGCGAGCTGAGCTTCCACCACTTCGTCCAGCACCTGCGCGGACCGTAGCGCGCGCTTGGCACGCCGACCATCACCGACTGTCCTGCTCAGCAGCCCCAACACCGTGACCAATCACCTCTTGGTGAGCGAAACTCGACGAGATCGTAAACACAGAGTAGCCGAACACCCGCTTGGGTCAACCAGCGGCATCTGTCGAGAAAGGATTCGCTCACGGCGGGTCCGGCGTTACCGCCATTCAGGTGTACCGGGCCCACCTGGCCCGGGTGTCACCGCGCCGGAAGTCGTCCAGCCTGCGCATCAACTCGGGCCGCACCTCGGGATTGCTGCGCACGCTCGGCAGCACGCTCGTAATCAGCTTCAGCTCCCTGACCTCGCGCAACACCCGGAAACCAGTCCATTTCGTCACGTCGAAGCCGTACGCGCGGACGATCTCGCGGTAGGTCCGCGCCGGCTCGCCGAACCGGCCGACGCCGACGGCCACGGGTGTCAGATCCCACTCCGGCGGACCCAGCGAAGTGGAATCGAAGTCACACAGCACCGGCCCGTCCGGCGACGGGATCAGATTGCCCAGGTGCGCGTCGCCGTGCAGCACGGCCGGCGACAGCTCGTACCGCAGCCCGGCCAGCTCCTCGTGCAGACGGGCGCAGGTCTCCAGCAGGAACAGCCGGTCACCGTCCTGGATGTCCTCGGCGTCATCGATGCGCCTGCGCACGTCGTCCAGCGGGTCCCAGGCGGACAGGTCGAACGACGGCGGCGGCAGGCTGTGGATCCGGCGCAGCAGCTCACCGAGATCACGGCCCCTCGCCGGGCGGCCACCGCCGGGCACGACATCCCACACGGTCGCCACGTGCTCGCCCGCCCTGATCGGCTGCTCTATCCCCGTGAACAGCCGGACGGCCGGGATGTCGTGCTCGGCGAACCACCCGGCGATCCTGACGACCTTCTCCACCCGGTGCCGCAGCGCCCGTGACCCGACGATCCGCACCACGGCGGTGTCACCGGCCAGGCGGTACACGGCGTTGTTGGTGAACCTGAGCAGGTCGGCGCCGGTGGCGTCCAGTCCGATCTGCGCGCAGATGTCGGTCAGCGCAGCGGACAGGATGTCCCTGCTGAACCGTCCCTCCGAGGTGGCCATGGACCTGGATGGGAGGCGCCCGGCGGGCTCACGCCTCCGTGTCGAAGTACTTGTTGAGGGCGTCGGAGAGTTCACGGGCTTGGCTGTTGTTGCGGCGTTTGTCCGCCTCGTCCTTCAACGGCCGCATGCGGTCCTTCGCGCGGCCAGAGGTGAGGTTCTCGGCCAGCTCGACCGCGGTGCGGCCGACCTTGGAGCCGTGGTCGATGTCGCCTTCGATCAGGTGGTTGGTGGCCAGCGCGCTCAGGTTGAACGTCTTGCTGCGGGCCATGTCGTCGCCGTACGCGTCGATCGCCCGCTGCAACGCCGGGATCGCGTACTTCGTGTGCTTGGTGTCGACCTCCTGGGCCAGCACCGTGTGCACCGTGCCGATCATGGCGTGCACGTCGGTCTCGGTGAAGAACTTCACCCAGGTCTCGGCGCCGTCCAGGTCGGCGCGGGCGAACTCGTCACGGGTCCGGCCGAGCAGCTTCATCGTCTGCTCGCGCTGGCCCATCATCGCGTAGGCCCACGCCTCGTTCGCGCAGAGCACGGCGACCGCCAGCTCGGAGCCGGAGTTCTGGGCCGCGATCTGGCCGAGCGAGAAGATCTTGAGCGCGTCGTTCGGCGCGCCGTTGTGCAAGTAGACCCGGCCCATCCGGTACAGGATGTTGGCCACCAGCGGCTCGCTGCGGCCCTCCTTGGCCAGCTCGAGCCCCTTGCCGAAGTGGTTGCGGGCCGAGTCGAGCAGCCCGATGTCGAACGACGTCCACCCGGCGAGGTTGTGCAGGTCAGCCAGTGCGACGTGCAGCCGCTGCTTGACCACGTCCGTCGCCGATGCCCCCAGCATCTGCTGACCCCATGACAGCTGCGCGATCACCGCGTCCCGGCAGGAGCCCCCGCCGTACTGGTAGTCCAGCGAACGCAACGCCCTGGTGGCGGCCTCCACCTGGCGCACATCGGTCATGCCGATCCGTCCGGGCGCCGGAGTCTGGATCGGGTTCGAGACCCACGGCCCGGAGTCCGCGCCGAACACGTTCGCGCCCATGGTGACGGCCGCGGCGTGCGCGAGGAACTTCCGACGCTTCACCGACTCTGCCTCCTCGGGGGTCTGGTCGTCGACTGTCGCGACGACGCGGACCCGTGTCTCCTCGTCATATGCGAGGCCCATGTATCCCCTTGGAACGCCCAATCCGGCGGCGATCCTCGCGAGTACGTCATAGGCCATGACCTGGCGACCTTTGAGGATCTCCGATACCTCGGACTGCGACTGGCCGGTCTGAGCCGCGATCTGCCGCTGCGAGATTCCGTGCTTGCGCAACAGCCGGTAGACCTGACTGATCTCCCTCGCGGCAAGGGCTGCCCGCATGTCCGGCTTCTCCCAGACGTCGGCGGTCACAACAGCACCTTGTGAGCCAGTGGAGTTCACTCGCGCCCCCTTGCAGTCCGTTGGGCGTCAACCGCAGAGTAAACACATTGCGGCAGGACCGAGAAGTGGTGATCGGTCAGGCTGATCGGTCGGGCCGAAGTCCGCTGACCGCTTATCGTGAAACCTTGCCCGATCAGCTCACCATCACCCCACTCGAGTTTGCCACGTACCAATCTAAGTTCTGGTAAGCATTCGAGCACGGAGGGAAACTTCGGATCGTGGACCTGGTCGGCTCGACAGTGACTCGCCCCGCCCCAGCGGCCTCACCTGCAGGTCAGGCTGAGCCGCAGGACGCTCCTGGCCTCAGAGACCTCAGCGGAAGTTTCGCGGGTCGCCAGGTGTGGCATATCAGCTGTGGCGACGTCATCAACCGCGATCGCTGTCTCACTGTGCTGGTCAATGATCAGAACAAGGTGGTGCTCGTCGGACCTCCCGGCGAGACCGCTGTCCTGTCGAGTGGCCAGCTAGGCCAACTGCGGGACGCCCTACGAGAAGCCGCCGAGCAGGCGGAAAGGTGACGGTGACGCTCCCGTGGACGAGATACTCGGCCAGGTTTTGCGCAATGCGGTGTGGGAACGCCTTGACATGCTCTCCGAGCTGGCAACCCGCGCTGACGCCCCGTCCCTGCTGTCCGTGGCCCGGTCCGAGCTGCCCCGCCTGACCGAGGGCTGGCGCGCGATGCTCTCGGCCCACGAGCCCGATGAGCGAGGCAACTGCCCGACCTGTTCGTCGCGGTGGCGCCAGCAGAAGGCGCCGTGCTCGGTCTGGCGCGCCGCCTACGAGCACCTGGTCGCAGGCGGTCTCGCTCCAGCAGGTGGCAGGCACGTCCGAAGGGCCAGTTCCTCCCCGCGCCGTGTGGTGGCCGGCGCCCGATAGACCGGCGGTCCGGTTCGTCCGTCCCCCCGAGCGAGGCGAACCGGACCGTCATCCAAGGCCCCGCAGGCCGGCGCTCTCAGTGCTTCTCCTCCCCCACCGGCCTCTCCCCTCCCCCGACAAGCGCCGGCCTGCGGTTCCCAATTTCCGGTGGGACGCGATTTCATTCCGCGGTTGTGATTCGCGACAGGAACACACCTGCGAGCAACGTGGCCGCGGCGGATGCCGCGAATAACCCCGCGTAGCCGAGAACTGCCAGGATTCCGGAAGCCACGAGCGGGGCGACCACTTGCGGTAACGAATTGGCGATGTTCACGACTCCGAGGTCCTTGGCGCGATCGGCGGCGGCCGGGAGCAATTGCGTCAGCAACGCGATCGCGACCGCCCAGTACGTGCCGAAGCCGGCGCCGAGCAGCGGCCCGGCGATCAGCGCGCCCACCCAGGTCGGCCACGCCACCAGGATCAGCGCGGCCGCCGCCATCAGGACGACCGCGACCACGACGTACGGCTTGCGCCGCCCGGAGGCGTCGGAGAGCCTGCCTGTCACGAGCGCGCCGATGACCAGCGCGACTCCGTAGAACGCCATCAGGATCAGCAGCGATCCCTCGGGGTCGGCGCGCCTGACCACGTCCTTGAGGAAGAACAGCAGGTAGAACGTGCCGAGCGCGTTGCCGAGGTTCACCATGAAGTGGCACCCCCACATCCACACGAACCCGGGGTGTTCCCGCGGCGAGATCCACAGTTCGAGCTTGGTCTTGCCGACGAGGTCCTTCGGCAGCGCCGCGTCGGGTGTCAACAGCACGAACGCGGCGGCGCCGACCAGCACCACCGCGGCGGACGCCAGGTAACCGGCGACCAGGCCGGTGACGATCGAGGTGACCAGCACGGCGCCGAGCACGGTCCCGAACATCTGGCTGATGCCGACGAAACCACCCGTTTGGGCACGCTGCTCGACCGGAACCCGGTCCGGGATGGCCGAGATGAGCGTGGCCAGCATGGCGTTCAACCCGACCTGGACGAGGCACCAGCCCAGCACCATCACCGCGACATTGCCCGCCACGGCCAGGACGGCCAGCCCGGCGGCCCCGACGAGTGCGCCACCCATCGTCCACGGGTGGCGCCTGCCGAACCGCGAGGTCGTCCGGTCCGACAACAGCCCGGCCACCGGGTTGGCGAACACCGCGACCAGAGCACCCGCGCCGGTGACGATCCCGAACACCAGTTCCTTGTTGGCGCTGTCGAGCAACTCGGCCTGCTGCGGCAGCAGGACCTGGATCGGCGCGTAGATCGCCAGCCACAACCCGAGGTTGGCGACGAACAGCAGGCTGATCCACCCGGCGCGGACCTTCCGCGTCGGCTCGGCCAGGGCACTCGTCATCGAGTCCCCCTGATCAGGTCGCGGTACCAGTGGTAGGAGTCCTTGGGTGTGCGGACCAACGTGTCGTAGTCGACGTGCACGAGACCGAACCGCGGCTGGTACCCCTTGGACCACTCGAAGTTGTCCAGCAGCGACCACACGAAGTAGCCGCGCACATCGACGCCTTCAGCGATCGCTTTCTCAAGCGCGGCAAGGTGTTCGGTGTGGTACTCGATCCGCTGCCGGTCGTCGACGCCGTCGAAGCTGCAGCCGCTCTCGGTGATGTGGACAGGCGGGAGGGCGTCTCCGTAGCGGTTGGCGATGGTGCCGAGGAACTGACGCAGCCCGTCCGGTACGACCGGGGAATCGTTGGTGGTGACCGGATATCCCTCGATCGGCCGCAGTACGAACGGCAACGGGTTGCCGTCAACCGGTTTCGCGACGCCTTGCGGTTCGTAGTAGTTGACGCCGTAGAAGTCCAGCGGCGCGGCGATCGCGCTCAGGTCGTCGGCGAAACCCGTTGGCAGGTAGGGAATCACTTCCTCCGGATAGGTGCCGGTGAGCACCGGGTCGGCGTACATCCAGTTGATGACGGCATCGAGGTGCCGCGCGGCCTGCCGGTCCTCCGCGATGTCGGCGGCCGGCCAGATCGGGCTGTGGTTGTTCGCTGTACCAACGGCTTTCGCCCCGGTGGCACGCAGCGCGCCGACCGCCAGCCCGTGCGCGAGGTTCTGGAAGTGCGCGGCGGGCAGCGCGTCGAAAAGCAGTGCCCGGCCGGGCGCGTACTCGCCGAGCGCGTACCCGAACAGCGTGACCACCATCGGTTCGTTGAGCGGGATCCACATCTCCACCCGGTCGCTGAGCCGTTCGCCGACGATGGCGGCGTATTCCGCGAACCGCTCGGCGGTGTCCCGGGTGAGCCAGCCGCCGTCGTCCTCCAGCGGTTGCGGCGTGTCCCAGTGGTAGAGCGTGGCGACAGGGGCGATCCCCGCCTCGCACAACGCGTCGACGAGGTTGTCGTAGAAGTCGAGCCCCTCGACGTTGACCCCGCCACGACCGGTCGGCTGGATCCGCGGCCACGCGACGGAGAAGCGGTAGGCGTCCACTCCGAGGTCGGACATCAACGCGACGTCCTCGGGGAAGCGGTTGTAGTGGTCGCAGGCGATGTCGGCGTTCGCCCCGTCGCGGATCTTGCCGGGCGTGGCGCAGAAGGTGTCCCAGACGGAGACGCCCCGCCCGCCCTCACGGGTGGCGCCCTCGATCTGGAAGGCGGAGGTCGACACACCCCACACGAAGCCGTCCGGGAAGCTCATCGGAACCTCATCTCCGCAGAACGTGAAATTCATTCGGGATAGTAGATGTGATGTCACTCCCACGCCAGCGCCCGATTCACGGCAAGATAGGGGCTGAGCAGAGGAGACACTTGTGACGAGCCCGACCCCACTGCGGCGCAAGCCGGTGCAGCAACGCAGCGCGAAACGCGTTGAGCAGATGCTCGAGGCCTGCGCGGCGCTGATCGAGGAGGTCGGCTACGACGGGGTGACGACAACCCTCATCGCGGAACGAGCAGGCGTGGCGGTCGGCTCGCTGTACCAGTTCTTCCCCGACAAGCGCGCGGTCGTCCGCGAGCTGACCAGGCGCAACCTTGAGCACTTCCTGAAAGTGGTCGGCGAACGCTTCGAGACGACCTACGTCGACCACTGGTGGGACGCGGTGGACCTGGCGATCGACATCTACGTCGACATGCACAGGACGGTCCCGGGCTTCAGCAAACTGCACTTCGGCGACGTGGTCGACCTGGAACTGCTCGACGACGGCGAAGGAAAGCACAACAACGAGGTCGTGGCGGCGAGCCTGACCGAGATCGTGGCGTCGAAGGCGGGCCTGCCCGTGGAGCAGCTGCGGCTGCCGATCACCATCGCGGTCGAGGCAACCGACGGCATCCACAAGCTGGCCTTCCGCCGGGACCCCAGCGGAGACCAGACGATCATCGACGAAGGCAAAGAACTACTGCGGCAGTACCTGTCGAGCAAGGTCGGCAAGTAACCGGCCCGCGACACGGCGGCTTCAGCCGAAGTTCACGCCCTCGCCGCGATAAGTGGGCACGGTGCGTTCGACGCGGTCGCCGCGGACCAGGTGGTACTCCTGGAACCGCTCGGCCAGCTCGCCCGCCTTGGAATGCCGCATCCACACCCGGTCACCGACTTTGAGGTGCTCGGCAGCGGCGCCGGTCACGGGCGTCTGCACTTCGCCCGCGCCTTCGAGGCCGAGGAGCTTGAGGCCTTCCGGCAGGAAGGGCTGGGGCAGGCGGTCCGGGGTACCGGTCCCCGACGCGACGTAGCCGCCCGCGAACAGGGTGGCGATGCGCGGTGCCGGGCGGCGGACCACCGGCAAGGCGTAGAGCGCGGCCGGGCGCGGCTTGAACCCGCGGTAGCTGTCGAACAGCCACGGGCCGATCAGCCCTGAGCCTGCCGCCAGTTCCGTCACCGACGGGTCGCCGGAGGTCAGTTCGAGGCTTCCGGTGCCGCCGCCGTTGACGAACTCGAGGTCGGTGCTGGCGCGGATCGCGGCGATCGCCGCGCTGCGGCGGTCGACCAGTTCCGAGCCGGAGTGGCGTTGCATCCAGCCGATCACCGCGCCCTTCACCGGGTTTCCCGGTGGGGCGTCGCCGAGGCCGGCTATCTGGCCCTCGTAGGACATCACGCCGACCAGGGCGAAGCCCTGGCGGCGGTTGATCTCGGTCGCCAGCCGCGCCGCTTGGTGTGGGGTGCGCACCGGCGAGCGGCGGGTGCCGACGTGGACACCGGGGAGGGGGCGCCACGCCGCGTCGAATTCCAGGCAGATGCGAATTGGCGGATGATCGGTGCCGAGAGCCGCGTCGATCAGGTCCAGGTGTGCTGTCGAGTCGGCGATCACCGAGATGACCCGGGCTGCGTCCGGGTCCGCGGCGAGGTCACGGAGTGCGCCATGGTCCGTTGTCGGGTAGGCGACCAGGATGTCGGTCCCGGCCAGCGGTGTGCCGCGCCATTTGCGCGTCAGCCAGAGGGCCTCGCGCAGCGAGTAGGCCATGACGCCCCGGAAGCCGGGCATCTCCAGGACACGTTCCAGCAGGTGGGCGCAGCGAACGGACTTGCTGGCCACTCGGATGGGGCGGCCACCCGCGCGGCGCGCCAGTGTCTGCGCGTTGGCCTCGAACGCGTCCAGGTCCACCACGGCGAAGGGCGGGTCGAGTCCCTTGGTGGCGGTGTCCAAGTCGGCCTGCTGGGTCACGCGACCACAGTACGTCGATATCCGTTGAAATGTGAATAGCTTTCACTTACGGTGTGACGAATACCTGCCGCAGGAGGCCAGCGTCTATGACTGCTCTGAGGACCAGCGCTGATGGACAGATCCGGTGGACGAACTGGGCCCGCAACGAGATCGCGGCCCCGCAGACAGTGTCCCGGCCTGCCAGCGTCGAGCAGATCAGCGAGGCCGTCACCACGGCGACCGCGAAGCGCCTGCCCGTCAAGGCCATCGGCGCCGGCCACTCCTTCACCGCCATCGCCGCCGCACACGCGAGCGCGGCGATCGACCTGTCCTCGTGGACCGGTGTCGAGTCGTCCGACGTCGGCTCCGGCCTGGTGACCGTCCGGGCCGGGACGACGATCAAGCAGCTCAACGCCGCGCTGGACCGCCTCGGCCTCGCGCTGATCAACCTCGGCGACATCGACGCGCAGACCATCGCCGGTGCGATCTCGACCGGGACACACGGCACCGGTGCCAAGCTCGGCGGGATCTCGACGCAGGTCACCGCGTTGCAGCTGGTGCTGGCCGACGGCTCCGTCGTCACCTGTTCGGCTGACGAGCGGCCGGACCTCTTCCACGCCGCGCGAGTCGGGCTCGGCGCGCTCGGCGTGATCAGCACTGTGACCTTGCGCTGCGAGCGGTCCTTCTCGCTGCACGCCGACGAGCGGCCGGTCGCGCTGGAAGAAGTGATCGAGCGGCTGGACGAACTGATCACCGGCCACGACCACATGGAGTTCTACTGGTTTCCGTACGGTCGCAAGGCTTTGGTGAAACGGAACGACCGCCTACCGCTCGACGCGGCAGCACGACCGCTCAGCCGCGCACGGGAGTTCTACGAGTACACGGTCATGGAAAACGTCGTCTGGGGCGCGATGTGCCGGGCGGCGCGAGCGGTGCCGAAGCTGGTCAAGCCGTTGAACGGGCTGGCGTCGATCGCGTTGTCGCCGCGTTCCTACAGCGACCTGTCCCACCGGGTGTTCGTGACCGAACGGAACGTCCGGTTCGTCGAGTCGGAGTACGCGGTGCCGCGCGAGTCGTTGGTGGACGTGCTCAACGAGCTGCGCGCCGTGGTCCCGACGCTGACCCACCCGGTGATGATGCCGGTCGAGGTCCGGGTCGCGGCAGCCGACGACATCTGGCTGTCCACGGCCTACCAGCGCGACTCCACGTACTTCGCCATCCACCAGTACCCGGGCATGCCTTACCGGGAGTACTTCGACGCCTTCGAGAAGATCGTCGCGCAGGTCGGCGGGCGCCCGCACTGGGGCAAGATGCACACCCTGGACGCCGAGGCCCTGCGTGCGCGCTATCCCCGGTTCGACGATTTCCGCCGTGTGCGTGCCGAGGTCGACCCCGGCTGCGTGTTCCGCAACGCCTACTTGGACCGCGTGCTCGCTTTGACCTGAGTGATGGCGATGTCGATCGGCGTCGGGCCCTTGGCGAGTTCGAGGGTTAGTCCGATGGTGTCGTCGTCGCCGAGCAGGCCGACCAGCACGGCCGCGACCTCTTCGCGCGGGATCTTGCCCGGCGGTACGTGCAGGTCGAGGTTGACCAGGCCGGTCGCCGGTTCGTCGGTGAGGTGGGCCGGTCGCAGGATGGTCCAGTCGAGGTCGCGCGAGCGCAGGTCGTCCTCCGCGGCGGCCTTGGCTTTGAGGTAGGTGCGGAAGACCTCGTCGACCGACTGGTCGTCGGCGCGGTCGAGCCCGTACGAGCTGATCTGGATCACCCGCCGCACGCCCGCGATTTCGGCGGCCTCGGCGAAGAGCACCGCGGCAGCGCGGTCGACTGTGTCTTTTCGCTCAATTCCACTGCCGGGCCCGGCTCCTGCCGCGAACACGGCGGCATCCGCGCCGGCCAGCACAGCGGCGACGTCTTCGGCGCTCGCCTTCTCCAGGTCGAGCACAACCGGTTCGGCACCTGCCTCGCGCAGATCATCCGCCTGCGCGGGATTGCGGATCAAACCGACCGGTTCATCGCCGCGGGTCGAGAGGAAACGTTCGAGATAAAGCGCGATCTTGCCGTGTCCACCGGCGATGACAACTCGCATGCCAGCCAGCGTAGAACGGTTTGCTCAGGCGGACAGAACTCGCTCGTAGGCGACCTCGTTGACCCAGCGCGACACGGCGTCGATGCCGGCGGGCACCTTGTCGTTTCGGCCGGGCAAGTCCAGCTCGACACCGTTGTCCGGGTCGGCGCTGACCACGGCGATGCCGTAGTTGCGGGCCCGCGGCAGGCAGTTGGCGAGGTAGTCGTGCGTGAGCACGACCGAGGACGGCACGACCATCGCGGTGTCACCGTAACGAGCGAACGGCGCGAGCGCGGCGAGACCGGTCCGCCAGTGCCGCACGACAGCCAGCACACCGACGATCCGCACGGCCGCGGCGGGAACCTGCCCCTGGAACTCGGGCCACACCCACGTGGAAACCGTGGCGCGGTCGGTGACCGGCGCCTGCCCGAGACAGATCCGCTCGGCGTGCGCGTCGGGCAGGAGTTCGGCGACGAGGGACACCCGGCGGCCGAGCAGTGTCATCGGCGCCAGCGCCACACCCGGCCAGCCGAGCTGCGCGACGGCCGCGGAGGCGAGCTCGTCATCGGGGCCGGGAAGCTCGACGGCGGACGGAATCGGCAGTGAAGCTGCGTCCTGAGTCACCGCTGCCATGCGCCCTGGAATGCCGGTCACGAAGCCCCGCCTCCTTCGACTCGACCGTGCCCCTGGGTGGTCACGGGCCGAACTGCTACATGGAATTTGGTACCAGTTGAGCCAGCCCGAAGGATCCGAGTTCCGTTCTCCTGCGACCGGCGGCGCTGAGCAGTCGGTGACCGGTCGATGAGCCGCTAACCGACTTCAGCCGGGCGATGCCGCCGTCCGGGTGAGAAGAAGACAGGCGGTCACCGGCCACAACCACCGCCAGTAAAAGTGACCCCCACCACAATTGAGTGAATTACACGCGTGTAGTTCATTGCCCGAAAGGGCTGGATTCCGCGCCAAATCTCACAATGAGCCCACCGGCCCGCCAACACAACCCACTTCAGTCGCCCACCAGAGCGGCAGCCCGGCCGCCCGCCCCCGTTCTCCGGCAAACACATCCTGTTCTCTCGCAGCTGAAAGAATGCCGCCCGGAACACGCCCACCCAGCAGGGCCACCCGCCCCACATGATCAACATCGCGACTTCGTATTCACACCCGTAAACAGTCCCCCACCCAACCCGGGGGGCGTCCCTGCTCCAGTCTACCGAGGAAAGGCCTGGTCAAGGGGGTTACCGGCGGGTTGTGGACAACCAGATTCGACGAAGGTCCCACCGTCACGACCACACCCCCGGCCACTCCTCCCACCCGTGAAGCCCACCCCGACGCGCCCGCCCGCCCGAACGCTGCCCATCACAGCGACCTGACCCCACAGCGAGCCCAGCCACGCGACCAGGGCGAAGGAACAACCTCGGCAACCGGCCCCCGACGGACCAAACCACGAGGACAGCGACACCGACAGCCACATCAAGGCACCCGAGCAACGGTGCCCAAGCTCCGCCCCCAAGCGAGCGCAGCGACAGCCAAGACCAAAGGCACCACCTGGCCAGACGCGAAGACGCCCACCCCAGCCAGCCCCAACGCCGCCCATGAATCACACGGCGGCAGCACCCAGAGCGGCCACGGCAGAAGCTGGTGGCACCGCGCTGAGACCGCAAGCAACCAAGACCAGGGAAGCTGGCAACCAACAACCGAAACGCCGGGACGGGCAACCCGGCGCCAGGAAGCCGAAGCAAGAAGGAATGCCCAAAAGCACCAGAAGAGCGGGCCGAAAGGGCGAACAGAGCTGGTGAAAAACCAACCTGACCAGCGCCGACACGCAAGGAGCAAGCACCGTGGGGGGCTTGGGGGGGCTCGGCCCCCCAAACAAAAACGAGGCGGCCCCAGCGAAGGTGCGAAGCACCGACAGGAACCGCCTACCGTCGAGTGGGCGAGGAGGGAGTTGAACCCTCACGTCCTTTCGGACACACGGACCTGAACCGTGCGCGTCTGCCATTCCGCCACTCGCCCTGAAGTGACCGCGGAAGCGTAGCACGGGGTTTGGGGGCAGTTTTCGGGGGGTTGGAACATCCCGGTGTCTCTCGGGCCGCACCCGGATACGATCGGGGGAGGAGCGTACGTGTGGAGGGATGATCCGTGGGCCTCGTGCAGCGCTTCGAGCGCCGGCTCGAAGGCATCGTTGGTAATACCTTCGCGCGTGTGTTCGGTGGCAACGTGGTGCCACAGGAGGTTGCCCAGGCTCTTCAGCGGGAGAGCGAGGACAACGTCCGTGAGTTGGCCGGTGGCAGGTTGCTGGCTCCCAACCACTACGTCGTGCAGTTGGGACCCGCGGACCACGATCGGCTCGCGGTGGACGAGGAACGCATCGTCACGCTGCTCACGGACGTCATTTCCGAGAATCTCGCCGAGCACGGGTGGGACACCTTCGGTGACGTCGTAGTCTCCCTGGAGCGCTCCGACGCGCTGCATACCGGACAGTTCCGAACACGCTCGTCCGTCGACCCTGACGTAAGCCGACGGCCGGCATCACCTCGCAACGCAGGAGACCGATCCATGAGCCAGCCTCCCGGCTACGGCCAACCGCCTGAGGGTGACCCGTACGGCCAGCAAGGCCAGTACGGATACGGCCAGAACCAGTACGGCAACGATCAGAACTACGGCCAGCAGCCCCCGCAGCAGCAGGGCGGCGGGTACGACCAGGGTTACGGCCAGCAGGGCGGCTACGGCGGCCAGCAGGGCTACGACCAGGGCTACGGTCAGCAGCAAGGCGGCGGGTACGACCAGGGTTACGGCCAGCAGGGCGGCGGTGGCGGCTACGGCGGCCAGCAGCCCGGCGGCTATGACCAGGGTTACGGCCAGCAGCCCCAGCAAGGTGGCGGCTACGACCAGGGCTACGGCCAGCAGGGCGGCTACGGCGGCCAGCAGGGCTACGACCAGGGCTACGGTCAGCAGCAGGGTGGTTACCCGCAGCAAGGTGGGTACGGCCAGCAGCCCGGTGGTTACGGCCAGCAGGACCCGTACGGCCAGCAGGCCGACCCGTATGGCCAGCAGGGTTATGCGCCGCCTGCCGTGCAGACCGGTGCGCGCCAGCTGTCGGCGAGCCTGCAGTTGGACGACGGGTCGAACCGCACGTACTCGCTCAAGCAGGGCGGGAACGTGGTCGGGCGCGGTCAGGACGCCGACTTCCGGCTGCCGGACACCGGCGTGTCGCGTCGTCACCTGGAGATCACGTGGGACGGCCAGAGTGCCACACTCGCTGACCTCGGTTCGACGAACGGCACCACGGTGAACGGCACTCCGGTGCAGACGTGGCAACTGGCTGACGGCGACGTCATCCGCATCGGTCACTCGTCGCTGGTGTTCCGCACCCAGGGCTGACGTTCAGTCGTTCGCAGGGCTTGAATACAGTCTCTGTATTCAAGCGGTGTCGGCTGCGATTTTTAGGGAGCGGTCACAACAGGTGCCAGAGCTGGTGATGCAGCTGACCAGAGCAGGGTTTCTTGTCCTGCTCTGGTTGTTCGTGGTGGCCGCGCTGCGGATCGTCCGTTCGGACTTGTACGCGGCGTCAGGTTTGAAGGTCGGCATTCCCGGGTTCCGCAGGGACAAGTCCGGCAAGGCGCGTGGCAAGGCGCCCCGACAGCTCGTGGTGACGCACGGCGCACTCGCGGGCACACGCATCTCGTTGGACGGGCGGCCGATCATGATCGGCCGCGCCGATGACTCCACGCTTGTGATGGACGACGACTATGCGTCGACCAGGCACGCGCGGATCTCCTTGCGCGGAACTGACTGGTATGTCGAGGATCTGGGTTCGACCAACGGGACGTACCTGGACCGGGCGAAGGTGACGGCGCCCATGCGGGTGCCGCTGGGGGTTCCTATCCGCATCGGCAAGACGGTGATCGAGCTGCGCTCATGACCCTTGTCCTCCGTTATGCGGCTCGCAGCGACCGGGGCCTGGTGCGTTCGAACAACCAGGACTCTGTGTACGCGGGACCGCGCCTGCTCGCGCTGGCGGACGGGCTGGGGGGACACGCCGCCGGTGAGGTGGCGAGCAAGGTGGTCGTCGGCGCGCTGGCGCCGCTGGACGACGACACGCCTGGTGAGGATCTGCTCGGTCCCCTGCGGGACGCCGCGATCGCGGGCAACAACACCATCTCCGAAATGGTGTCGAGTGATCCCGAGCTCGACGGCATGGGTACGACGCTGACCGCGATGCTGTTCGCGGGTACGCGGATCGGTCTCGTGCACGTCGGCGACTCGCGTGCCTACATGCGCCGGGGCGACCAGTTCTCGCAGATCACCCATGACGACACGTTCGTGCAGTCCTTGATCGACGAGGGCCGGATCACCGCGGAGGAGGCGTCGAGCCACCCGCAGCGGTCGTTGCTGCTGCGTGCGTTGACCGGGCACGAGGTCGAGCCGAGCCTGACGGTCCGCGAGGCCCGCGCGGGTGACCGGTACCTGCTGTGCTCCGACGGGCTGTCGTCGGTGGTCAGCTTCGAGACGCTGTCCGAGGCGATCGAGATCCCGGAGCCGCAGGCGTGCGCCGACCGGATGATCGAGCTGGCGCTGCGCAGCGGCGGTCCCGACAACATCACGGTGATCATCGCCGACGTCGTCGACGTGGACTACGGCGACGACGACCCGATCATCGGCGGTGCGGCGGGCAACGGCAGCGAGGATCCGCCTCCGCCGGACTCGTCGGCGTCCCGCGCCGCGGCGATGGCGGCGGCCGCGCGGCCGAAGCCGGAGCCGCGCGAGATCGAACAGCCCGAGCCGGAGGACCCCAAGGTCAAGGGCCGCAAGCGGTTGCGGACGGTGGCGATCTCGCTCGCCGTGGTCGTGCTGCTGGTCGCCGGGGCTTTCACGATCCGGTACTTCGTGCTGCGCAACTACTACGTCGGTGAGGGCGGCGGTCAGTTCAAGGGCGAGATCGCGATCTTCCAGGGTGTTCCCGGCAGTGTGCTGGGCGTTCCGCTGCAGCGCGAGCTGCAGGGGTCGTGCGATCCGGCGCTGGAGAAGTGCAACAAGCGTTTCGTCGACCAGCTCGACGAGGCAGGCAGGGCGACCGTGCTCAGCGGCAAGAACACCTATGGCAGCCTGAACGAGGCACGCGAGTTCATCAACCGGTTGCGGACCGAGAACGTCCTCGATCCGTGTCCCGGCGTACTCGTGCAACAACAACAGCAACAGAACCAGTCGGCGACGTCCGCGCCGCCGTTGGACCCGGCGAATCCTGAGGTGGCGAGCACCATGCCGTCGTCACCGCCGCGTCCTGGCGTGGACTGCCGACCCGAGCACTCCGAGGGTGGCGGCGGCTGATGGCGCAACCGGTCCCCGTCGGGGCGGGTCCGGCGACGGCGACCGGGCAGGGCAACCACAGCAATCCCGCGATGCAGCCTGTCGCGCCGACGCGGCGTGGCACGGAACTGTGGATGCTCGCCTTCGCCGCCGCGCTCGTCACCGGCGCGTTGACGCTGGTCTCGATCAACCAGAAGCAAGCGCTGACGATCCAGGTCCTCTGGTACGGCCTCGCGTTCTTCGCGGTGTTCACGATCGCGCACCTGGCGGTGCGCAAGCTGGCGCCGTACGCGGATCCGCTGATCCTGCCGTGTGTGGCGTTGCTGCACGGGTTCGGCCTGGTGATGATCTACCGGATCGACCTGGCCAAGTCCGAGAAGGCGATCGCACAGGCCAAGGAGTACTCCGCCGCCGCGCCCAAGCAGGTGATGTGGACGGTGATCTCGCTGGTGCTGTTCCTCGCCGTGCTGTGGGTGGTGCGCAACCACCGCGTGCTGGCGAAGTACGGCTACACGGCGGGTCTTGTCGGCCTGTTCGCGCTGGCGCTGCCCGCGTTGCTGCCCGCGAGCATCACCGAGGTCAACGGCGCCAAGGTGTGGCTGAAGCTCGGCATCTTCAACATCCAGCCGGGTGAGTTCGCCAAGATCCTGCTGATGGTCTTCTTCGCGTCGTTCCTGGTGTCCAAACGCGATTTGTTCATGGTCGCGGGGCGCCGGTTCCTCGGGCTCGAGCTGCCGAGAGCGCGTGACCTCGGGCCGATCCTGGTCGCCTGGGGGGTGGCCATCGGCGTCCTGGTCTTCGAGAAGGACCTCGGCACGTCGCTGCTGATCTTCGGCATCGTGCTCGCGATGCTCTACGTGGCAACCGAACGGGCCGCGTGGGTGGTCATCGGCCTGACGCTGTTCATCGGCGGCGCGCTGCTCGCGTTCTCGATGTTCACGCACGTCCAGCAGCGTGTGGCGAACTGGCTGACGCCGATGGACCCGGACGTCTACAAGCGGCTCGGCGGCAGCTACCAGATCGCGCAGGGCCTGTTCGGCATCGGCACCGGGGGGATGGCGGGCACCGGGCTGGGCGCGGGGCGGCCGGACATCGTGCCGGAGGCGCACACCGACTTCATCACGGCGGCGATCGGCGAGGAGCTGGGCTTCATCGGCCTGGCCGCGCTGCTGGTCGTCTACATGCTCCTGGCGATGCGCGGGCTGCGCAGTGCGGTTGCCGTGCGCGACAGTTTCGGCAAACTGCTCGGCGGGGGCCTGTCGTTCGCCATCGTCATGCAGGTCTTCGTCGTCGTCGGCGGTGTGACGGCGCTGATCCCGATGACGGGCATCACCGCGCCGTTCCTGTCGTACGGCGGCTCCTCGCTGCTGGCGAACTACATCCTGATAGCCCTGCTGTTGCGGATATCCGATGCCGCTCGGCGGCCACAGACCGGTTCGCGCCCGCGGCCGGTTCAGCAGGCACCACTCGGGGAGGCCAGCACGGTGATGGTGGAGCGGCCGACATGAACACACCTCTTCGCCGGGTCGGCCTGGCCATGCTCGGGATGGTCGTGTTGTTGCTGGCCAACATCACCTACATCCAGATGGTCAAGGCCGACGAGTACCGGGCCGACGCGCGCAACCAGCGCGTGCGGTTCGACGAGTACTCCCGCGAGCGCGGCAAGATCATCTCCAGTGACGGCAAGCTGCTCGCGTCGGTCACCCCGACCAACGACTCGCTGCGCTACCAGCGCCAGTACCCGCTCGGTGCGGCGTTCGCGCCGGTCACCGGCTTCTACTCGATCCGCTACGGTCCCGCGGCGCTCGAGCGCACCGAGAAGGACATCCTCGACGGCTCGGACGACCGGTTGTTCGTGCGCAGGCTGTCGGACCTGATCACCGGTCGCGACCCGCGCGGCGGCAACGTCCAGACCACCATCGACTCGCGCGTGCAGCAGGCCGCGTACGACGCGATGACCCAGCCGGGCACCGGTGCCGCGTACACCGGCGCGGTGGTGGCGATCCGGCCGCAGACCGGCGAGATCCTCGCGATGGTCTCGACGCCGTCCTACGATCCGAACCCGTTGGCCTCGCACAGCGGTGACGAGCAGGCGGCCGCCTGGACGGCGTACGACAAGGACAAAACCCGGCCCATGGTCAACCGGGCCATCCAGGACACCTACCCGCCCGGTTCGACGTTCAAGCTCGTGGTGTCAGCGGCAGCGCTCGAAGACGGCATGAACAAGGACACCCAGCTGACCGCGGCGAACACCGTGCAGCTGCCGGGAACCCGGACCGATCTGGAGAACTTCAACGGCGGGCACTGCGGTCCCAACGACCAGCAGACGGCGTCGCTGGAGACCGCGCTCGCGCTGTCGTGCAACACCGCGTTCGCCACGCTGGCCGACCAGCTCGGCCCGGACAAGTTGCGTGAGCAGGCCGCCAAGTTCGGGGTCGGCCAGACGGATCTGAAGATCCCGATGGGTGTCGAGGAGTCGCACATCGGCCCGATGCCCGACAAGGCGGCGGTGTACCAGACCGGGATCGGCCAGCGTGACGTGCGGCTGACGCCGATGCAGGACGCCATGGTCGTCGCGGCGATCGCCAACGGCGGCACGCTGATGCGCCCGCAGCTGGTGCAGAAGGTGCTGGCCCCGGACCTGTCGGAGATGTCGAAGTTCGACGTGGACGAGATCGGCAAGGCGATGTCCGGGTCGAACGCGTCGGCCTTGCGCGACATGATGAAGAAGTCCGAGGAGAACACCAAGGGCAACGGCAAGGTCAACGGGCTGGTCATCGCGTCGAAGACCGGGACCGCCGAGCACGGCAAGGACCCGAAGGCCACGCCGCCGCACGCCTGGTACGTCGCGTTCGCGCCCGCGGACAACCCGCAGATCGCTGTGGCCGTGATCGTGGAGAGCGGCGGTAACAGAGGGCTCGCCGCAACCGGTGGGTCGGTTGCGGCGTCCGTAGGCAGGGCCGCCATCAACGCGTTGCCGGGAATCGGAGGTAGGTGAGCATGCTGACGTCGGGGCAGCTGCTTGCCGACCGGTACCGGTTGGTGCGGCGCATCGCCGTCGGCGGCATGGGTGAGGTCTGGGAGGCCTCCGACACACGCCTCGACCGCTCTGTCGCGGTGAAGGTGCTCAAGCCCGAACTCTGCGGTGACGCCGAGTTCCTGCACCGGTTCCGCACCGAGGCACGGACCATGTCGTCGCTCAACCACCCGGGTATCGCTTCCGTCCACGACTACGGCGAGACGGCGGCGATTCCCGACGGGCCGCAGGACACCGCGTACCTGGTGATGGAGCTCGTCGAAGGCGAGCCGCTGGCGACGATCCTGGCTCGGGAGGGCCGGATCAACGCCGACCGGACGCTGGACATCCTCGAGCAGGCCGGTGTGGCCCTGCAGGCGGCGCACACCAGCGGTTACGTGCACAGGGATGTCAAGCCGGGCAACATCATGATCACCCCGGCAGGCGTGGTGAAGCTGACCGACTTCGGCATCGCGAAGGCGGCCGACGCCGCACCGGTGACCAGGTCGGGCATGGTGATGGGAACGGCGCACTACATCGCGCCCGAGCAAGCGCTCGGCCAGGACGCCGAACCGGCCAGCGATGTGTACTCGTTGGCGGTTGTGGGGTACGAGTGCCTCATGGGGCACCGCCCGTTCCTGTCGGAGAACGCGGTGACGGTGGCGATGATGCACATCCGCGACATCCCACCGCCGTTGCCGCCGGACGTGCCGCCCGGTGCTCGGGCGGTCATCGAAGCGACGCTGGTGAAGGATCCCCGCAAGCGCTACAGCGACGGCGGGGAGTTCGCCGCGGCGGTCGCCGCGGTCCGGGCCGGTCGGCCGCTGCCCACACCGTCAGGCGTGGCGATGGCGGCGGCAGCACACCCCGTCACCCATACGGGCACACATCCGGGTATCGCACCGAGCAGTATGCCGCCGCCGATGGTGCACGGCACCGGGTCGTTCCCGATGCCGCCGCGCCGCCCGCAACGCGGTGCCCGCGTGTGGCTCTGGACAGTGCTCGCGTTGTTGCTGGTGGCGTTGGTTGTGCTTGTTGTGTGGGTGTTGGTGCCGAAGCTCGCTGGGTCGAGCACACCGCAGCCGGAGGCCCCAGCCCGCGGGCCGGCGAGCGCCACGCAGGCACCCCCCGGGGTCACCTTTCCACCGGACGAACCGGCATATGGTGAGCCGAGTGGACAGGGACGTCCGGCCGTGACCCAGGTGAAAGCAGGAGAACTGCTCGGGCACCCCGCCTCGGTGGTAGCCGAGCGGTTACGGGAGGCTGGTCTACAACCAGATGTTCGATCGCTACGGTTGTCGGGCGGAGCGGCACAGGATCTGCGGACGTGCTACGTGACAGGCGTCAAGCCGATCGGACAGGTGGACCACGGGTCGACGGTGGTTGTTGAATGCGACCCGGGCAAACAGCCACCTGGTTGAAAACGACCTGGCGGAACGGCAAGAGCGGGCATGATGGGACCGAGAAGTTGACTAGGAGCGGGACTACGCAGCGATGACGACACCGCGACTGCTCTCCAATCGCTATGAGCTGGGCGAGACGCTCGGCTACGGCGGCATGTCCGAGGTCCACAAGGGCCGTGACGTCCGGCTCGGCCGTGACGTCGCGGTGAAGGTGCTGCGTGCCGACCTGGCACGGGACCCGCAGTTCCAGGAACGTTTCCGCCGCGAGGCCCAGAACGCGGCCGCGCTCAACCACCCCGCGATCGTCGCCGTCTACGACACCGGTGAGACGCGCACCGAGTACGGACCGCTGCCGTACATCGTGATGGAGTACGTCGACGGGCGGACCCTGCGCGACATCGTCAAGACCGAGGGCCCCCTGCCCGGCCAGCGCGCCATGGAGATCATGGCCGACGTCTGCGCGGCGCTCGACTTCTCCCACCGGCACGGCATCGTCCACCGCGACGTGAAGCCCGCCAACGTGATGATCACCAAGACCGGTGCGGTCAAGGTGATGGACTTCGGTATCGCCCGCGCGGTGCACGACGGCCAGGCGGCCGTCACGCAGACCGCCGCGGTGATCGGCACCGCCCAGTACCTCTCCCCCGAACAAGCCCGCGGCGAGGCCGTCGACGCCCGCAGCGACGTCTACGCGACCGGCTGCGTCCTGTTCGAGCTGCTGACCGGTGAGCCGCCGTTCACGGGCGACTCGCCCGTCGCCGTTGCCTACCAGCACGTTCGGGAAGATCCGCGCAAGCCGTCGCAGGTCAACAGCCGGGTCAGCCCCCAGCTCGACGCGATCGTGCTCAAGGCCATGGCCAAGGGCGCGGCCAACCGCTACCAGTCCGCCGCCGAGATGCGGATGGACATCGTCCGTGTGTTGTCCGGGCAGCGTCCGTCCGCGCCGATGGTGATGACCGAGGACGACCGCACGGCGATGCTCGGCCAGCAGACCCGGATCAACGACACCCCGCGTGGCAGGCACCGGCCGGACTCGATGGCCGACGACTACGACGATTACGACTCCGACGAGGAAGAGCGCAAACGCAAGCGCCGCAAGGCGTGGATGACGGCGCTGATCACGCTGCTCGTCGTCGCGGTGATCGTGCTCGGCATCTGGCTGACCACGAAACTGCTGTCCAGCAACAACAACGGCACCCAGTTCGTGGACCTCCCCGCGGTCACGGGGGTGCAGGAGGCCGCTGCCCGCACCCAGTTGACCAAGGCGGGCTTCAAGGTCAGCACCGAGGACGTCAAGTGTGAGCCCGCCGGCCCCGGCCAGACCCCGCCGTGCACCGCGGAGAACGTCGGCAACGTGATCAAGCAGGACCCGGCGCCCGGCAAGGTCGAGCAGGGCAGCGTGGTGAAGTTGTCCATCGGGCGCGGCGCCAGCTCGGTGAAGGTCCCGGACGTCAAGGGCAAGGACAAGAACGAGGCGATCAGGCTGATCACCGAGGCCGGCCTGGTCCCCGCACAGGACGATTCGACCGAGGAGACATCCGAGACCGCCCTGGTCAACAAGGTGGCGAGCACCAACCCGCCGATCGGTCTCGACGTGCCCAAGGGCACGAAGGTGACGTTGTCGATCGGCAAGGCGCAGGCGCAGAAGGACGTGCCGAACGTCGTCGGCCAGGACTTCGCGGCGGCCAAGTCCAACCTGGAGTCCGAGGGCTTCAAGGTCAGCCGGACCGACGTCGACTCCGACCAGCCCAAGGACATCGTGGTCAACCAGAGCCCGAAGTCCAAGGCCAGGCCGAACTCGACGATCACCCTGCAGGTCTCCAAGGGCCAGCAGCAGTCGCAGACACCCAACCCCGACCAGATCGAGATGCCGAACCTGGTCGGCATGAACGAGAGCGTCGCACGGCAGACGCTGCGCAACGCGGGGTGGAGCGGCGACTTCAAGGTCACCCCG
Source organism: Kibdelosporangium phytohabitans (assembly GCF_001302585.1). GTDB lineage: Bacteria > Actinomycetota > Actinomycetes > Mycobacteriales > Pseudonocardiaceae > Kibdelosporangium > Kibdelosporangium phytohabitans. Next base: position 28,673 of record NZ_CP012752.1, on the reverse strand, counting down.
GAAACCACAAACGACGTGAGCAAGTTCGGTCAGGTCGACGAGCAGGATCCCCAACCCGGGACGAAGATCTCGAAGAACCAGACAGTCAACGTCTCGATCTTCAGACAGGTCAGGCCTGGTGGCTGACCGGACGCCCTGCGGTGTGTGATCGATGGTTTTGTATGTTGTTGCCCCGAGATCTCGGCCTGGCGGTACCTGGACACCGCGGCGTCCGGAAAGGCGGAATGCAATGGTTGGGCGACTTCGCGCAGCGGTGACCGGCCCCGTTGAGAGCCCACGCTGGCCATGACCCTTGCGCTGAAGTACGCGGCACGTAGCGACCGCGGATTACACCGGTCCAACAACGAGGACTCGGTGTACGCCGGGCCGCACCTGCTCGCCATCGCGGACGGGATGGGCGGGCACGCGGCCGGTGAGGTGGCCAGCAAGGTCGTCATCGCCGCGCTCGCGCCTCTCGACGAGGACGTCCCCGGCGACGACCTGCTCGGCAAGCTGCACGAGGCGGTCGTCTCGGGCAACGCGACGATCGCCGAGCTGGTCGACCAGGACCCGGACCTCGAAGGCATGGGCACGACGCTGACGGCGATCCTGTTCGGCGGCGGCAGGCTCGGGCTGGTGAACATCGGCGACTCCCGCACATACCTGTGGCGTGACGGGCAGTTCAACCAGATCACCAGGGACGACAGCTTCGTGCAGTCGTTGCTGGACGAGGGCCGGATCACGGCGGAGGAAGCGCTCACGCACCCGCAGCGCTCGCTGGTGCTGCGCGCGCTGGTCGGGCACGAGGTGATCGAACCGACGCTGCAGGTCCGCGAGACCCGGGTGGGTGACCGGTACCTGCTGTGCTCGGACGGGCTGTCGGACGTGGTGGGCTTCGAGAAGCTGGCCGAGACGATCCAGATCTCCGATCGCCAGGCGTGCGCGGACAAGATGATCGAGCTCGCGCTGCAGGGCGGCGGCCCGGACAACGTGACGGTGATCGTCGCCGACGTGGTCGATGAGGAACCTCAGGTCACGCAGGCGTTCGACTCGTCGAGCAGTCACATGCAGCCGGTCGGCCCGACCACGTCACCGCCCCGGCAGCCGGTCTCGATGCCCCCGAAGCAGCCGCCGCAGGCCACCATGCAGCAGCCGCCACCGCCGCGGGAGAAGCCGAAGAAACGCGGGCGCAAGATCGCGATCATCGTGGCCGCGGCCGTGGTCCTGCTGGCGCTGGCAGGCGCGGGGATCCGGTATCTCGCCTACACCAACTACTACGTCGGTGTGGGCGACGCCGGGGAGATCTCGGTCTTCCAGGGCGTGCGGGGGACGGTGCTGGGGGTGGAGCTGCACCGGAAGGTCGAGGGGTCGTGCTCGCCGTCGGACGGAGCGTCCTGCAGCCCGCTGAAGATCGACAGCCTGAGTTCGGCGAACAAGACCAAGGCGAACGAGGGTCTGCCGGTCAACGACCTGGACGCGGCACGCAAGATGATCTCGACGTGGCGCAGTGAGGACCAGTCGCCCACCGACTGCCCGCCGCAGCAGCCCTCGTCGCAGACCCAGACCCCGACCAGCGGCGCGACCGCCCCGGCGGGGACGACGATCACGACTGCGACGACCCCGGGGACCGACGTGCCGTCGTTCCCGGCGGGCGACACCCCGTCGTCGTCGCCGAACTGCTAGCGGAGTGCGGCGGCCTCGGTCAACGTCCGCATTCCCCGCTCCAACTCGGCCACCTTGTCCTCGGCGACAGGGTGGCCGCACGCTGCCAGCCAGTTGGCCAGCATCCGGTGGCCGCCGTCGGTGAGCACCGACTCGGGGTGGAACTGGACGCCTTCGAGCGGCAGCTCGCGGTGGCGCATCCCCATCACGATGCCGGTCTCGGTCCGGCCGGTGACCTCGAACTCGTCCGGGATGGTCTCCGGCAGCACGGTCAGCGAGTGGTAGCGCGTCGCGGTGAACGGGTCGGGAAGACCGGCGAGCACACCGGCACCGGAGTGGTGGACCTGGCTTGTCTTGCCGTGCAGCAGCTCCGGCGCACGGTCGACCGTCGCGCCCCACGCCACGCCGATGGCCTGGTGCCCGAGACACACACCCAGGACGGGCACACGCTGCTCGGCGGCCTGCTTGATCAGCTCGATGCTGCGGCCGGCGCGCTCGGGCGTGCCGGGGCCGGGGCTGACCAGCACCCCGTCGACCCCGTCGAGCCCCAGCTCCGGTGAGTCGTTGCGAAGCACGACGCAGTCCGCGCCCAGCTGGGCCAAGTACTGGACCAGGTTGTAGACGAAGCTGTCGTAGTTGTCGACCACCAGCACGCGCATGCCGTCATGCTATTCGGCCGCACCGCGACCAAGCGATTATGTTTCGATCGCACGTGTGAGTGAGCGGCTCGCGCGTCGGCTTGGCACGCTGGACGCGACAACGATCGGCTTGGGTTCGATGCTCGGCGCGGGTGTGTTCGTGGCATTCGCGCCCGCGGCGGCGGCAGCGGGTTCGGGCCTGCTGGTCGCGTTGGTGATCGCGGCTTTCGTGGCGTACTGCAACGCCTCGTCGTCGGCCCGCCTGGCGGCGGCGTACCCGGAGTCCGGCGGAACCTACGTCTACGGCCGGGAGCGACTGGGCCCGTGGTGGGGTTTCACGGCGGGCTGGGGCTTCGTGACGGGCAAGACAGCCAGCTGCGCGGCGATGGCGCTGACGTTCGGGGCATACGTGGCCCCGGGTTACGAGAAACCTGTCGCGGTCGCGGCGGTGCTCGCGCTGGCCGCGGTGAACTACCGGGGAATCACCCGGACCGCGGCACTGACCAGGATCCTGCTGGCCGTGGTGCTGGCAGTGCTCGTGACAGTGGTGGTCATCGGGATACCGCGGGCGACGTGGCAACCGATCACGTGGGACGGCACCGGAATCCTGCAGGCGGCAGGGCTGCTGTTCTTCGCGTTCGCCGGATACGCGCGAATCGCCACACTGGGCGAGGAGGTCCGTGATCCACAACGGACGATCCCCCGCGCGATCCTCGCAGCCTTGGCCATAGCGGTGGCTGTCTACCTGGTGGTCGGCGTGACCACGCTGGGCGTGCTGGGCGCGTCGCAGCTGGCACAGTCGTCGGCCCCGCTCGCACAGATCACCCCACTGGCACGGATCGGCGCGGTGGCAGGCAGCCTCGGCGCCCTGCTCGCGTTGATCGCAGGCGTGGGCCGCACAGCGATGGCGATGGCCCGCAACCGCGACCTACCACCGTTCCTCTCAGCGGTGCACCCACGATTCTCGGTGCCGCACAAAGCCGAGGTCACGATGGCAGTGTTCGTGTGCGGCCTGATCCTGGCCTTCGACGTGCGCGGCGCGATCGGCTTCTCGTCGTTCGGCGTGCTCGTGTACTACGCGATCACCAACGCCTCAGCGTTCACGATGAAGCGGAGCTGCGCGCCGGTGGCGGGCCTGGCAGGCTGTGTAGCACTGGTGGCGTTCCTGCCGCTGAGCTCGGTGCTGATCGGCCTGGCCGTATTCGCCGTGGGGTGGGCAACCCGAGCCATCACCCGATAAAGTGGTGCGCCCGTACCACTTCGCCCGTACCCTGCACATGTGCTGATCTTCGACGCGGACGACACCCTGTGGGAGAACAACGTCCTGTTCGAACGGGTGATCGACGACTTCCTCGACTGGCTGGCCCATCCCACGATGGACAGGGCGCAGCTGAGGCCGATCCTCAACGACATCGAACGCGCGAACATCGCAACCATCGGCTACGGATCGAAGGCGCTGCTGCGCAACCTGCACGACACGTTCCAGCACCTCTACCAGCGCGAAGTGACCGCGACGGAGAGCAGCCAGATCGAGGAACTCGCGGTCGCCCTGATCGACCACCAGGTGGAACTGATCCACGGGGTCCCGGAAACCCTCACACAGCTCGGCAGCAGGCACGACCTGCTCCTGCTGACCAAGGGTGCGCAGGACGAACAGCAGCGCAAGATCGACGCATCTGGCCTGGCCCACCACTTCAAGAGCACCCACATCGTGCCGGAGAAAGACCCGGACACCTACCGAGCGCTCGCGAAAGACCTGGCACTGGACGTCAGCACGACCTGGATGATCGGCAACTCCCCGAAGTCGGACATCCTGGCCTCGAGAGCGGCGGGAATGAACGCGGTCTTCATCCCGAACGTACACACCTGGATCCTGGAAGAAATAGAACTGGACCCAGAGGACAAAGGAATCCTGCACCTAGAACGCTTCACCGACCTGCTGAACCACTTCTGACGTCCCCAGAACCACAGCCAGGGCAAAACGCCGCTGAGCAACACCCCAACGCAGAAGCAAGTGCCCGGCAGACGTGAGCAACACGCAGCCGACACAAGCGAGCACGCCAGCGCAGAGGTGGGCTTCGGGGGTGCTCCTGCCCGTCGGCCTGGGCTACGCCAACCACGGACTGTCAGAAGGCCCGCCTACACAACTCGCGAGCCCAACGGCGGCGATACGGACCTCTTGACAGTCCGTGGTTCCCTCCGGGCAGGCCGACGGTCAGGAGCACCCACGCCCCCAAAAAAACACACCAAGAACTCGGCTGTAGCGAGGGCAAAGACCCGTCACAAGGCTCCTGCCCAGAGAGCTGCCACCCGGCGAGGGACCATCTTGCTCCGTGCAAAAACCAAACCACGACCAAAGCCAAAAACGCCCTCGCACCTATACACACAGTCCCCCACCCAACCCGGGGGGCGTCCCTGCTCCAGTCTAACGGGGAAACAGCAGGTCAATGGGGTTACCGGCCAGTTGTGGATAGCAGGATTCGACGAAGGTGCCACCGGTGCGAAGGCGCCACCGGTACGGAGATGCCATCGGTACCAAGGAGTCACCGGTACCAAGGGAATCACCGCTTCGAGAACACTGCTCGATCGCCGCCAGACCAGTGATCACCCGGGACGAATTGAAGTGCAGGCGATGTTCGGACGGTGTCGAGGAGCCGTCCAGGCCGACGTAGGCAACCTGAGCCGGACCATCAGAAGCTGAAGGGATTCGGCGAACGTCCACGCAACGCTGTCGCGCTCGCGCCAGACGGCGGCCCGATCTCGAAGCTGACCGTCGAAGCGCTCAACTGGTGGTAGTCACCGGCCAATGATCGCTGAACACAGCCCGAGGGCGTCACTGCTCAGTGGTCACGTTGTTGAACCACAGTTTCGGCTCAAGCCACGGGAACACCACGAACAAAAGCAGGGCGATCACCCCGAGGAGCAGGATCGTGGCGATGGTGATCCGGACTGCCAGTGGGCCGGGGAGTTTGCGCCAGATCCACCCGTACATCAGTCGTTCTCCGATAGTGCCGTCGGCAGTTGTTTGGGGTCGGCCGGGTTCTTGGCTTCCTGGTTGGTCAGGACGGCGTGCACGATCAGGCGCTGGGCGTCGGAGAACTTCGGGTGGCAGGTGGTGAGGGTCAGCAGTGCCGCGCCCGGCTTGGTGCCTGCCGGGGCGTACGGCACTGGGGAGATCACGCCGCCCTGTGAGGGCTTCACGATGTCGCGGCCGAAGACTTTCGCGTAGTCCGCGCCGAGCGGCGCGACCTTCTCGCAGCGTTGGCTCTTGGGCTTCAGTGAGGCCCACTTACCGGCTTCGTCCTCTTTCGGCAGCATTCGGTAGGTGTACCAGCTTGTTGACGTTTCGATCACGATCGCGTCACAGGACTGCAGCAGGTCCAGGTCGTTGAACGGCGCGCCCTTGCCCACTCGGTGGCCCGCGACGGAGAAGTTGCCGTGCTCGCCCGGCAGCGCCGTGCCCTTGTAGTGGCCGGGTCCGCTCTCCAGCGTCTTGTCGCTGGTGCCTTCGAGCACTGTGAAGTGAAAATCCGCCCCGAACTTGGGGATGTAGAGCTTGGCGAAGCCCTTGCCGTCTTCCAGCTCGACCTTGTTGGTCCGTTCGCCGCCTTCCACGACGTCAGCACCGGGGTGTTGCCACTGGTCGTCGAGGGCCGCCGTGGCTTCGCGCTGCTTTCCGGCTGAGAAGAGGTCGGTGATGTAGAGCTCGTAGACCACGAACAGCAGGACGACCATGCCCGCGGTGATCAGCAGCTCACCGACGTTCCGCACCACGTTGCGGGCCCGGTCGCCGGGCTCCGGCGGTCGATCCTCCAGCTTGCCGTACAGGCGTCCCGAGTCGTAGTCACCCTCGTGAGTTCCCACTCGTACTCCCCTGGTGGTTCGCGAGCCTTTTCGACTACGTTAACGTGTTCCCACGGCGGCAGTTACGGACCTCCGTCTGCCGCCGTAAACGCACGCATAACGCCAGGCGAGGACACGATGCCCAAGTCCAAGGTTCGCAAGAAGAGCGTCTACACGGCGCCCGCCAGCGATCGCCGTACCCCGGTGAAGGTGCGTGGGGGCGGCCCTTCGCATCCGCTGTACATCGCGGTCATGCTCGGCGTGATGGTGATCGGTCTCGCGTGGTTGGTGGTCAACTACATCGCCGGGCCGTCCATCCCGTTCATGAACGACCTGGGCAACTGGAACTTCGCGATCGGGTTCGCCCTGATGATCGGTGGTCTCCTGATGACCATGCGGTGGCGCTGAACGTGCTGTTCACTCGGTAGTGGGACCCTGGTTTCCACCCGTTCAGCCCAGCGTTACTGAACCACAAGGATGTAACTCATCCCCAGTGTGGACAACTCTTGTGGATAAGTAGGACGCATCATCACGTGACGTCACCAAAGACCCGCCTTGTCTGGTCATCGCCACCGGTCCTGGTCGCTCTCGGCTGGGTCGCGACGGTCGGCGGGGCCGTCTGGGCGGTGCTGTCCGACGACACCGCCGGGCGCGTCCTGGTCGGCATGGCCGCGCTGGTCGCGGCCCTGCTCGCGTTGCACGGCACCGTGGCCAGGCCGCGGCTCGCCGCGGACAGCAACGGCCTTGAGCTGCGCAGGTTCGCAGGCAAGCAGCAGTGGACGTGGGCCGAGGTCAACGTGCGGCTGGTGCGGACCCGCAGGCTCGGCCGTCAGGTGAGCACCCTTGAGCTCGACGCCGAGGACGACCTGGTCGTCCTCGGCTGGATCGACCTCGGCTCGCCACCTGAGGACGTCGCCGACGCGCTGCGCGAGCTGAGGACCTAGCGCAACTCTCCGCAGAGGATCCGTGGGTTCTCGTAGAAGCACACCACTGGGTCGGGGAACTGGCTGACGCGTACGAAGACCAGCCCGACCAGCAGCACCACAGCCGCTGCCAGCGTGGCTATCTGCGCCTTCGTGCGGATGCGTGCGGGCGGGTAGAGCATGCCCAGCCCGACCAGCGCCCCGGTGACCAGACCGCCGATGTGTCCCCAGATCGACAGTTGGGCGATGGTGAACGTCAGCACCAGGTTCAACCCGATCACGCCCAGCGCGGGGGCGATCGGCAGCTTGAGCCGGAACACCGCGACCGCCAGCGCGCCCATCAGACCGAAGATCGCACCGGACGCGCCGACGGTGTGCGCGTACTGAAGCCCGTACTCGGTCATCTCCTCCCTGGTGAACACGAAGACGGCGACACTGCCACCCAGCAACGAGACCAGGTAGAGCGCGAGGAAGCGGACCCGGCCGAGCAACATCTCCATGTCCCGGCCGAGGATGAACAGCGACACCATGTTGACGACCACGTGCACGAATCCGAAGTGCAGGAAGCCGTTGGTGATCAGCCGCCACCACTCGCCGCCGGCCACCACGGGCGGCCACAGCTCACCTGCCCGGAACCAGAACGACAGGCCGTTGTCCTTGACGCTCTGCGCATCGACGGCGGTCAGCACGAAGATCGCCAGGTTGAGCACGAGCAGGATCGGCATCACGAGCGGCTTCGTGTTCAACTCGGCACCCGCGACCGTCACAGCGCGGCGTTGCGTCCGGCTGCCCTCGTTCACGCAGTCGACGCACTGGTACCCCACCGAGGCCTCACGCAGGCACTCCGGGCAGGCGGGCCGTTCACAGCGGACACAGCGCAGCCCCGTGGCCCGGTCCGGGTGCCGCACGCAGACCTGGTCAGTCACGCTCGATGACCACCCGGTTGATCACCACGTCCTCGACCGGCCGGTCGCCGCCGCCGGTCTCGACGCGGGAGATGGCGTCGACGGCGTTGCGCGACTCCTGGTCGAGGACCTCCCCGAAGATCGTGTGCTTGAAGTTCAGGTGTGGCGTCGGCTTGACCGTGATGAAGAACTGGGAGCCGTTGCTGTTCGGCTTGTTGATGTTGGCCATGGCCAGCAGGTACGGCTTGTTGAACTGCAGTTCGGCGGTGAACTCGTCCGGCACGGTGAAGCCGGGGCCGCCGCTGCCGGTGCCGGTCGGGTCACCGGACTGGATCATGAAGCCGTCGATGATCCGGTGGACCAGGCACCCGTCGTAGTAGGGACCGGACGTCCCGCCCTGTGCGTTCTGCGGCGAATACTCCTTCGTGCCCTCGGCGAGCCCGACGAAGCTCTTCACGGTTTTCGGGGCGTAGTCAGGGAAAAGGGCGATCCGGATGTCACCGTGCGTAGTCTGCAGGGTGGCCGTGACCTTGATCCCGACGAGTGATTCGTTGCTGTCTGCCACTCGTCAATCGTGCCATCCAAAGCGGGGACGGTTCGGAAGGGGCAGTATGGGGAACCTGTCTATCAGGAAACTACCCGCGACCCATTGACGAGGTGAAGGAAGATGACTCGGGCACCAGAGGCGGTGGACAAGGCCGTCGACGCGGTCCGTCGGGTGGAGCACAAGCTGGTCGAAAGCGCTGGGGACGTCGCGACCAAGACCCGCCGAACCCGCCGCAAACTGGCTCGCAAGGCAAAGTCCACCCGCAAAGACCTGGCCAAGACCGCGAAGAAGGCCAAGGAGACAGCTCAGCAGATGACCGGCGTCGAGACCAGGCGCCGTCGTCGTTGGCCCTGGCTGATCGCCTTGATCGTGGCCGCGGCGGGCACCGTCGCGGTGGTCCGTTCGAAGGCCGCGGCGCAGCAGGAGGAAGAAGCTTTCACGCCGGAGCCCCGTCCGGAGGACGAGAAGTCGGCGGACACGGCCAAGCAGCAGGAGAACGGCCGCCCGCAACCAGCGAAATCCCCCACCCCGCGCAAGAGTTGAGTACCCGGAAAACCCCTGTCCCGTCAGACTTCGGGGCAGGGGTTTTGCCATGCCCGTCGAAGCGGTGGCACCTTCGGCGAAACCTGTTGTCCACAACCGCCCGGTAACCCCCTGACCAGGCGTTACCCCTTGTAGACTGGTGCAGGGGACGCCCCCCGGGTTGGGTGGGGGCCTGCTTTGCAGGTTTTGTGGGATTTGGGCAAAAGTCGGTGTGCTGGGGCGCGCGTTCAAGTTCACCCGTGTGCGTCACGGGTGGGGTACGTGTTCGCGGTGGTGGTGACGCTCGGTCGCTAGAGGCCCAGTGCGGTGATGACTTTTTCGGTGACCTGGCGGGCTTTGATGGACTGGGCCTGGTTCGTCGTCACGATCACGGCCGCTCCTTCTTTCGCCACGGCGTAGGTCGAGCCCTTTTCCGCGCCGATCGATCCGCCTTTCCACCCCGTCGGGGAACTCGCCGGGTTGGACGTGTTGATCGGGGCGGCCTCGTCGACGAGGGCCTTGGCGTTCTTCGCCGTTCCGACGTAGATCCGGGCGGTCAGCTGGACGGTGCCGTCCGCGCGGTAGAAGAAGCAGGTCGGGTGGGGTTTGTCCGCGGAGATCCGGACCTTGGTGGCGCGTTGTCCGTTGGCCTGGGCGACGAAGGCGCTCTCCAGGTACGGGCACGGGCCGTCAGCCACGGGTTCCGGCGGCGGCGGTGGGCCTTCGGGCTGGGTGGTCGTCGGCGGGGTCTGCGTGCGCTGGGCTTCCGGGGGCGCCGGCTTGGCGTCGGGGCTGGTCGAGCAGGCGGCCAGGCAGCACGCCAGCAGCAGGGCTGAAGTCACTCGCTTCATAGGTCCGCCAGTCAACCAGAAACTCTGTGGGCCGCGTCGCACGACTCCCGTGAACCATCTTGATCCGCCCGGCGTAAATCCCTGCGCACCTTGCCAATCCTGCATACGTAAGGGGTACGGATGAGCAACGTCCTGAGGCGCAGGGAAGACCTGCTCTCGCTGTTCCGGATCGTTGTCGGGTTTCTGTTCGTCTGCCACGGCGCCGCCAAGCTGTTCGGGGTGCCCGCGGGACGAGTGGTTCCCTTCGGGGCGTGGCCGAACTGGTACGCCGCCATCATCGAACTCGTCGCTGGTACCGCGGTCATGCTCGGGATCGGGACCCGAATCGCCGCGGTGATCTGCTCGGGTGAGATGGCGTACGCGTACTTCGCCAGCCACCAACCGAAGGCGCTGTGGCCGATCGAGAACGGTGGCGAACTCGCCGCGGTCTACAGCTGGATCTTCCTGTTGATCGCGTTCTTCGGACCGGGTACGTGGACCATCGCCCGGTTGTGGAACAGGCAGAAGCAAACAGCGGCAACCGGCTGAGTGCAGCCCCTGGGTCCTGGCCCGGCGCTGCCAGGACTCAGGTTTCCAGCATGCGGTCGACTTCGGCCGCCGAGTCGAGCACTATGCACCGCGAAACCCGTTCCGCCTCCGCGGCGTCGCCGTTGGAGATCGCGTCGGCTTCGAGCAGGTGCCATTCCAGCGCCGTGTTCTGCAGATCCGGGGGGAACAGCTGCAGTTCGGCCCGGCCGTGCAGCACTTCGGTGGTCACTTCGCCGACTTGCGCGAACAAGGCGTTGCCGGAGGCGACGAAGACGAGCCGGTGGAATTCGATGTCGGCCTCGATGAACGCGAGCGGATCACCCGCGATCGCCTGTTTGCGCATCTGACCGGCAAGGCGCAGCAGCTCACCGCGTTGTTCGTCGGAGGCCTTGGTGGCGGCCAGGCCCGCGGCGACCGGTTCGACCGCGGCCCGCAGCTGGGACATCTGCCTGAGCAGTTCCCGGCGGTCGGACCCGGCCAGTCGCCAGCGGATCAGCTGGGGGTCGAACAGGTTCCAGTCGGAGACCGGCAGCACGATCAGCCCGATCTTGGGACGGCTGCGTACCATCCGCAGGGCTTCGAGGACGCGGACCGCTTCCCTGCCAACGGTTCTCGACACTCCGTACTGCTTGGTGAGCTCGTCGAGCCGCAGGATCGTGCCGGGCGGGTACCTGCCGGAGGTCAAGGCGAGGCCCAACGAGTCCAGCAGGTGCGCGTGCAGGGTCACCGCGACTCCAGGATCCGTTCGGCGACAAGGAGGTCGTGCTCGAACGTGACCTTGAGGTTGCGTTGTTCGCCGGGCACCCACCGCACCTGGACATCGGTGAACCGTTCGATGCAGGACGCGGTGTCCGTACCCACAAACCCCTCCTCGGCAGCCTGCTCGTAGGCAGCGAGCAACGGCGCCGCCAGGAACCCTTGTGGTGTCTGGACCGCGACCAGTTCATCGGAGATCGGCGTGACGTGGCCGTTGGTCGCGAGCGCGAGGTCCTCGCTCATCAAGCCGGGAATCGCGCCGCCATACCTTCTCGCAGCCCGCAGGACATCCGCAACAAGATCGGCACTGACCAACGGGCGGGCGCCGTCGTGGATGAGCACGGTGTCGATCTCGCCGGAGGTGATCCGGCCGGCGAGGTGCCGCAACGCGGCGAGTTCGGATCCTTGGCGGGTGTCGCCGCCTGGCACCACGTCGACGTCCATCCCGGCGACGACCTTCTCGACGTGCTCGACGTCCTGCGGGCGCGTGACCAGGACCAGCGCGCTGATGTCGGGGTGTGCGGCGAATGCTTCGAGCGACCACGCCAGGATCGGCCGTCCGGCGATCGGCAGGTAGACCTTGTTGATTTCGCGTCCGACACGTGTGCCGGAACCTCCTGCCAAGACCACCCCGGCCGCCTGAGTCACACCACGATCATCCCGGTTGTTTCACGTTGAACCAAGCGACTGACGGATCTGGGCCAGCAGCTGCGCCACCCGACGGTCAGCAGGCGCGCCCGGCCGGTGGATCGCGTAGTACGGCACCGGCGGCAGGTCGACGATCGGCACCGTGGCCAGGTCGGTGCGCACACATCCGTTGACCACGGCGGCACCGACGCCGAGCTCGACGAAGTGCAGCATCAACTGCCAGCCACCTGCCTCGACCGCGACTTCCCATTCGAAGTCGGCGACCAGCCGCAGGCGTTCGAGCGTCACCCGCAACGGCTGCGACGGCAACGGCAGCACCATCCGCAGGCCGGCGAGATCGCTCAGCCGGATCTGCTCGCGCCGCGCCAGCGGATGACCGTGGGGCACCACCAGCACCTGGTCGTAGGTGGTGAGCTTCACGGCGTCCAGGTCGTCGGGCAGTTCGTCGAGCACTGATATCCCGAGCTGCGCGCGTCCGTCACGCACCAGCGCCAGCGTCTGTGCGCGGGACGCGGTGAACAGCCGAAGCCGCGCGGATTCACGTGCGATCACGTCGCCTAGGAGATAGAGGTACGCGCCCTGCCCGGCGGCGAGGGCAACCCGGCGCTGCTCACCTGTCAATTCCGCGAGGAACTGGTCGAGTTGGTCGGCGCGCTCACGCGCGAACCGCGCCAGCGCCTCCCCTTCAGAGGTCAGCACCAGGCGCTTGCCTTGCCGCACGTACAGCGGGCAGCCGACCGCTTCGGCCAGTTTCCGCACCTTGACGTGCAGAGCGGGCTGCGAGATGTGCAGGTCACGTGCGGCGGCGGTGAAGTTCAGCCGCTCGGCGAACACCAGGAACGCGGGCAACGACTCACCGGGGAACATAACTGCAAACTATAGGTCTTCTGGTTTCAGTAGTTCTGTTTTAGTGTCTCGTCCCGCACGCTGAAGCCATGCACAAGGAGTTACGACTCGGCGTTGATTTCGGCCGAGTGATCAACGACGGTTCATCGCATCCCGGCGGTGACGACACAGTGTTCCTCAGTGGATCCGTCGATGACGCGATGCGCACGCCTGCCATGGCGGACGCGTTCGACACGCTCGCCAGGTTGACAGACGAGTTCGGCGGCAACGTGTGGGTCGTGTCCAAAGCGGGCGAACGGATCCAGGAACGCACGATGCAATGGCTCGACCACAACGGTTTCTGGTCAGCGACCGGGATTCCCCGCGCCAATGCGCGGTTCTGTCGTAAGCGGCCGGAGAAAGCCGTGCACTGCAAGCAGCTCGGCATCACGCATTTCATCGACGACCGCAGGGACGTGCTGGGCCACATGCGCGGGATCGTGCCGAACCTCTACCTGTTCGGCGTGCAGAAAGCGGACCCGCCCGAGTGGGCCATCCCCACGTTGACGTGGGCGGACGTGGAAACCGCTGTCACTGAAGGAATCGCGGCGGAACCGCCGCGACGAGCCACACGCCGTTCTCGGCGAGCCTGAACTCGTGGCCTTCCTCGTGCATAGCTTTCGCTTGCACGGTAAGCACAACCGGTTTTCCCCTTCTGGCACCGACACGTTCGGCCGTGTCCACATCGGATGACAGGTGCACGTCGTTGCGCCCCATCGGCTTGAGCCCCTCGGCGCGAATAGTCTCGACGTTGGCCGCCACTGTCCCGTGATACAGCACGTCGGGCGGCTGCCGGGCGACGAGACCCAGCTCGACGGCAACCGAATGCCCCTGGTTCGCGCGGATCCGGTTGCCTTCCACGGCGAAGCGCCGCTTGTCGTTGCTCTCCACGACGAACTCCAGCTCGTCGCGGCTGAGCACGACACCGTGCCGGGCGCACGCCGCCAGCAAGTCGTCGACATCGACCCAGCCACCCGCGTCCAACGACAACCCGATGTCCTCCGGGTGGTGGCGCAGGTGCCGGGACAGGAACTTCGACACCCGCACAACGTTCACGCGCGCAGTTCCTTCAACAACTCCCGCACGCGATCCATGATGACCTCGGTGACCTCGCGCAGCAACACACCGTCGATGTCCTTGTCGCGGTAGGCACTCAGGTCGATCGGCGCACCGACGACCAGGTCGACGCGCTTGCGCGGGAACGGCCGGAACTTCTTGCGCCGGGAGTCGAAGATCTCCCTGGTTCCCCAGCGCGCCGCGGGAATCACCGGAACGTCGTTGGCCAGCGCCACTCGCGCGATCCCCGTTTTGACCTGTGTCGGCCAGCCGTCGGGGTCCTGGGTGAGCGTGCCTTCCGGGTAGAACACCACGACCCGGCCCATCCGCAACGAGTCGTCCGCGCCGCGCAGGCTGTCGCCCGCTTTGGCCGTCCCGCGGTACACCGGGATCTGGCCTGCGCCGTCGAGAACCCGGCCGAGCAGCGGGATGTTCCACAGGGTGTGCTTGGTGAAGAACCGCGGCACCCGCCCGTGCTGGTGCACGAAGATCGCGTCCACGATCGGATCGATGTAAGACGGGTGGTTGAGCACGAGCAAAGCGGGCCCCTGCTTGGGCAGGTTCTCCATGCCGCGCGTGGTCCGCCGGCTGAACGCCCACGTGAACGGGTAGAACACCGAGGCGAACAGCCCCACCCAGAATCCCCCGCGTTCTCGCACACCCGCACTCTACCTGGCAAGACGACAACTGAGTCCGCAGTGAACTCAGCGTCTTCTCCAGGTGCGACCGCGCCACGCGGGCCGCCCGATCCGGGGCGCCGTCACGGATCGCGTCGGTGATCGCCTGGTGTTCGTCCTGGTCAAACGGCCGTTCGTCCCGCGACTGCCCGGTGAGCGCGAGCATGTCCAGCATCGCTTCCCGGATGCGCGGGGTCGGCGACGCCAGAAGTCCGTTCATCACCGAGTTGTGCGTCGCGGCCACGATCGCGCGGTGGAACTCCAGGTCGACGTCGACCAGTTCGCCGTCCGACGCGTCGAGCACGGCCCGCCGCTTCCCGATCGCCACGTCGATCGCGGCCTTGCGCACGACATCGGCTCACGCCACCAGTGGTTCGTCACGGACAACGTAGACACCTGAACCGTGCCGGGACTCCAACAGGCCTTTGCCCGTCAGTTCGCGGATCGCTTCCCGCACGGTCGACCGGCCGACGCCGAACTCCGCGGCCAACGCCATCTCGCTGGGTATCTTCGCGCCGACCGCCCATTCACCGGAGGTGACCAGGCACAGCATCTGCTCGGTGGCCTGTTCGGACAACGGGTGCCGGCGCAACGACCGCACAAGGCCTCCACTCATCAGGTTGTCTGACAACCTGAGCGGTTCTGGGACTTAGCAGCCGCGGCAGGGATGACCGGAGACCGGCACCCTGTCGCGGAGCAGCGGTGCGCCGGTCGAGCCCTTCCCCTCGAAAGCAGCCATGAACTCCTGGAATCCGCAACGCCCTTCCGGCATGCCGCACCACCGCTACCGCGGTTTCGGCCTCGCAGACCGACTTCGACTTCGTCCGCCTGCTCGCCGAATCCGATCTCGTCCCCGACGACGTGAGATCTCGGTGTTCACGCCGGCGCGGCGCGCCCTGATCGAGCGCACCTTCGAAGCGGTCGCCGGACTGGACCGAGTGCTGGTGCACATGTACACGGCCACCGCACCGCTTTGGCACGACATCGTCCTGCGCACCAGCCGTACCGAGTTGTGCGCGCTCATCCGATCCGGCACGGAGGACACCCTGCGCGGAGAGCGCGCAGGTCTGCGCTTCCAGTTCTTCCCGGAGGTGTTCAACCTGACCGAACCCGACTTCGCGCTGGAGATCTGCGACATGGTGACCGACCTGTGGCAGGCCTCAGCCGACCGGCCGGTGATCCTGAACCTTCCGGCGACGGTCGAAGTCGCGACACCGAACGTGTACGCCGACCAGATCGAGTACATGGACACGAAACTCGCGCGCCGCGAACACGTGATCCTCTCGGTCCACCCGCACAACGACCGGGGAACCGGAGTCGCCTGCGCGGAACTGGCAATGCTCGCCGGAGCCCAACGAAGGCTGCCTGTTCGGAAACGGCGAGCGAACCGGCAACGTGGACCTGATCACCTTGGCGTTGAACCTCTACACCCAAAGCGTCGACCCGATGATCGACCTCGCGAACATCGACGAGGTGCGAGACACAGTGGTCCACTGCAACAGGATCGGCATCCACGAGCGCCACCCCTACGCGGGAACCCACGTCCGCACAGCCTTCGCGGGAACCCACCAGGACGCGATCAAGAAAGGCCTCGAACACCACACCGCCCAAGCAGAAGCCACGAACACCCCACCGGCCTCTCACCCCTGGCAAGTCCCCTACCTGCCCATAGACCCCAAGGACATAGGAAGAAGCTACGAAGCGGTGATTCGCCTGAACAGCCAGTCACGAAAAGAGGAATAACCCACATCATGAAAACGGTCCACAACCTACCCCGAGCCCGCCAAATCGACTTCACAAGAAAGGTCCAAACCCACACAGACACCTCACGGAACAGAACTGGACCCCACAACCCTCCTCACCCTCCACAACACCACCTACCCAACACCCCGCCCCAACCCACCAGCCGAAACCCCGTCAACACCCCACAGAAACCGTGCCGACCGACGCCGCTCCCATGAAGATCACGCACCACGCAACCACAACAGCAGCTCCGAACCCAACCGAATGCTGCTGCGGGCTCGACCGTCCCGACGGGGGTGACACACAAAAAAAACCCCGCCGAAGGCGAGGCAGCTAGTAAAAGAGAAACGAACCCACGCTGAAAAGGTGAGGAGCATGCACCGTGGAGCTCGGCCCCTCAAAATTACAAAGGCCGACCCGGCGAGCAAGCAAAGCGCGCGAGCAGGGTCAGCCCGAGGCCGTGGAGACGAGGGGAATCGAACCCCTAACCCCTGCCTTGCAAAGGCAGTGCTCTGCCAATTGAGCTACGTCCCCGGGTGGGACTTCCGAGTCGGTGGCCTGGGCGGTGTGCCCGGGCCACCGGCCGGAGTGGTCTTACTTGGCGGCGCCGTTGTTGCCGGCGGGCGCCGTGGCCTCGCGCCACAAGTCGGCCTCAGCCTTCGCGGAACGGCTACGGCGGACCACCAGGAAGATGGCACCTGCAACAGCCACCAGTCCGAGAAGCTTCTTCACGTCAGGCCTCCTTCAGGCACATGCTCTTCTTTTCCCCAGATTCCCCCACACTACACGCGAACCACACCGCAAGCGGTGGAGCGCGCAGCGCCACTTCTGTTCCTGGGGGGCGTGGGGGGCTGGGCCCCCCAAAATCATGACGATCGATGAAGGTCGACAGCTCTGCTGCCCGACACAGTTCACCCGATCGATCGTGGGCCCAGGAGGACTTGAACCTCCGACCTCTTCGTTATCAGCGAAGCGCTCTAACCGCCTGAGCTATGGGCCCTTGGGAACGTCGAGAAGACTACAGCACGACCTCCCGCGCCCCAAAACGGGTATCCCCTTTTGCTACTCCCGCTCCGCCAGGGTGACCTCCAGGCCTCCGGCGAGGTCGGCGGACACGTTGTAGACGAAGGACGCGACCGTGGCCAGTGCGCTGAACAGCACGATGTTCACCGCACCGATGATCGCCGCGACGCCGAACACGCGCCACGCGCTGATCAGGGGTTCTGCCGCGGCGTTCGCGTTGGCCGAGAACAGGTCGTTGGCCGTGCCGTTGACCTTGTCCCAGACGCCCATGCCGTCGAGGACGGCGTACAGCACACCGACGGCCACCAGCCAGACGAAGAACAGCGCCACGCCGAGCACCAGCGACAGCTTCAGCACCGACCACGGGTCGAAGCGCTTGATCTGCAGGTTCGCTCGCCGCGGGCCGCGGCCTGGGCGGCGCAGGGCGCTTGGCGGAGCTGTGCCCGCGCGCTGGGCGGCGCCGACCATGTCCGCCATCGAACTGTTGGTTGTGCCGAGGTTCACAGTCGTCCTGGCCGGTGAGCCCAGCGGCGGCTGCGGGCCGGTCTGGTGCAGACCGACTGGCGGGTACTCGCCGAGCGCCCGCGGTGCCGCGGTGCCGGTCACGACCGGGCGGGGCATGTTCACGGTCTGCTCGTCGACCAGGCTCGGCCGGGTCGCGTGGTCCGCGGGCTTCGCCGCGGGCTCCGGGACCGGCGTGACTTCCGGCTCCGGGTCCGCGTACTGGGCGTCACTGGTGACGCGCTGCCATGGCGGCGGCGCGCCGTTTGTGTCTTCCTCGGCCACCACGGGTTTGATGGTGGCCTCGGTCTTCTCACCCTGCCCGTTGGGCTGTGCCTCCGGCTGTGTGGCCGGCTCTGAACGGTTAGCCGTGGACACCGTGGACGTCTGGTCGACGTTCACATCCTGCGTCTTGTCCGTTCCCTCGGGGGGTGTCACGAGCTGATCCTCGTCTCCTCGTCGGCGGTGTCCCGCGCTTCACCTAGTCTGCGGGCTGTTCCGTTGACGCGCCGGATGGGTCTGTGGTTGTCTCCTCGGCCGTTTCCTCGCCGTTGGCTTCACCATTGGACGTGTCCTCGGCGCTGCGGGCGATCGCCACCAGCAGGGTGCCCTCGCCGATGTTCATCAGGCGGACGCCCTTGGTCTGCCGTCCCGCTTTGCGGACCTGGCCGGCCGAGGTGCGGATGACCCCACCAGCCGACGTGATGGCGTAGATCTCATCTTGTGCTTCGACGATGAGAGCTCCTACCAGCCTGCCACGCCTGCTGTCGTGCTGGATGGTCAACACCCCCTTGCCGCCGCGGCCCTGCACCGAATAATCCTCGATCGGCGTGCGCTTGGCGTAGCCGCCGTCGGTGGCGACCAGGACGAATGTGCCTTCTCTCACAACTCCGAGAGTCAGCAGCTCGTCACCGGAATTGAAGCGCATTCCGAGCACACCGGACGTGGCGCGGCCCATCGGCCGCAGCGCCTCGTCGGAGGCGTGGAACCTGATCGACTGGCCGCCCGCGGACACCAGCAGCAGGTCGTCGTCGGCCGAGCAGAGCACCGCGCCGACCAACTCGTCGCCTTCGCGCAGGTTGATGCCGATCAGGCCACCGCTGCGGTTGGAGTCGAAGTCGGCCAGTTTGCTCTTCTTGACCAGGCCGTCCTTGGTCGCGAGCACGAGGTACGGCGCGACCTGGTAGTCCTTGATCTGGATGACCTGGGCGATGTGCTCTTCCGGCTGGAACTCCAGCAGGTTGGCCACGTGCTGGCCGCGCGCGTTGCGGCTGGCCTCGGGCAGCTCGTACGCCTTCGCCCGGTACACCCGGCCCTTGTTGGTGAAGAACAGGATCCAGTCGTGGGTCGAGCACACGAAGAAGTGCGCCACGATGTCGTCCTGTTTGAGGCCCGCGCCCTGCACGCCCTTGCCGCCGCGTTTCTGCGCGCGGTACAGATCTGTCTTGGTGCGCTTCGCGTAGCCGGTGCGCGTGATCGTGATGACCACGTCCTCGACCGCGATCAGGTCCTCGACCGACACGTCACCGTCGAACGGGATGATCTTGGTGCGCCGGTCGTCGCCGTGCTTCTCGACGATCTCCATCAGCTCGTCGCGCACGATGTTGCGCTGGCGTTCCGGCTTGTCGAGGATGTCCTGCAGGTCGGCGATGTAGCGCTCGATCTCGGCCAGCTCGTCGATGATCTTCTGGCGTTCCATCGCCGACAGCCTGCGCAGCTGCAGGTCGAGGATGGCGGTCGCCTGGATCTCGTCGATCTCCAGCAACGCGATCAGGCCGTTGCGTGCTTCCTCGGTCGACTGCGACCGCCGGATCAGGGCGATCACCTCGTCGAGCATGTCCAGCGCCTTGACGTAGCCGCGCAGGATGTGGGCCCGCTCCTCGGCCTTGCGCAGGCGGAAGCGGGTGCGCCGGACGATGACCTCGACCTGGTGCTTGACGTAGTGCCGGACGATCTGGTCGAGGCGCAGCGTGCGCGGCACACCGTCGACCAGTGCCAGCATGTTCACGCCGAAGTTGTGCTGCAGCTGGGTGTGCTTGTACAGGTTGTTCAGCACGACCTTGGCGACCGCGTCACGCTTGAGCGTGATCACGATCCGCATGCCGGAGCGCTTGTTCGACTCGTCGGCGATCTCCGAGATGCCGGTGATCTTGCCGTCCCGGACGAGCGCGGCCATGTTCTCGATCAGGTTGTCCGGGTTGACCTGATACGGGAGTTCGGTGACGACGAGGATCGTGCGGCCCTTGGCGTCCTCTTCGGCCTCGACGACGGCGCGCATCCGGACCGAGCCTCGGCCGGTGCGGTACGCGTCCTCGATCCCGGAGGTGCCGAGGATCAGGCCGTGCGTGGGGAAGTCCGGCCCCTTGATGCGGGTCATCAGCGCCGCGAGGGTTTCGTCCTCCGACGCTTCCCAGTTCTCCAGCGCCCACACGACTCCGTCCGCGACCTCGCGGAGGTTGTGCGGCGGGATGTTGGTCGCCATGCCGACCGCGATGCCGGAGCTGCCGTTGATCAACAGGTTCGGCACGCGCGACGGCAGGACAACGGGTTCCTGGGTGCGGCCGTCGTAGTTGGCGCGGAAGTCGACGGTGTCTTCCTCGATGTCGGCCAGCATGTGCATGGCCAACGGAGTCAGGCGCGCCTCGGTGTACCGCATGGCGGCGGCGGGGTCGTTGCCCGGCGAGCCGAAGTTGCCCTGGCCGTCGACCAGCGGGTAGCGCAGCGCCCAGCTCTGGGCCATGCGGACCAGGGTGTCGTAGATGGCCGAGTCGCCGTGGGGGTGGTAGTTACCCATCACGTCGCCGACGACACGCGAGCACTTCACGTACCCGCGCTCCGGGCGGAAGCCGGAGTCGTACATCGAGTACAGGACGCGGACGTGCACCGGCTTCAAACCGTCACGCACGTCGGGCAGCGCACGGCCGACGATCACGCTCATCGCGTAGTCGACGTAGGAGTTCTGCATCTCCTGCTGGATGTCACGCGGCTCGATGCGGTCCCGCTCCGGCGGCGGCAGAGTCGTCTCGGTCACGACTGGTTGTTCCTTTCAAGCGATCGCACGTCAGCGCCCATTTCCTGAACCGCCGCGACTCGGGCAGACAGATCCGCCACGTCAGACGTCAAGGAAGCGAACTCCCTTGGCGTTGCGGGTGATGAAGGACCTGCGGGCTTCCACGTCCTCACCCATCAGCACGCTGAACAGCTCGTCCGCGGTGGCCGCGTCGTCAAGGGTGACCTGGATCAGGATCCGGTTGGCCGGGTCCATTGTGGTCTCCCACAGCTCGTCGGCGTTCATCTCGCCGAGACCCTTGTAGCGCTGGATGTTGTCGTCCTTGCCGAGCTTCTTGCCCGCGGCCAGGCCCTGCTCGATCAGCCCGTCGCGCTCGCGGTCGGAGTAGGCGAACTCCGGCTCGACACCGCGCTGCCACTTGATCTTGTAGAGCGGCGGCTGGGCGAGGTACACGTGACCGGCTTCGATCAGCGGGCGCATGAAGCGGAACAGCAGCGTCAGCAGGAGCGTCCGGATGTGCTGACCGTCCACATCGGCGTCAGCCATCAGCACGATCTTGTGGTAGCGCACCTTCGACACGTCGAACTCGTCGTAGATGCCGGTGCCCAGCGCGGTGATCAGCGACTGGACCTCGGTGTTCTTGAGCACCCGGTCGATACGGGCCTTCTCGACGTTGATGATCTTGCCCCGGATCGGCAGGATCGCCTGGAACTTCGAGTCCCTGCCTTCCTTGGCCGAGCCACCCGCGGAGTCACCCTCCACGATGTAGAGCTCGCACTCCTCCGGGTTGGTGGAACGGCAGTCCTTCAGCTTGCCCGGCAGGCCGCCGATGTCCAGCGCGCCCTTGCGGCGGACGAGTTCCTTGGCCTTGCGCGCCGCGATGCGGGCCTGTGCCGAGGACACCGCCTTGGTCACGATCGTCTTGGCGTCCGCCGGGTTGGCCTCGAACCAGTGCGCCAGCTGCTCGTTGCAGGTCTGCTGCACGAAGGTCTTCGCCTCGGTGTTGCCCAGCTTCTGCTTGGTCTGCCCCTCGAACTGCGGCTCGGCGAGCTTGATCGACACGATCGCGGCGAGTCCCTCGCGGATGTCCTCACCCGTGAGGTTCGTGTCCTTCTCCTTGAGCATCTTCTTGTCACGCGCGTACACGTTGACGACACGGGTCAGCGCGGCACGGAAGCCTTCCTCGTGCGTACCGCCCTCGGGCGTGTTGATCGTGTTGGCGAAGGTGTAGACCGACTCGGAGTAGCCGGTGTTCCACTGCATCGCGACCTCGACCTCGAGACCAGTGCCCTTGGCCTCGAACGCGATGACCGACTTGTGCACGGCCTCGCGCGCGTGGTTGATGTGCTTGACGAAGTCCTCGAGCCCGCCCGGGTAGTGGTAGGTCCGCTCCTTGATCCGCGCGGGCTGGCCCTCGGCGTCCTCGACTGTCTCCTCCTCGGAGACGCGCTCGTCGCGCAGGACGATCGTCAGCCCCTTGTTCAGGAACGCCATCTCCTGCAGGCGCCGGGCCACTGTCTCGGCGTTGAAGGTGACCGTCTCGAAGATCTGGGGGTCTGGCCAGAAGGTGATCGAGGTGCCCGTCTCCTCGGTCGCCTCGCCCTGGCTGATCGGTGCGACCGGCTCGGAGTCGCGGTAGCTCTGCGCCCAGACGTGGCCGTCGCGCTTCACGACAGCTTCGAGGCGTTTCGACAGCGCGTTCACCACGGAGATACCGACACCGTGCAGACCACCGGACACCGCGTAGCTGTCGCTGTCGAACTTGCCACCCGCGTGCAGGACGGTCATGACGACCTCGAGCGCGGAGCGCTTCTCCTCCGGCTGCTCGGCGACGGGGATGCCACGGCCGTCGTCGTCGACGCGCACGCCACCGTCCGCAAGCAGGGTGACCTCGACCTTGGTCGCGTACCCCGCCATCGCCTCGTCGACGGAGTTGTCCACGACCTCCCAGATCAGGTGGTGCAGACCTCGTTCGCCGGTCGAGCCGATGTACATACCCGGTCGGAGGCGCACGGCTTCCAGACCCTTGAGCACGGAGATGGACTCGGCGCCGTAACTCTTACCGTTCTCATTGGCTGCCACGGGCGTGGGTTCTCCTCGTCTCGCCGAGGCCTGGACGGGCCTGGTTCTGATCCCCTCTACATCTTACTGGTAGAGCTCGTCAGAACCGCCCTTAGGACACCTCTAGATTGCTCACAGACGTCATACCGTGAAGTTCGGCAAGTGGGACCGGCCGAAAGACAGGTTCAGAGGCTCAGGTTAGCCATAAGTGTCACGCGGCCCACGCCCGGCCACGTGCCTCGGTCCGTACCGCCAGCTCGGTGCGGCGGGACCGTGCACCTTCAGGCGTTTGACCACGCCGTCACCCACACCCTTGGCGATCTTCGCCAGCAGCTGGCGTTGCAGCAACCGCAACTGGGTCGCCCATGCGGTTGAAGACGCCTGCACGGTCAGCTCGCCGTCGCGCAGCGACATCGGCTTGGCGTGCTCGGCGATCTCGGCACCGACGATCGCGGTCCACCGGCCGAACACCTCGCCGTTGGCCAGCTGGTCGTGCCACCCGCGCTCAGCTGCGATTTTACCCAGAAGTGCGCCGAATTTCTGCGGATCCCGGCTGTCGGCACCCGCCCCTGACCAGCGGCGGCGCCTGCGTGACCCGGTGTGCGGGATCTTGCCCTTGGTGCTCTGCGCCTTGCGCTTGTTCCCGGCTGCTTCCTTGGCGGCCTGCAGCGCGGCGCGGGCGAGGTCCGAGCCACGGAGAACACGGTCGGCGTCCGTTCCACCATCCCCCGAAAGAGGGGTCGCTGTGGGCGAAATGTCCGAGTCAGTGGTGTTCGAACCGCTCGTGGTCACTGTGTTATCCACACTATCCACAGAGTTGTCCCCAGATGTGGGACGGGTCACGCCACTAGGGGTGATCTTCGGTTGCTCATCGTCATCCCGCACGGTGTACCTCCCCGTCCGCGACCGAGAACCGCGTCCCGGCCAACTCGCCGGGCACATCCTCCGCCACCGCGGCCGTGATCAGGACCTGTTCGGCGGCGGCGGCCACTTCGGCGAGTCGCGACCGGCGGCGCCGGTCGAGCTCAGCGAAGACGTCGTCCAGCACGAGCACCGGCTCGGACCCCTCGTCGCGCAGCAGCTCGTAGGCCGCCAACCGCAGAGCCAACGCGTATGACCACGACTCGCCGTGACTCGCGTACCCCTTGGCCGGCGCCTCCCCCAGGACCAGCTCGAGCTCGTCGCGGTGCGGACCGACGAGGCTGACACCGCGTTCCAGTTCCTGCGACCGGCTCGCCGCCATCGCCGCGAGCAGCGCGTCCGCCACCGCTTCGGGATCAGCGCGCTCGCCACCCGGCGTTCCGTAACCCGGTTCGAGGTTCTCCGCGATCGACGACTTGTACGAAACAGTCGCGGGCGTGCCGTTGTCACTTCCTGCAACTCCCGCGTACGCGGCCAGCACGTGCGGCGCGAGGTCCGCGACGAGATCGAGCCGCGCGGCGAGGAGTTGCCCGCCGTGCGTGGCGAGGTGACCGTCCCACACGTCGAGCGTCGCGATGTCGCCCTTCGATCCGGCGCGACGCGCGGCACCCGCCGTCTTGAGCAACGCGTTGCGTTGCCGCAGAACTCTTTCGTAGTCCGAGCGGACACCGGCGTACCGCGGCGCACGCAACACGAGCAGGTCGTCGAGAAAACGACGGCGCTCACCGGGATCGCCGCGCACCAACGCCAGATCCTCCGGCGCGAACAGCACAGTGCGCAGAATCCCGAGCACATCACGCGGCCGCGGCACGGGTCCGCGGTTCACGCGAGCCCGGTTCGCTTTGCCCGACGTGATTTCCAGTTCGATCGTGAGCTCGCGGCCTTCGTTGACGACCGCTGTGCGCACGACCGCGCGCTGGGCGCCGTGCCGGATCATCGGCGCGTCCGTCGACACCCGGTGTGAACCAAGCGTTGCGGTGTAACCGATTGCCTCGACCAGGTTGGTCTTACCCTGGCCGTTCGCGCCGACGAGCACGCACGGCCCGGGTTCGAAGGTCAGGTCCGCCTGCTTCCACGAGCGGAAGTCGACGACCTGCAGCTGCCGGACGTACACCTACGCCTGCGTGCTGCCGGATCCCGAAGTCGGTCCGGCTTTCTGCACCGCGTGCCCGCCGAACTGCGCGCGCAGCGAGGCAACCGCCCGCATCGCGGGCGAATCCGGTTGCCGCGAAGCGAATCGCGCGAACAGCGCGGCCGAGATAACCGGCGCGGGTACCGCGTTGTCGATCGCTTCCGCCACGGTCCACCGGCCTTCGCCGGAGTCCTCCACGTAACCGCGGAGGTCGTCGAGCTCGGGGTCGGAGTCGAGCGCGCGCACCAACAAGTCGAGCAACCACGACCGCACAACGGTTCCGCGCTGCCAGGCCTTGACCACCGCGGGCACGTCTTCGACGATCTTGGCGGTGTCGAGCAGTTCGAAGCCTTCGGCGTACGCCTGCATCAAGCCGTACTCGATGCCGTTGTGCACCATCTTCGCGTAGTGCCCCGCGCCGATCGGGCCCGCGTGCGCGAAGCCTTCCTCGCGCGGGCCCTCCGGGCGAAGCGTGTCGAAGATCGGCAGCAGCCGCTCGACGTTCTCGGCTGTGCCACCGACCATCAGGCCGTAGCCGTTCTCCAGACCCCACACACCGCCGGACACACCGACGTCCAAGTAGTCGATGCCCTTCTCGGCTAGCATCGCGGCGTTGCGCTGGTCCTCGGTGTACTTCGAGTTGCCGCCGTCGATCACCAGATCGCCTTGCGTCAACAGCGATCCGAGCTCCTCGACGGTCTGCCGGGTCGGGTCGCCAGCCGGGACCATCACCCAGATCGCCCGAGGCGCATCGAGTTTGCCCACCAGATCGGCGAGCGATTCGGCGTCGGTGACATCCGGGTTCCGGTCGTAGCCGATGACCTCGTGACCGCCTTTGCGAAGGCGCTCGCGCATGTTGAAACCCATTCGGCCGAGGCCGACGAGCCCGAGCTGCACGGTGTTCTCCCCTAGATCAACCCGGCAGGCGCACGGGCATAAGCAGGTACAGGTACCCGGCGACCACTTCGCCGTTCTCGTTGACCGGTTTGATGAGCGCGGGCCGGTTCGGTGTCGTGAAGGACAGTTCGGCGCGGTCGGTGTGCAACGCGCCGAGACCGTCCTGCAGGTAACCCGGGTTGAAAGCGATGGTGACCGGTTCGCCTTCGTACTGCACGGGCAGCTCTTCCTCGGCGCTGCCCTCGTCGTCGCCGCCCGCCGACAGCTTCAGGCCACCGCCGGTGAACTCGAGCCGCACCTGGGTTCCGCGCTCGGCGACCAGCGACACGCGCTTGATCGCCTCGACGAGCGGGGACACCTCGATGATCGCGTTCGACGTCTGCTCGCTCGGCAGCAACTGGCGGTAGCGCGGGAACTCCGCGTCGAGCAACCGGGTGGTCGCCCGACGGCCGGTGCCCGACAGACCGAGCAGACCGTCACTCGACGAGAGCGCGAGCTCGACTGTCTTGCCCGCGGTGCCAAGCGACTTGGCCGCGTCGGCGAGCGTTCGCGCGGGCACGAGCACCGCCGCGTCCTCGACGTCGCCGGACGGCTTCCACGTGAACTCGCGCATCGCCAACCGGAAGCGGTCGGTGGCCACGAGGGTGAGCGTCTCGCCACTGATCTCGACGCGGACACCCGTCAGCATCGGGAGCGTGTCGTCGCGGCCGGCCGCGATCGCGACCTGGGCGACGGCCTGGCCGAACACCTCACCGGTGAGCTCGCCCGCGTGCGGCGGCATCGGCGGCAGCTGGGGGTAGTCCTCGACCGGCATGGTCGGCAGGCTGAACCGCGCACTGCCACAGGTGATCGAGACGCGCGCGCCGTCGACCGCGATCTCCACCGGCTGGTTCGGCAGCGCCTTAGTGATGTCGGCGAGCAGCCGGCCGGAGACAAGGGTGCGGCCGCCGTCGGCGATCGTCGCCGGGACACCGACCGTTGCCGACACCTCGTAGTCGAAACCGGAGATGGTCAGTGCTTCGCCTTCGGCGTCCGGCGAGCCTGCGTCAAGCAGAACACCGCCAAGGACGGGGACGGGAGGCCTGGACGGGAGGCTGCGCGCGACCCAGGCGACGGCGTCGGCGAGACCGTCGCGCTCGACGCGGATCTTCATGGAGGTCCTTTCAGACTCGACCTGTTGATCCCCGGAGTGACTCACCTCGAGGTGCAGAGGCTCCAACCGTACGGCGTGCCGGGCGGTCTCGTCATCCGGGGCTTGGCCCGTCGGCTTTTGTCGCGAGCCAGTTGTCCTCAACCATCCACGGCCCTGTTTTTGTTCTGTTGATTCCTTGAAGAGAACAAAACAGTGACAGAGATAAGTCCTGTGGGTTGTGTGGATACCCGGCGTCCGCGCAGGTGGAGCGCCGCGTCGGACTGTGGAAGACCACGGGACGTGATCGGTGGATAGACCCGATCGGCGGTGTACAACTCTCGACCGGCCTCAATCCGTCCACACAATGTGCCAGTTGTCCACAGGCTCATCCCCAGATGTGGGTCGATCCATGCCCAGGGGCTGTGAATGGTGAGAAGTGACGCGAATCGCCCCGTCGGGTGATGCCGAGCGGCCCGCGGAGACCCGCCGGACAAGTTTTTGGGGCTGTGGACAACTCTCCACAGCCCCAGAAAAGTTCGCGGCCCGATCGACCCGGACAGCGCCGCCGCGCACCGCAGATCATCGACTCCGCGCAGGTCACGGCGGCGCAGACACGCGGAGCGGACTGACGATCACCCGTCCGGCCGCGGATCCCGGCGAGCGCTCCGCCCAGCCCGACCGGTTTTCTGTTTCCCCTGGTCAGAGCCCATACCGCCGACCACCCGCACAGCGGTGGCACACGCACCACAGCGCCGCATCGAGACGGGTCGCGGCGACCCGAGACCGTGGATGATCTTGGCCGATCCTGTGGATGAGTCGACCATCGGGGCTGGTCGAAGCCAACCACAGCGATGTCCACACCTGTGGATAACTCCGATGTCGTGCGACCGGCCCACGAAGTCGCCTGCGCGCGTTTCCCAGGTCGCCGGGGTGGCGCGACGACGCGCGGTCGCCGGAAGTTTTCTGCCGGACCGGGTCGGTTGGACCGCGAGCGCTGGGAGAAAAGATGCGAATCCGGCGATCGGCCCCCGCGTGCCCGGGCGGCCGGTCCGTGCGAGTCGTGATCTTTCTGGATGGGGTAGCCGCCTCGACCGACGGGGTCGGGAGAAACCCGGCGGCCCCGTCGGGGCGGCCCGTCCTTTCTGGAGGAGGGGGCGGCCCGGGCCGAGCGGTTCGGCAGAAACCTTGGCCGGTGCCCGTCCCGATGACGGCCGCCAGGAGCGAGGCCGAGCCGGCACGGAGTTCCTGGCTGATCTTTCTGGGGAGCCGCGCGACCGGGGCGACGGGGGTCGGCAGAAACCCGGCTGCCCGGTGCGGCTCGGTCGAGTTCCCCTGTCCGAAGGACTAAGGCCTGGCGCGTGATCGGCCGAAGATCATGGGGCGGAGCGCGCACCCGTCACCAGGTGTGGCCGTCGAGCGTTCGGCATCCGCGCCACCTCCGGGCCCGGGCCGTGTGCCGGAAGTTTTCTCCGGCAGTGAGGTGGCTCAAGCTCGGACCCTCGCAGAAAGATGTCGGCGTTGCCCGGTGGGGCCAGGGTCCCGATCGAGCGGTCTCGGATCGCCCCGGGACAGCCGGGTTCATGGCAAGCGTTTGCGCCGGGCGTTCGGTGCCGCAGCTGCAACGGGACGCCGGGGCGAGGTGAACGCATGCGGTACGGACGGCCGGTGTGGAGTTTTCTGGGTGGGTGGTCGGGCTCAGGGGTGGTGCCAGAAAACTTCGCGTTCGGCGGTCCGGGGCGGACCGGTCACCCTCGGGCGGGCTCGGGTCCGGGCACGGCTGCTCTGGTCATGCGAAACGGGCAGGCGCGACGCCTGCCCGTTGGCGGGAGGTGG